>DAHWJK010000224.1:0-6528 GCA_027344185.1 Thiobacillus sp.
GGCGGCAGCGGCCGCCCGGCGAGAAACGCGGCGGCGCGCATCCGCTTGCTGCCCGCCGGCTGGAGCTCCTGCAGGGCCAGCGCATCGTCACCGCAGGCGACGAGCAGCTGCTCCGCATCGGCTCGCAGCACAATGCCCGGCTCGCCGGTGCCCGCAGCCGTTTGCGCTGCCCAGATTTTGAGCGGCGCGCCATCCAGCAGCGTCCACGCGCCGGGCACCGGATTGTAGGCGCGTACCGCACGCGCCAGCGCGTCCGCGGGCTGGCGCCAGTCGAGCCGGGCCTCGTCCTTGCCGAGCTTGGCGGCATAGGTGGCCTGCGCGTCGTCCTGCGCCACCGGGACAAGCGTCGAATAATTCGCCAGCGCCGCGACAATGGCTTCGGCGCCCGCCATGGCCAGCACATCGTGCAGGCTGGCCGCGGTGTCGCTGTCGCGGATCGGCACCACGGTTTTCGACAGCATCGCCCCGGTATCGAGGCCGGCGTCCATCTGCATGATGGTGATGCCGGTTTCCGCGTCGCCCGCCAGGATCGCGCGCTGGATCGGCGCCGCGCCGCGCCAGCGCGGCAGCAGCGAGGCATGGATGTTGAGGCAGCCGAAGCGCGGCAGGTCGAGCACCGCCTGCGGCAAAATCAGGCCATAGGCGGCGACCACCATGACGTCGGCATTCAGCGCGGCGAGCTCGGCCTGGACTTCGGGAGTCTTCAGGCTGGCGGGCTGCGACAGCGGCAGCCCGCGCGCCAGCGCCGCCTGCTTGACCGCGCTGGGGGTGAGCTTCATGCCGCGCCCGGCTGGACGGTCAGGCTGGGTCAGCACGCCGACGATCTCGTGTCCGGCGGCGGCCAGAGCATTAAGGGCGGCGGCCGCAAACGGCGGCGTGCCGGCAAACAGAATCCGCACCGGCCGGCTCAGAGCGACGCGCGCACCGGCGCGGCGTCGGGCCGGTGCTCGCGTGCCTGCTTCAGCAGCCTGGCCTTGATGCGATTGCGTTTGAGATTGGACAGGTAGTCGACGAAGACCTTGCCCATCAGATGATCCATCTCGTGCTGGATGCACACCGCCAGCAGGCCGTCGGCTTCCAGTTCGAACGGCTTGCCGTCGCGGTCGAGCGCACGCACGGTGACGCGCTCGGCGCGGGTCACCTTGTCGAATACGCCGGGCACCGACAGGCAGCCTTCCTCGCTTTCCTCGGTGCCCGCCTGGGCGACGAGCTCGGGATTGATGAACACCTGCAGCGCATCGTGCGTTTCGGAGATGTCGATCACGATGACGCGTTCATGCACGTTGACCTGGGTCGCGGCCAGCCCGATGCCGGGGGCGGCGTACATGGTCTCGGCCATGTCGTCGACCAGCTGGCGGATGCGTTCGTCGACCGCCTTCACCGGCTTGGCGACGGTGTGAAGACGCGCATCGGGGTAATGCAAAATGTCGAGTCTGGCCATAACGAAGCTTTACGAAAGAAAGGGATGGGCGCACACTTTGATGCAAAATCTGCATAAATCTGGCGCGCCGCACTAAATATAAGGTCACGGATAGCCGTAAGCTAAGCGCACAGTATATTTTCAACGCAAAATTAGACAAGGTCTAAATGGAGGGTTCCCCCGTGCGCCTACTCGCTGTCTCTCTTGCCCTGCTGCTGGCTGCACCGGCGCTGGCTGACACCCTTAAACTGCAGGACAACGCCCCGGACACCCATGTGGTCGTCAAGGGCGACACCCTGTGGGACATCTCCGGCAAGTTCCTCAAGGATCCGTGGCGCTGGCCGCAGATCTGGAATCTGAACCGCGACGAGATCAGGAACCCGCACCTGATTTATCCGGGCGATCTCATCGTGCTCGACCGCAGCGGCAAGGCGCCGCGGCTGTCGCTGGTGCGGGGCAACAAGGGCGGCATGCAGACCGTCCGGCTGTCGCCCGGCGCGCGTGCAAGCGAAATCGGCAGCGACGCGATCCCGGCCATCCCGATCCGCGTGATCCACCCCTTCCTATCGCAGCCGCGCGTGGTGCCGAAAGGCGCGCTTGACGACGCGCCCTTCATTCTGGGCAGCAACGCCGAGCGGGTGGTGCTGGCCGCGGGCGACGACGCCTTCGCCACCGGCGGCAAGCCCGGCGTCACCCGCTGGAACGTGCTGCGCCCCGGCAAGCAGCTCAAGGACCCGGAAACCGGCGAAGTGCTGGGCTACGAAGTCGAATACCTCGGCGATGCGCGCACCCTGGTCGAGGGTGCGCCGCAGAAAATCCACATCACCCAGTCGGCCCAGGAAATCCTGCCCAAGGACAAACTGGTGGAAGCCGACGAGAGCACCACCTTCGAATACATCCCGCACGCGCCCGAAACCGCGGTCAGCGGCCGCATCATCTCGGCCTACGGCGGCCTGTCCGACAGCGGCCGCTACCAGACCGTGGTGATCAACCGCGGCAGCCGCGACGGCCTCGAACCCGGCCATGTGCTGTCGGTGTTTCGCGAAGGCCAGGCCGTGATGCTGACGCGCGACGAAAAAGACCGCATGACCTGGGTCAATGAAAAGGCCACCGGCGTCCCCGATGGCGGCGCCTGGCTTTATAGCGACGTGCGTTGCCTGAAGGAAGGCAGCAAGGTCACCTACGACCAGGCGGCCGACGTGCGCAACAGCTTCCGCAGCACTTGCCTCGGCAACCGCAGCGACCGGGCGGTCAAGCTGCCCGACGCCTACAGCGGCCAGGTGATGCTGTACCGCGTGTTCGACCGCGTGTCGTATGCGCTGATCATGCAGTCCGACGGGCCGGTCTACCTGCTCGATACGGTCAGGAACCCCTGATCGTGCGCACGCAGAAGATGCCGCGTTCGTGACCGACCCCTGGCTGCGCCTCGCCCTGGCTGAAGGGGTGGGCAACACCAGCCTGCTTCGCCTGCTGACGGCCTTCGGTTCTCCGGAGGCCGTTTTGGCATCCGGCCGCAGCGCGTTGACGATGCACCTGTCCGCCGCCCAGTGCGACGCGCTGCTGGGCGAACCCGATGCCGCCGCGCTGGCCGCCGCCCGGGACTGGCTCGCGCAACCCGGCAACAGCCTGATGACGCTGGCCGATGACGACTATCCCCGCAGCCTGCTGGAGATCGCCGATCCTCCCGCAGTGCTGTACTGCAAGGGCCGGCGCGCGCTGCTGAACCAGCCCGGTTTCGGCATCGTCGGCAGCCGCAATGCCACCCCGCAGGGCATGCGCGACGCCGAGGCGTTTGCCCACGCGCTGTCCGACGCCGGACTCACCATCATCAGCGGACTTGCGCTCGGGATCGACGCGGCGGCGCACCGCGGCGGACTCGCGGGGGCGGGATCCAGCGTGGCCATCGTCGGTACCGGGCTCGACCGCGTCTATCCCGCGCGCAACAAGGCGCTGGCGCATCGGCTGGTTGAAAACGGCCTGATCGTGTCGGAGTTCGCGCTCGGCACGCCGCCGCTGCCGGGTCACTTTCCGCGCCGCAACCGTCTCATCAGTGGCTTGAGCCGGGGGGTTCTGGTGGTGGAGGCCGCACCCGACAGCGGCTCGCTGATCACCGCACGCGTCGCCACCGAACAGGGGCGCGACGTGTTTGCGATTCCCGGCTCGATCCATTCGCCGCTGGCGCGCGGCTGCCATGCGCTGATCAAGCAGGGCGCCAAGCTGGTCGAGTCGGCCGCCGACATTCTCGACGAACTGGCGTGGCCGCAGCGCCTGACCCCACCGTCTTTGCCGGAGCATTCGACCGATCCCGTTCTGGCCGCGCTCGACGGCGCGCCCGTCACCCTGGACACCCTGGCGCAAAGAACCGGGTTGACGCTGGAAGCGCTTTCGGCGAAGCTGTTGGCGCTTGAACTGGACGGGCGTATTGCATCCTTGCCCGGCGGGCGCTACCAAAAAATCCACTGACCCCTATGCTCGACATCCTGGTTTATCTCTACGAAAGCTTCCGCATGGCCGAACTCGCGCCAGACCGCGATGCGCTTGAAAAGCGCCTGTTTGCCGCCGGTTTCGAGGAGGCCGACATCCACGCCGCGCTCGACTGGTACGCCCACCTGTCCGGCAGCGCGACGCACGACCGGCTGGCGCAGGCCTTCGACCGCCATTACGCGCCCGAAGAGCTCGAGCGCCTGAACGACGCCTGCCGTGCCGAGCTGTCCTTCCTGGTCGGCGCCGAAATCCTCGACCCCGAATCGCGCGAATGGGTGATCTCCGGGCTGATGGCGCTGGCCGGCGAGGACATCGAGCCCGACCACGTGCGCTGGATGACGCTGATCGTGTTGTGGAGCCGCGGACTGATCGAGCATTTCACCCATCTGGAAGACATGTTGCTGAACCACGAGCCGGGACGTCTGCACTAAAACCCTATGTCCAAACTCGTCATCGTCGAGTCGCCGTCAAAATCCAAATCGCTGAAAAAATACCTCGGCGACGACTACGACATCCTGGCCAGCTACGGCCATGTGCGCGACCTGGAGCCGAAAACCGGCGCGGTCGATACCGAAACCTTCGCCATGAAGTACCAGGTGATCGAGCGCAACGCCAAGCACGTCGAGGCCATCGTCAAGGCGGCCAAAAAAGCCGACATGGTGCTGCTGGCAACCGACCCGGACCGCGAAGGCGAGGCGATTTCCTGGCACATCAGCGAGATCCTCAAGGAACGCAAGGTCAAGACGCCGATGAAGCGGGTGGCCTTTTACGAGATCACCGAATCGGCCATCCAGGACGCGGTGCGCAACCCGCGCGAAATCGCCTCCGATCTGGTCGACGCGCAGCAGGCGCGGCGCGCGCTGGATTATCTGGTCGGCTTCAACCTGTCGCCGCTGCTGTGGAAGAAAATCAGCCCGGGCTTGAGTGCGGGCCGTGTGCAATCGCCGGCACTGAGGATGATCGTCGAGCGCGAGCTGGAGATCGAAGCCTTCGATCCGCGCGAATACTGGACGCTGCACCTCGACAGCCATAAAGGCAGCCAGGCTTTCACCGCAAAACTCACTCATTTCCGCGGCGAGAAGCTCGAGCAGTTCACGGTCGAACACGAGGCGCGCAGCAAGGAATGGCTGGCGACGCTGGAGGGCCGCGATGCCACCGTGATGCGCATCGAGAAGAAGCGCCGCTCGCGCAATCCGGCAGCGCCCTTCACCACCTCGACGCTGCAGCAGGCCGGCGTCCGCCAGCTCGGCATGACGACCGACCGCGTGATGCGCACCGCGCAGCAGTTGTACGAGGGCGTCGACCTCGGCGAAGGTCCGGTCGGCCTCATCACTTATATGCGGACCGACTCGGTCAACCTGGCTCAGGAAGCGATCACCGACATCCGCAAGTATGTGGGCGCTAACTTCGATAAAGATTACCTGCCGCCCGCGGCGATCGCCTACAAGGCCAAGACCAAGAACGCGCAGGAAGCGCACGAGGCGGTGCGCCCCACCGCGGTAATGCGCACGCCCGAGGCGGTGAAGCCGTTTCTGACGCACGACCAGATCCGCCTCTACGAGCTGATCTGGAAGCGTACCGTCGCCTGCCAGATGACGCCGGCGCAGTTCGACACCGTCGCCGCCGACATCACGGTGGGCGAGGGCACCTTCCGCGCCACCGGGCAGACGCTGGCCTTCGCCGGCTTCCTCGCGGTGTACCAGGACGACGAGGACGAAGAAGAGTCCAAATTGCCGGCGCTGGTCGAGGGCGAAACCCTGCCGGTCGACAGGCTCTACGGCGAACAGCACTTCACCCAGCCGCCGCCGCGCTACACCGAAGCCAGCCTGGTGAAGGCGCTGGAGGAATACGGCATCGGCCGCCCCTCGACCTACGCCAGCATCATTTCCACGCTGCAGGACCGCGAGTACGTGGTGCTGGAGAAAAAGCGCTTCCAGCCGACCGACATCGGCCGCCTGGTCAACTGCTTCCTCACCCGTCATTTCAGCCATTATGTCGACTACGACTTCACCGCCAAGCTGGAAGACAAGCTCGACGACGTGTCGAACGGCAAGCGGGTGTGGTCGCGCCTGCTGGGCGAGTTCTGGAAGGAATTCGACGGCGACCTGAAAGCCAAGCAGGACGTCGAGCGCGGCTGCCCGATCATGGAGCCCTGCCCCAAGTGCAGCAAGCCCTTGTTCATGCAGGCGAGCAAGCGCGGGTTGTTCATCGGCTGCTCCGGCTACCCGGACTGCGATTACACGCGGCCGCTGCACGCCGCCACGGCCGAGGGCGACAACATTCTCGGCCAGGATCCGGCGAGCGGCCTCGACGTCAAACTGCTGTCGGGCCGCTTCGGGCCGTATGTGCAGATCGGCGACATGCCGGAAGACAAGAAGGCGCCGAAGCCGCGCCGCGCCTCGTGGCCGAAGGACATTCCGCTGGAGAACGCCACGCTCGAACTGGCGCTGAAATTCCTGTCGTTGCCGCGCGAGGTCGGCCACCACCCGACCACCGGCCTGCCGATCGTCGCCAACAACGGCCGCTTCGGGCCCTATCTGCTGCACGACGGCAAGTTCAAGTCGATCCCCAAGACCGACAGCGTGTACGAGATCGATCTGCCGCGCGCGCTCGAAGTGCTGGCG
>DAHWJK010000248.1:0-1814 GCA_027344185.1 Thiobacillus sp.
ATCCCCGCTGCGACGATGCAGCGCATCGCGACCGAAACCGATTTTTCGGAAACAACCTTCGTCAACGCGGTTCCTGAACAGAACGGTGGCTACGCCGTGCGCATCTTCACCCCGGCGCGCGAAATCGATTTTGCCGGCCACCCCCTCCTCGGCACCGCCTGGGTGATCCGCCAGCAGCTTGCTGCAAATGCGCGCGGCCCGATCCGGCTCAATCTTGCAATGGGGCAGGTGGCCGTCGCATTCGAGCCCACCTACGACGGCGACGCGGTCGTGTGGTTCAAGGCGCCGCCGATGACGCTCGGCCCAAGCTGCGCGCCCGAGCCGATGGCCCGGGCACTCGGCATCTCGCCGGACGACATCGATACCCGCAGGCCGATACAGCAGGTGTCGGCCGGCACCGCCGCGATGATCGTGCCGCTGCGCAGCCTCGATGCGCTGCGCCGCAGCCGGCTTGACCTCGACGCCTATGCCCCGCTTGCCGCGCAAGGTTTTCCGCCGCTGGTCTACCTCTTCTGCAGCGAAACCCTCGGCCGGTTCAGCGATTTCAGCGCGCGCTTTTTCTTCGAGGCCCACGGCGTGCGCGAAGACCCGGCCACCGGCAACGGCGCCGCCTTCCTCGGCGCCTGGTTGCTGGAGCACCGGCACTATGTCCACCTGTCGCTGCGGATCGAGCAGGGACACGAGATGAACCGGCCATCGCTGGTGCTGCTGCGTGCCCAGGCAACGGCCGGCGCACGCGCGGTGCAGGTGGGGGGAAGGGTCGTTCCGGTCAGCCAGGACGAGCTGCGGCTGTAAGCCGGGGATTCCCGGCCCCGCCTCGAGGCCGGTCCCCCCGTTCGGCCCGGCCTCGAGGCGCAACGGACCGTGGGGATCGCGCATAATACGGGTATGCTGAAACGCTGCACCTTCCCACCCGCGCCATGAAAGACACCATCCACCCGCTGATCCAGCACACCCCAGCCGATGCAGGCAACGTCAGCATTCCGGCGTTGCGGGTGCTGTCGGAAATCACCACCAGCCTGTCGACCGATTCAAACGTCGAACAGCTGCTGGGGCGCTTTCTGTCGACCATGATCCGGCTCGCCGGCGCGCAGGCCGGCGCCGTGCGCGTGATCACCGACGACCGCACGCATTTGCGGCTGATCGGTTCGGTCGGCCTGCCGGCGCATCTGGTCGAGAGCGAGGCGCTGGTCAGCGTCGACTGCGGCGTGTGCGGCAAGGCCGCGCGCGAAGTCACGGTCAGCAGCTGGAACAACGTCGCTTTCTGCAAGCGCCAGGCCAACGACACCTATTTCAGCGGCAACTGCAACACCGTGGTGGCGGTGCCGCTGATGCACAAGAACCAGGTCATGGGCGTCTACAACCTGTTCCTCGACGAAGGCCACACCGTGCCCGAGGACGTGCGCCTCTTGTTCCGCTCGATCAGCGAGCACCTCGGCATCGCGCTCGAAAACGCACGACTGACGCGCGAGAACATGCGCATCTCGCTGATGAACGAACGCCAGATGCTGGCCAACCAGATCCACGATTCGCTGGCGCAGACGCTGGCCTACGCCAAGATGCGGCTCACCGTGCTCTCCGACGCGATGCGCCACGAGGACTACCCCAAGGCCAACCGCTACCTGGGCGACGTCGAGGAAGCGGTCGACCTCGCCTACGCCGACCTGCGCGACCTCATCACCCAGTACCGCGACCGCATCAACCCGCGCGGTCTGGTGCCGGCGATCCAGGAGCTGGCCAAGAGCTTTCGCAAGAAGGCCAACGCCGACGTCGATTTTCTCAACCTGGTGCAGGACGTTTCGCTGTCGCCGGAC
>DAHWJK010000256.1:0-4604 GCA_027344185.1 Thiobacillus sp.
TTGCCGCTGTCGATGCTGAAGATGCGGCCCTGCAGCGGATGGCTGAAATTGGCGACGAAATGCTCGCCATTCAACTTCATCACGCGAAACATCGGGCCCGGCGCATCGTCGGCGTGCAGCAGCTGCGACGGATAGAAGCGCCCGAATTTCAACGGCGCGATGTCGCTGCGGAACACCTCGGTCGGCACCTCGTGCTCGATCTTCGGGCCGACGTCGACCTGGGCATCGACCGGCGGCGTGTCGCCGGGCATCCAGATCACCACCTGATGGCGGCCGAGGTCGGAGAAGTAGTTGACGCGAAAACGCAGGGCGGAATGCAGGAGTTTCATAAAGACAGGGGTCAGGGGTCAGGGGTCAGGGGTCAGGGGTCAGGGAATTGTAGGTGCGGCGGGCGAGGCACAGGTCTTCCCAGGCGCGCGCCTTGTCGGGCAGATTGCGCAAAAGATAAGCCGGGTGATAGGTCACGATCAGCGGGATGCCCTGGAACTGGTGCACGCGGCCGCGCAGGCGGGCGATGGCGTCGTCGGTCGCGAGCAGCGTCTGCGCGGCGAAGCGGCCGAGCGCGACGATGAGTTTGGGGCGGATGAGTTCGATCTGCGCCAGCAGATAAGGCATGCAGGCGGCGATTTCGTCGGGCTCGGGATTGCGGTTGCCGGGCGGGCGCGATTTCAGCACGTTGGTGATGTAGACCCTGTTGCCGCGCGCGAGGTCGATCGCGCCCAGCATCGCGTCGAGCAGCTTGCCGGCCTGGCCGACAAAGGGCTCGCCCTGCGCGTCCTCGTCGGCGCCCGGCGCTTCGCCGACGATCAGCCAGTCGGCGTTGCGGTCGCCGACGCCGAGCACGCCCTGGGTGCGGGTGGTGGAGAGCTTGCAGCGGGTGCAGTTCGCGACTGCGTCGGCGAGCTGCTCCCAGTCGTAGGTGGGTGAGGCGTCAGAGGTGAGCGACGAGGCGGAGGTCTCGCGCAGGCGCCAGACGGGGCCGATGCCGAGTTCGCTGAAGACGTCGTCGCGGCTCAGCATGACAAGTCCTTCTTCATGATGAGCGCATCCTCGCGGCCGTCGCGCGCCGGGTAATAGCCGCGCCGCACCGCCAGGTCGACGAATCCGCTGCTGTGATAGAGCGCGATCGCGGCGGTATTGGAGGTGCGCACTTCGAGAAAGAGCACGCTTGCCTTGTGGTCGCAGGCTCCGGCCAGGCAATGGGCAAGCAGACGACGGCCATGGCCGTGGCCGCGCCAGGCCGGCGCGATGGCGAGGTTGAGCAGGTGCGCCTCGCCGGCCGCCGCCATCATCGCGTAGTAGCCCGTCAGTTCGCCGCCCGCCTCGCTCACCCACATGCTGTAGCCGGCCGTCAGCGAATCGGCAAAATGGCCCAGCGTCCATGGGTAATCGTAACTGTCCAGTTCGATCCGATGGATGCGCGGCAGATCGTCCTCGGCCATCGGCCGCATGCGGTGCATGACAGCCGAAGCGACGACGCTCATGCCGGTTGCCTCGCGCGACGCTCGTCCACCGTCAGCGCCACTTTGTCGCGCAGGTAGATCGGCGCGGCCAGCGCCGCATCCAGACCCTCGCCGCGCTCAAAGGCACGCGCCGCGAGCGGCGCCATCGCGGCAGCGTCGGGCATCAGCGTGTCGTCGATCCGCACCAGACCGGCTTCCAGACGCGGCCGCAGCACCGCACCGAGCGCGGCAAAGCCATTGCCGGCGCCCACCCAGTCGCTGCCGGACGGGATCGCAACCGATTCGGGCAGCGCGAGCTGCGGTGCGCTGACCGCGCGCCACCCCGCCTCCTCGCGCTGATAGGCGGCCCAGTAGACCTCGGCCATGCGCGCGTCGAGCACGGTCAAAACCTTGTCCGCCTGCGCCTGTTCGGCGATCGACTCCAGCGTGGAGACGCCGACCACCGGCAGGTCGGCGCCGAACGCCAGACCCTGCGTCACCGCGCAGGCGATCCTGAGGCCGGTAAACGAGCCGGGACCGGCGCCGTACCCGATGCCGTCGAGCTGACGCAGGCCAAGGCCCGATTCGCGCAGCAGATCGTCCACCATCGGCAGCAGCAGCGAGCTGTGCCGCTGTTCGGCCAGCACCCGCCGCGCCTGGATGCGGCCGTCGAGCCACAGGGCGGCCGAGCACCATTCGGTGGAGGTATCGAGAACAAGCAATTTCATCGGCGCAATTTTAGCAGGCCGCCGCCGCCCGCCCGGCGTTTCAGACGCGGCCGCGGTAGACGACGCGGTAGATTGCGCCGGCGTGGTCGTCGGAGATCAAGAGGCTGCCGTCGGGCATCACCTGCACGTCGGCCGGTCGGCCCCAGGCGTCCTCCCCCTGCAGCCAGCCGCTGACAAAGGGCTCGAAGCTCACCGCGCGATTCTTCTCGATGCGCACCACGCTGACGCGGTAGCCGACCTTGCTGCTACGGTTCCACGAACCGTGCTCGGCGATGAAGATGGCGTTGCGGTAACGCGCGGGGAAGGCCTTGGCGGCGTAGAAGCGCATGCCGAGCGCCGCCACGTGCGCGCCGAGTTCCTGGACCGGCGGCACGAAGTCGGCGCAGCGCCGGCCGCGGCCGAATTCGGGGTCGGCGATGGCGCGGCCGTGGCAGTGCGGGTAGCCGAAGTGCTGGCCGGTTTTTGCCAGCCGGTTCAGTTCGTCCGGCGGCACGTCATCGCCCAGCATGTCGCGGCCATTGTCGGTGAACCACAGCTCGCCGCTTTGCGGATGCCAGTCGAATCCCACCGTGTTGCGCACGCCGCGCGCCACCACCTCGACCTTGCCGCTGCCCACGTCGAGCCGGGTGATGGTCGCGTAGCGGTCGACGCCGGCATCGCAGATGTTGCATGGCGCGCCCACCGGCACGTAGAGCTTGCCGTCGGGGCCGAAGGCGATGAACTTCCAGCCGTGATGCGTCTCGGTTGGCCACGCCTCGCTCACCGTTTCGGGGCGCGGCGGTTTGGCGAGCCGCGCCTCGATATCACGCAGGCGCAGCACCCGGCTCACCGCCGACACGTACAGGTCGCCGTCGCGGAAGGCCACGCCCACCGGCATGTTGAGGCCCTCGGCAATCACCACCGGCGTGCGGTTTCCCTGCAGCGGAATCGCATAGACCTTGCCAGCGCTTCGGCTGCCGACAAAAAGCGTGTTCTTGCCGAGCACCATCTGCCGCGCGTTGTCGACGCGCGCGAACAGCTCGACCTCGAAGCCGGGCGGCAGTTTCAGTTGCGCCAGCGGCAGCGTGTCCGCCTGCGCCGGCATCTGCCAGCCGAATGCCAGCAGGAAAAAAGCAATCCATCGCAGCAGGTTCCACCGCATCATCGGAATCTCCTTTCAGTCAGGCCGCAGCGGAATCAGAATCTTGAAGCGCACGCGCGACCAGGGATCACGCACGTCGGCCAGCCGGGTGATCCGGGCCGTCAGCCGCTGGCCGGCATCCATCAGGCGCGCGACGTCCGCATTCTCGCGACGCGGTACATAGCCGATCTTGCGGCCCTGCCATTCCACCCGAACGGCGCGGGCATCGTGGGCATTGTCCGGCTCGCGCACCAGGGTGAGCGCATCGCCCACCCGCAGCTGCGACCACACCGCCTTGCCGGCGTGATACTGGAACCCGGCCAGCGGCGAATCCTGCAGCAGGATGTGCGCAGCGAGCTGCGCATGGAGCGGCAGCGCCCACATCCAGATCAGACACAGCCACGCCAGCCGACAACGCATCGATGACTCCGCATCACGGGTTCCGAATCAGACATTCTAGAGGGAAATTCGCCTCCCCGATCCACCCGGGCCCGCTGGTTGCGGCTTTAGTTTTTTCGCTAGACAAGCCGCCGTCCGCTTGAGGTAGGATGAATGCATTCTCATCAATCAACGCCAATACGCCATGCCGAGAAAAACCGCCGCGCAGACCAAGCTCTTCGTTCTTGACACCAATGTGATGATGCACGATCCCACCAGCCTGTACCGCTTCGAGGAGCACGACATCTACGTGCCGATCGCCACGCTGGAAGAACTCGACATGCACAAGAAGGGCATGACAGAAGTCTCGCGCAACGCGCGCCAGGCCAGCCGCTTCATCGACGAGATCGTCAGCACGCTCGACTCCATCGAGGACGGCGTGCCACTCGCCAAGCACAGCCACAACGCCGCCACCGGCAAGCTTTTTTTGCAGACGCAAGCGATCAGCGGCGACATCCCGATGAGCCTGCCGACCTCCAAAGTCGACAACCAGATCCTCGGCGTGGTGCTGTTCCTGTCGCGCCACCATCCCAAGCGACAGGTCATCCTGGTGTCGAAAGACATCAACATGCGCATCAAGGCGCGCGCGCTGGGCCTGCCGGCCGAGGACTACTTCAACGACAAGGTGCTGGAAGACACCGACCTGCTGTACGCCGGCGTGCGCGAACTGCCACCGGATTTCTGGGACAGCCACGGCAAGGGCATGGAGTCGTGGCAGGCCAACGGCCACACCCACTACCGCATCACGGGCCCGCTGGTGGCGAGCATGCTGCCCAACGAGTTCATCTACCAGGAGGGCCCCAACCCGCTGTACGCCAAAGTGGTGAAAGTCGAGGGCAAGCAGACCGAAATCGTCACGGTGCGCGATTACACGCA
>DAHWJK010000282.1:0-7390 GCA_027344185.1 Thiobacillus sp.
GGCAAAATACCGCCTTCACCACACCTGAGTCGCGTGCCTACGGGCAAGGGGCGGCTTGCCTATGGATATAGTCCTACTCCTGTTCCTGATCCTGCTCAACGGCGTTTTCGCCATGTCGGAAATTGCTGTGGTGTCCTCGCGCAAGGCCCGCCTGCAGCGGTTGGCCGACGACGGCAGCCCCGGCGCCCATTCGGCGCTTGCCCTTCACGCAGACCCTTCGACTTTCCTCTCCACCATTCAGGTCGGCATCACCACAATCGGTATTCTAAGCGGCGCCATCGGTGAAGCCGCGCTGGCCGACCCCCTTGCAATCTGGCTGGCGCAGTTCGCCCTGCTCGAACCCTATGCCCGCGGGATCTCACTCACGATCGTGGTATTCGGCCTGACCTATTTTTCCGTTGTGGTCGGCGAACTGGTTCCCAAACGGCTGGGGCTGCTGGCACCGGAAGGCACCGCCTCCCTGATCGCACGGCCCATGAACATGTTGTCGCGGCTCACGCGGCCCGTCGTATGGCTGCTGTCCGCGTCGTCCAGCTTGCTGTTGCGCGTGATGGGTGCGCGCCGCAAGGAAGAACCGCCGGTGACCGACGATGAAATCAATGTGCTGATGGGCCAGGGTACCGAGGCGGGGATATTCCATCAAAGCGAACAGGAGATCGTCTCCAATGTGCTGCGACTGGACGAGCAGCGCATCGGCGCGATCATGACCCATCGCACCGATATTTATCTGATCGATCTCGACGAGCCGGAAGACGAGATCCGCCGCCTGATCGCAGAAAGCCCGTATGAACGCATCGTGGTCTGCCGCGACGGGCTCGACCATATCGCCGGGATCCTGCGCACCTCCGATCTGCTCAAACCTGCGCTGACCGGCGATCCGCTCAATATCGAAGCGGTGTTGCGTCCCCCCCTGTATGTGCCTGACAGCGTCACCACGACCCGCTTGCTCGAAAGCTTCCGCAAGGCGCGCATGCAGTTCGCCCTGATCGTCGATGAATACGGCGACCTGGAAGGCCTGGTGACGCTGACCGACGTGCTGACCTCCATCGTGGGTGAACTGCCTTCCTACGACTCGCCCGACGCACAGGACATGGTCGAACGCGAAGACGGTTCCTGGCTGGTGGATGGCAGCGTGGCCATCGAACGGCTAAAGTCGGTGCTGGAGATCGACGACGACCTGCCGGGCGAGGAAGAGAATGCGTTCAACACCCTGGGCGGATTCGTCATGCACATGCTGGGACATATCCCGGCCGTGGCCGATCATTTCGACTGGCAGAACTGGCGTTTTGAAGTAGTCGACATGGACCGGAACCGGGTCGACAAGGTTCTCGTCGCACAACACCTCTCTGCTCCGGAAGGGATCTAACAGCACCCGACTGGGCACACTGTTTACCTGCGACGGTCGAAGCGTGCGGCAGCAGCCCGCGGCCCGGGAACTCCCGTGCGTCTTGCTATCTCTTATCGGGAATTACGCAACGAATCGAAAATGCCATCGCTTTCAATAAGGCTTTTTCGGATTTACGTTTCGATACTGAAATACTTCCGTGGACTCGTCCGCTGAACATCCCCTGTCGGTGCCGCATCCGGGCATGACCCACGAACCCGGCTTGCCTGCCCGTGCGGCACTGACAATAAAGGAGAAAAATGACCGCCGCCAAGAATACGAAAACACCCTCGCGCGCGCGCCCTGCACACACGAAGGCCCTTGACGCCCACTCCCAGGCGAAGGCCGAGCCGAACGAACGCACGCCGGACCGGTCGCTGGCTCAAGGCGCCCCGGCTCGCCTGCCTGGCACCGTTCCAGCGACAGGGAGGGTGTCCCATGTACCCCTAGGCGAGTCGAAGCGACTCTACTATGTAGGCATCGGTGCCTCGGCGGGCGGACTGGAAGCACTGCGCCCGTTCGTTGCAAGCCTGCCAAGGCAGGCCAACATGACTTATATCGTTGCACAGCATATGTCGCCCGACCATCGCAGCCTGATGGTGGAATTGCTGCAACGGGAAACCGAGCTCAAGGTCGAAGCGGCGCGCAACAATATTCTCCCGAAGGCGAACAGGGTCTACGTCGCACCGCCCAACACCGACATCACCGTGGCCGGCGGCAAGCTGCGCATCAGCCAGCCGACCAATACCATCGGTCCAAAACCGTCGGTCGACCGTTTTTTCATGAGCCTGGCAGACGACCGCGAGGATTGCGCCATCGGCATCATTCTCTCGGGCACCGGGTCGGACGGTACGCGCGGCATCAAGGCGATCAAGGCGGCAGGCGGCATTGCGATCGCCCAGGAACCCAAATCCGCCAAGTACGACAGCATGCCCAATTCGGCGATACGCGCCGGCGGCGCCGACCTTGTACTGCAGCCGCACGACATCGCCAACCAGCTGATTTCCATCGTGCAGCGGCGCGGAGAGCCGCCCGTCGGTGCGGACAGCGACGACACGCTCCCGCCCGCGATGCGCGGCATCGTGCGCCAGATCGCCGCCCATGCCGGCATGGATTTCACGAACTACAAGGACGCGACCATCTCGCGCCAGATCCTCCGCCGCATGGCGGCCATGCAGATTCCGAATCTTGAAGCCTACTCGGACTACATCGGCACGCACCGACAGGAACTGACCGAGCTGGCAGGCAACTTCCTGATCTGCGTGACCTCGTTCTTTCGCGACCCAGAGGCCTTCGAATCGCTGCAGGTCGTGCTGAGCGACCTGTTGAGGAAAAAGCAGCCCGGCGACGACATCCGCATCTGGATTCCCGGCTGCGCCACCGGCGAAGAGGCGTATTCAGTCGCCATCATCCTGGCCGAGGAACTCGGCGCGCATCGCCACAAATACCGGATCCAGCTGTTTGCAAGCGACATCAACCTGGATGCCGTCGACGTTGCGCGCGCCGGGATTTATCCGGAATCGGCGCTGTGCGGAATCGACAGCGCACTGATTGCGCGCCATTTCCATGCGCACGAAGGGATGTACCACGTCGACAAAAGCCTGCGCGACATGATTCTGTTCGCTCGACAGGACCTGGTGCAGGACCCGCCCTTCGTTCGCCTGGACATGATCACCTGCCGCAACCTGCTGATCTATTTCAAGCATGAGCTGCAGGAGCGGGTGATGAAGGTGTTCCATTACGCCCTGCGCAACCACGGCATCCTCTTCCTCGGCAAATCCGAATCGATCGGCAAGGTGGGCAATCTCTTCGTCGAGAAGGATCGCAAGCACAAGATCTTTTTGAAACGTCCGGTTCCTTCACCCATCCTCGGCGGCTTTGCGCGCATGAGCGCAGTCCCCGGCAGCCACCCCCAGGACGAGTCGATGCAGCGGCCGACCGCGCCGAGCAGCGACGCCCTCGCCCATGACCGCCTGTTCGATCTCTACGCGCCGGCCAGCCTGCTGGTGACGATCGGAGGCGATATCCTGGAAATTTTCGGCGACTGCAGTCCTTTCCTGTCGATCCGAAAAGGCAAGGCGGACTTCAATGTATTTCATCTGATCAAGCCCGGGTTCCGCGCCGAGCTTCGCGCCTTCGCCCATCGCGTCGGACGCACCCGGCAGAGTGCAACCGGCGGTCCGGTTGAAATCGTCACCGAGGGCGAGACGCGGTGCTACCGCATGGCGGTTCACAGCCTGGAGCGCGAGCCTGGCCAGTCCGATCTGCTGCTGGTCAGCTTTGAGCATGTCCCCGCGCAACCTGCCGGCACCGCCCATGCCGGTGAGCCTGTCAGCCTCGACAAGTCGCGCATTTCAGAACTCGAGGCGGAAGTCGCGCACAACCATGAAAACATGCAAACGGTGATCGAGGAGCTTGAAACCGCCAACGAGGAACTGCAATCCATGCACGAAGAGGCGCAGGCGGCCAACGAGGAGCTGCAGGCCTCCAACGAGGAACTGGAAACCGCGAACGAGGAACTGCAGGCCTCCAACGAGGAACTGATCACCGTCAACGACGAACTCAACACCCGGACGCAGCAGCTGGCCGAATCCAACACCGATCTGACGAACGTATTGAACAGCCTGTACAAGGGCGTTCTGGTGGTGGATCGAAATCTCACCATCACCCGCCACAATCAGATCGCGCAGGAATTCTTCGTGATCCCCGAAGGGTCCAAGCCCAACCTGACCACCGTCGAAATGAAAGTGCCGATCCCCGATATGCTGGTGCATATCGGCAGCGTGCTCAAAAACGGGAAAATCGAGGAAATCGAATTTGCACATGAAGACGGGCGTTACTTCACGATGCGTCTGTCGCCCTACCTCGACGGCAGCAGTGAGGTCATCGGGGGCGTGGTCATGGCCATCATTGACATCAGCGAGCGGGTGGCGGCAGAGGAGAAGCTGCGTCTGGCGGCTTCGGTGTTCGAGCATGCATTCGACGCGACCATGGTCGTGGATGCGGATATGCGCATCATTTCGGTCAACCCCGCCTTCACGCGCATTACGGGCTTTTCGCCCGAGGAGGTGATCGGGCAGAAGACGGAAATTCTCAGTTCGGACCGCCATCCCGCGGCGTTCTTCACGCAAGTCTGGGATGCCTTGGCTTCGAGCGGCGTCTGGCAAGGCGAGATCGAAAGCGAGCGCAAGACCGGCGAACCCTATACCGCCTGGCTTTCGATCAACGTTCTGAAGGACAAGGAAGGCTCGGTCCTCCGTTATATCGCGGTATTCAGCGACATCAGCCGCGACAAGCTCGCGCAGGAGACCATACAGCGCCAGGCCACCCAGGATGCGCTCACCGGCCTGCCCAACCGCAATCTGACCCTCGACCGGCTCAGCCAGCTGCTGTCCAACTGTCGCCGCACCACCTCGATGTTTGCCGTGCTGTTCATGGATCTCGATCATTTCAAGCTGATCAACGATTCGCTGGGTCATGTTGCTGGAGACGAGCTGCTGGTGAAGACCGCGCAGCGCATCAAGAGCGCGCTGCGCGATTCGGACACGGTCGGACGCATGGGCGGCGACGAATTCATCGTATTGCTCGACTGCATCAGCTCGATCGAGGATGTCGTCTCCGTTGCCAACTCGATTCTGGCGGCCGTAAGCCAGCCCTTGATGGTGGCCGGTCATACCTTGCAGACGACCGCCAGCATCGGCATTACCATCTATCCGATGGACGGCGCCTCGCCCGAAACCCTGCTCAAGAATGCCGACAACGCCATGTACGAGGCGAAGAAAAACGGCCGCAATACCTTCTGCTTTTTTACCCAGCATATGCAGGAAGTGGTCAACCAGCGGCACTGGATCGATCGCGAGCTGGGCGCCGCCGTGCCGGCCGAACACCTGAACCTCTACTACCAGCCCATCATTCGCCTCGACACGATGGCCCTGGGCGGTGCCGAAGCCCTGCTGCGGTGGCACCATCCCGTCAAGGGATTCATTCCCCCCGACGCATTCGTTCCGGTTGCCGAGCAGAGCGGCAGGATCGGAAAACTGAGCCAGTGGGTCATCAATACCGGCCTGCAGGACTGGGCCAGGGACGGATTTGCGGGAGAAGACAACCTCTCGCTTTCGTTCAATCTATCGGCAGCGCAATTCGTCGTGCGCGACCACATCGAAAGAATCGTGAAGCTGCTGGAAGCCAGCGAGCTAGCACGCCGCAACCTGATCACGATCGAAATCACCGAAAGCCTCAAGCTATCGGACAATGCCGAGTATGTCGAGATACTCAAACGGCTGCGGCAATGCGGCTGCAGGATTGCCATCGACGATTTCGGGAGCGGCTACTCGTCGCTGAGCTATCTCAAGCGCATGCCCATCGACATCATCAAGATCGACAAGTCCTTCGTGCGGGACATCACCAGCGACGCCGCCGACGCCGCGATGGTGCGCGCCATCCTGCAGATGGCGGAAGCGTTTGGCATGGATACAGTCGCCGAGGGGGTGGAAACCTCCGAGCAACTGGATTTCTTGCAGACGCACGGCTGCAGCTACGCGCAGGGACATTTCTTCAGCAAGGCGATGCCATACGCCGAATTTTCGACCTACGCCCGCGAGGTGTCGCAAAACGGCGTGGGCGACAGCTAGGCTGCTGCTTCGACCATCAGCCGCTTCATCTCCGCCACCGCCTCTTTCCAGCCGGCGAACAGCGCCTGCGCGACAATGGCGTGGCCGATGTTGAGCTCGTGAATGCCCGGCAGCGCGGCGATCGGCTGCACGTTGTGATAGGTGAGGCCGTGTCCGGCATTGACGGTCAGGCCGAGGCTGCGGCCGTAGGCGACGGCGGTGCGGATGCGCTCGTATTCGACGGTGCGCGCCGCATCGGTTTCTGCGTCGGCGTAGGCGCCGGTGTGGATTTCAACCACCGGCGCGCCGGTCGCGAGCGCGGCGTCGAGCTGCGCGAAGTCGGGGTCGATGAAGAGCGAGACACGGATGCCGGCCCCGGCGAGGCGCTTGCAGGCGTCGGCGATTTTCGGTGCCTGGCCTTTGACGTCGAGTCCCCCTTCGGTGGTGAGCTCCTCGCGCTTTTCCGGCACCAGGCACACGTCTTGCGGCCGGGTGGCGACGGCGATATCGAGCATCTCCTGGGTCACCGCCATTTCGAGGTTCATCTTGGTCTTCAGCACCTGGCGCAGGATCGCGACATCAAAATCCTGAATGTGGCGACGGTCTTCGCGCAGGTGCAGGGTGATCGAATCGGCGCCGGCGGTTTCCGCCAGCAGCGCGGCTTCCACCGGGCTGGGATAGCGGGTCTTGCGCGCCTGGCGCAGGGTGGCGATGTGGTCGATATTGACGCCGAGATGGATGCTCATGGGGTAAGGTCGGTCAGTTCTCGCAACAGCTGGCGAGTATAAAGCGGCTTGGCGCCGAGGGTGTGGTTGATCAGACTGCGCATCAGGGCCTTGGCTTCGGCCAGCGTGGCGGGCATCTCGAAGCGGTCGGCCGCCAGGTCGATCAGGGTCTGACCCGAGACCGGGCAGCCCGGCTGGCCGATGGCGCGCAACGCACCCCGCTCCGGCTGGAATACATAACGGACGGCGGGATCAATCGGCGCGCCGCTGTCCGCCTCGATGTCGAAGGTGGCGCCATAGCCGATTTCAGACAGCAGGTTTTTTTCGAAGCGGCGCAGTATCCGCTCGAAATAGGTGGCGCGCTCGAAATCGGTGACGCCGGTCTCGCCCGCCAGCAGGTCGAGGGTGCCGACGTAGCGGTCGTACAGCAGCTCGTGCGCATCGCCGCGCGCCAGCAGGCGCAGCAGCAGCTCATTGAGATAAAATCCGCACATCAGCGCGCGCCCCTGCGGCGCGACCAGGCCGCCCTGCCATTCGGCGCCATGCAGTGTTTTCAGGTCGGACTTGCCGAACCACGACAGCGAGAGGGGCGTGAAGGGCTGCATCAGCCCGCGCAAGGCCGAGGCGGGCCGCCGCGCGCCGCGCGCGATCAGCGCCACGCGCCCGTGGCC
>DAHWJK010000302.1:0-5182 GCA_027344185.1 Thiobacillus sp.
GACGACCTGCTGCGGCTGAACGTGCACCTGCCGCTGGTGGTCGAGTTCTACGACACGCCGGAGGTCGTCGCGGCGGTGCTGCCGCGCATCCAGCAGATGGTGCCGGCCGGACACATCGTGTCGTGGCAGGCGCAGTGCGGCGCCTGAGCCCGGGCGCCCAGGGGGCCATGCCGCTTGCGCCTGGCGGATGAGGCCACGCAGGCGAGGCGGACGTCGATGCTCGCGTGCCGGGGGGCCGGCGCGACTCAGGGGTTGGTCTCCGACACCGCGACCAGGCGCTCGTAGCCCTTGCCGACGTGGCTGCGCATCGCCAATGCCGCGCGCTCGGGATCGCCGGTGGCCAGCGCGTCCACGATCGCGCGATGCTCGCGCTGTGACGCATGGCTGTCGCGAGTCACCGCGAAATAGCGCCTGCGCAGCAGGTGCATGCGGTCGATGATGCGGCGGTAGAACTCGAGCAGCGTCGCATTGCCGGTGAGTTCGACGATGCGGTCATGAAAGTCGATGTTCAGCGCGAAGTACTGCACCATGTCGCCACGACGCGCCGTGGCGTCGAGGCGCTTCAGCCAGCCGCGCAGATCGTCCACCTGCGCCGGCGCGATGCGCGGCGCCAGCATGCGTCCGGTCGCCTCGTCCAGTGCGGCACGCAGTTCGTAGAGTTCACGCGCCTCGGCCTCGCCGATCTCCCGCACGTACACGCCACGGTTCTTCTCCAGCTTCACAAGCCCGGCCGCCTCGAGCGCGCGGAAGGCTTCGCGGATCGGCGCGCGGCTGACCCCGAAGTGTTCGGCAAAAGTCTGCTCGTTCAGCTTGTCGCCCCCCGCCAGTTCACCGGCCTTGATCAGGCGCAGGATTTCCTCCCGCACGAGATCGGGGACGGAACGGGTCTGCAGGATGCGCAGATCGCTGAGAACTTGGGTCATGGACTTCCTTCGGCGCGATCGCGCCACGGCACGAACGAATCGTAGCGGGAAGCTTGTCGACTGGCAGCCAGTCTATGTGTATTATTGTCGACAATCTACATTTCTACGGCGTTTGCGCCGCATTGCAGGAGCCCTCCATGCCCACCGAGTCCGTCACAGCCGAACTCGCCGCCTTCATCGTCGACGCTCGCCCCGACACGCTCCCGGATGAAGTACGCCACGAAGCGGCTCGTACCTTTCTGAACTGGGTCGGTTGCACGGTCGGCGGGTCGCGTCACGCCGCGGTCGACGCCGCGCTGGCCGCGCTGGGTCCCTTCTCGGGGTCCGCGCAGGCCAGCGTGCTCGGGCGGTCCGAGCGCGTCGACCCACTGCTCGCATCGCTGCTCAACGGCATTGCCTCGCATGTATTCGACTTCGATGACACCCATTTGCGAACGGTGATCCATCCTGCCGGACCGGTGGCCAGCGCGCTGCTGGCCTTCGCCGAACAGCGTGGCGTGCGCGGTGAGGATTTCCTCAACGCGCTGGTGCTGGGCATCGACGTCGAGTGCCGCATCGGCAACGCGGTGTTTCCGGCGCACTACGACATCGGCTGGCACATCACCGGCACCGCCGGCGTGTTCGGCGCGGCAGCCGCCGTCGGCAAGCTGCTCGAACTCGATGCGCGGCAGATGGCCTGGGCTCTCGGACTGGCGGCGACGCAGCCGGTCGGACTGCGCGAGATGTTCGGCTCGATGACCAAGAGCTTCCACCCGGGGCGTGCGGCGCAGAACGGCATGACTGCCGCGCTGCTGGCCAACAAGGGCTACACCAGCTCGCCGCAGGCACTGGAGGCCAAGCGAGGGTGGTTCAACGTGCTCAGCGCCAGCCACGACCCCGCGCAGATCACCGATGCCCTGGGCCAGCGTTACGAAATCAGCCTCAACAGCTACAAACCCTTTGCATGCGGCATCGTGATCCATCCGGTGATCGACGCCTGCCTGCAGCTTCGCAGGCGCGAGACGATCGATCCGGCGGACGTGCTCTCGGTGACGCTGCAGGTGCACCCGTTGGTGCTGGAGCTGACGGGAAAGACCGAGCCGCAAAGCGGTCTGGAGGGCAAGTTCAGCGTCTACCACGCCGCGGCGGTCGCACTCTGCGAAGGCGATGGCGGCGAGCGCCAGTTCAGCGACCGCGCGGTGCTCGAGCCGGCAGTGGTCGATCTGCGCCGCCGCGTCAGCGCGAGCATCGATCCGCAACTGCAAGCCGACGCCGCGCGCGTCGAGATCACCATCCGTGACGGTCGCGTGCTGCGCTGCGAGGTCGAGCATGCGATCGGCAGCGTCAGCCGACCGATGAGCGACGCCGACCTCGAGCACAAATTCCGCGGGCTGGTCGAGCAGACCCTCGGAGAGCCGCGCACACGCCGCCTGCTCGACGCCTGCTGGGCGATCGAGCACGTCGAGGACGTCGCCTCGATCGCCGCCGCTGCGCGCGCATAGACATCGCCACCGAAACGCGGACAGAGAAGCCGCACCGTTCCCACGCAGGAATCCCCAGGAGACAAGCATGGAATCAGCCCACGGCGCCGCCGCGCGCCCCCATCCGAATGTGCTCGCCCGCATCGACCGCCTACCGCCATCGCGCCATCTGTTCGGGCTCGTCGCGCGCATCTCGTCCGGCGGCTGGTTCGAGTTCTACGAGCTGTTCATGCCCGGCTTCATCGCGGTCGGACTGGTGAAGTCGGGAATCTTCAAGTTCGGCGGCGGCAGCATGCTCGACCCGCACCTCTTCTCCAGCTTCCTCGCGTCGTTCTTCATCGGCATGTTCGTCAGCACCGCCGTCTTCAGCTTCGTCTCGGATCGCATCGGCAGGCGCGCGATCTTCGGAAGCTCGATGATCGTGTACTCGATCGCCCAGCTCTCGATTGCGCTGCTCAGCGACCCGGTGCTGATCAACATCGCGCGCTTCGTCGCCGGGCTGGCGGTGGGGATCCAGCTGATCAACAACGACAGCTACGTCACCGAACTGGTGCCGCGCACCGCGCGGGGGCTGTACATGACGTCGGCCTTCATCTTCATCCTGACGGCCATTCCGGTGTCGGCGTTCCTTGCCGCGGCGCTCGTTCCGCACACCATCCTCGGCATCGCCGGCTGGCGCGTGGTGGTGGCGCTGGGCGCCAGCAGCGGTCTGGTCGTGTTTCTCGTGCAGCGCGGGTTGCCCGAGTCGCCGCGCTGGCTGGAGGCGCATGGCCGTTTCGACGACGCCGACCGTACCGTTGCCGCCATCGAACAGCGGGTCCGCGACGAACTCGGGCGGGAGCTTCCCGCACCCAGCGAGAAGGTGCCTGAACTGGAGGCCGCGGCCGGGCGCTGGACCGAGATGTTCTCATCCTTCTACCTGCCTCGAACCGTGATCATTTCGATCTTCCAGTTCGCGCAGACCATCGCGGTGTTCGGGTTCACCGCCTTCGTGCCGCAATTGCTCATCAAGCAGGGGTTCACGATCGTGCACTCCCTCTTGTACACCGCAGTCATCGTGCTGCTGGCGCCGGTCGGCGCGGCCTGCGCCAGCTATTTCTCCGAGCGCGTCGAGCGCAAGTGGCAGCTGGTCGGCACGGCCATCCTGATCGGACTCAGCGGCACCGCCTTCGCCAGCGCGCACAGCGTTCCGGTGGTGTTGATCAGCGGTGCGCTGATCGCGCTCGGCAACAACTGGATGATCGCGATCTTCCACCCCTACGCAGCCGAACTGTTTCCAACACGCATGCGCGCTCGCGCCGTCGGATTCACTTTCTCGTGGAGCCGCATCAGTGCGATCTTCGTCAGCTACTGGGCGGCTTCGCTGCTCGCCAGCTTCGGACCCTCGGGCGTATTCGCGATGATCGCCACCGCGATGGCGGCGATCGTCGTCAGCGTCGGCGTGTTCGGCCCGCCGACCAACGGTCGCAGCCTCGAGGTCCTCTCTCCCTGAACCCCTTCCCAAGGCAGCATGCGAGGTGTGAAACGATGAGAATCGGTATTCTGAATGGAGACGACATCGGGCACGAGATCGTCCCCGAAACCGTCAAGGTGATGCAGGCCGCAGCCGCGTCCACCGGGCTGCGCATCGACTGGGAGCCCATCCCGATCGGGCGCGAGGCCTACGACACGCTGGGCAGCACGATGCCGGCCGACACCCTCGAGCGCCTCGCGGCACTCGACGGCTGGATCCTCGGCCCGATCGGGCACATGGCCTACCCGAAGGTGCCGGAGGCCCCCAACCCCCACCCTGTGCTTCGCAAGCACTTCGACCTGTTCGCGAACATCCGCCCGGTGAAGTCCTACGCGGGCCTGCCCAGCATGCACCAGGGGGTCGATCTGGTCATCGTGCGCGAGAACAACGAGGGCTTCCAGCCCGACCGCAACGTCGTGGCCGGCAGCGGCGAATTCCGCCCGACCCATGACGTGACCATCTCGGTGCGCGTCATCACGCGCGCCGGCTCGTCGAAGGTCGCGCGTGCCGCCTTCGAACTGGCGCGCTCGAGGCGCAGGCATCTGACCGCCGTGCACAAGGACACCGTGTTCAAGCTCGGCTGCGGCATGTTCGTCGAGGAATGCCGGCGACTGGCGGCCGAATTCCCGGACGTCGAGTTCGACGAGGCCATCGTGGATACCTTCGCGATGCGCCTGGTGATGACCCCACAGCGCTACGATGTGGTCGTGACCACCAACATGTTCGGAGACATCCTGACCGACGAGGCCGCCGGTCTCGTCGGCGGGCTGGGCATGGCGCCGGGACTTTGCGCCGGACCGGCACACGCCATGGCCCAGGCCACGCACGGCTCGGCGCCGGACATCGCGGGGCGCAACATCGCCAACCCCTACGCCATGATCATGTCCGGCAAGATGCTGCTCGACTGGCTCGGCCGGCGTCGCGGCAGCGATGCCGCGGTGGAAGCCGCACGGCGCATCGAGCTCGCGGTGGAGCGGGTGATTGCGCAGCGCAGCTCGCTGACACCGGACCTCGGCGGCGCAGGCACGACGACGACGATGGGCGACGCCATCGTCGCGGCGCTGCAGGCGGCCTGAAGCGAAGCTGCATGGTGCGGTCGGCTGCAGGCCAACCGGCGTCCGCGGGCGGGACCTTCCCCGGACTGGCGCTGGGCAGCATGCTGGCGGTGCAGACCCTGGTGTCGCTGGCCGCGCTGGCGGTGCCGGCGATCGCGCCGGCGGTGGCCGCCGGCACCGGTCTGCCGGTGGCGCTGGTCGGACTGTTCACGGCCGGCATCTATGCCGGTG
>DAHWJK010000317.1:0-12782 GCA_027344185.1 Thiobacillus sp.
CAACCTCGACCACGCGCCCGATGATCTCGTGCCCCGGAACCATGGGGTAATTGGCGTTGCCCCAGTCGTTGCGGGCGTTGTGCAGGTCGGAATGGCATACGCCGCAGTACAGGATCTCGACCGCGACGTCGTCGTCGCGCAGGCTGCGCCGGTCGAACCGAAAGGGGCCCAGCGGTTGCTGGGTGGAAAAGGCGGCGTAGCCGCGTACGTTGATGGACATGTCGAAGCCCCCGATTGGCGTTGACGACAATCTAGGCTTCCCGTACTTCGTCGAGTAGATGGCATAATCGGCACGAGCCTATGAATGGATTTCATCAATGCCGACCGAGGATTTCAACGACCTCCTGGCCTTTGTCGCCGTCGCGCGCGAACGCAGCTTCACGGGAGCGGCGAGACAGATCGGGGTTTCACAATCGGCGCTGAGCCACCGGATGCGCGCGCTGGAAGCCCGCCTGGGCCTACGCTTGCTCACGCGCACGACACGTAGCGTGTCTCCGACGGAGGCGGGCGAGCGCCTGCTGCAGACCTTGGTCCCGCGCTTCGAGGACATCGAGGCCGAGCTGGCGGTTCTGCGTGAACTTCGCGACAAACCCGCCGGCATCGTGCGCATCACGACCGCGGAACACGCTGCCAACACTGTGCTGTGGCCCAAGCTCAGCCAGGTGCTGCCAAGCTATCCGGAACTGCAGGTCGAGATCAACGTCGACTATGGATTCACCAACATCGTCGCGCAGCGATTCGACGCAGGAGTACGTCTGGGGGAGAGCCTGGAAAAAGACATGATCGCCGTGCGCATCAGTCCGGATCTTCGCATGGCGGTGGTCGCCACGCCGGATTACTTCGTCAGGCGAGCCGCGCCGCGCACCCCGCAGGATCTGGCCGCGCACAACTGCATCAATCTGCGTCTGTCACGCGGCGGGGTGCTCGCCTGGGAATTCGAGCGCGACGGGCAGCGTATCAACGCCCACGTGCACTCGACGACTGGTGCCCCATTTACGCCGGTTATCACCTCTACTACGCGAGCCGGCGGCAGCCGTCGCGAGCGCTGGGCGTGGTCGTGGATGCGCTGCGGTATCGACCTTGATACGCTCAGCAGGTTTGTGTGTTCAGCAGTCACTCGAATGACGGCATCGGAGAGCGGGTGACGGACCGCTTCTGGCCCAGCGGCTCAACCGGTGCTGTTTCCTCCGCCTACCGATGCTGAAAATCAACCGCTTGATTCGTCCGCGCGTAACGCGTTGAGCTGTATGCGAGTTTCTCGCCGCCTTCGCGGACTTCGGGTCCTTCGCGGAGAGCGAGGCCGGAGAGAAGAATGGCCCGGAGAGAGAAAATGGCCGGATTTCGGGTGCGGTGCGAAACGCCGAAGTCCGCAGGAACCCTCTGGAGCACGCGCAGACGCGCGGGAGCGTAAAAAAGACCAACCGGATGAAGGGTTGGTCTTGGGTGTTGGTGGTGGGGCAGTACCCCGCATCAAACGACTATTGAAAGTACGAAATCGAAGCGCTGCGGGCTGCTGCACCCTTGCGAACTCGATCGAAAAGCCCATCGGAACGGCCTTGGGCGGTGGACGATCAAGCAGGTTTTTTGCCTCGATTGGTGGCCGGAAAGGCTGCTCAACTTCGCCTGCTTTCTGCGGCCAGTTTAATTCCCGAAACCGGAATCGAACCCGCGTCCGCCGGCCTGAGCCGGTGAGCAGGGACAGCCAGTTGCCACAGCCAAAAACACACCCATTTACACCCATTCATGAAGTGTGGCGCAGGCAGTCGCCCCGCCCCGTGCGGCGAATGGCGCTCACTATCACCGCATCTTGTGCGGCGAATAACTTGCGTATGCTGAGAATGCGCCCCATAATCTCCGCATGAATAGCGGCGATTACCAATACATCTGGCAGGCCAGTGACTGGCCGAACTGGCGCTTCGACCTGGCGGCGTTGGCTGATCCGATGGCGGAGGTCAGTCGCGCCCAGGGGCTCTTGATGGGGCGCCTGGCCGACGTGGGCATGGCGCTGCGCGATCAGGCGAGCCTTGCGGCGCTCACCGAGGACGTGGTCAAGACCAGCGAAATCGAGGGTGAGCAGCTCAATGTCGAATCCGTGCGTTCGTCCATCGCCCGCAGGCTGGGCGTGGACATCGGTGCCCTAGCCCCGGTAGATCGGCACGTCGAAGGCGTGGTCGAGATGGTGCTCGATGCCACCGCCAACTGCCATGCACTGGTGTCGCGGGAGCGTCTGTTCGGCTGGCATGCCGCGCTGTTTCCCACCGGCTACTCCGGCCTTTCCAGGATCAAGGTCGGCGGCTGGCGCGACGATGCCAGCGGCCCGATGCAGGTGGTGTCCGGCCCCATCGGTCGCCAGCGGGTCCATTTCGAGGCGCCGCCCGCCGATCGCCTGGAAGCTGAAACCAGCCGATTCCTCGACTGGGTGAATGGCGCGTCGAATGAACCGCCGCTGCTCAAGGCCGGGCTTGGTCATCTTTGGTTCGTCACCTTGCACCCGTTCGATGATGGCAACGGTCGTATCGCTCGGGCCATCGGTGATCTGCTGTTGGCGCGTGCCGACGGTAGTCCTCAGCGTTTCTACAGTTTGTCGGCGCAGATCCAGCGCGAACGCAAGGCCTACTACGACATCCTGGAGCGGACCCAGAAGCGGTCGATGGATGTCACCGAGTGGCTTGCCTGGTTCCTCGACACCCTTCATCGCGCCGTCGATCAGGCACAACACACGCTCGACGCCGTGCTGACCAAGGCGCGCTTCTGGCAGCGCTGGGCGACCACGCCGTTGAACGAGCGACAGGTGAAGCTGCTTAATCGGCTGCTCGACGGCTTCGCAGGCAAGCTCACCAGCAGCAAGTGGGCATCCATCGCCAAGTGCTCGCCGGATACGGCCCTGCGCGACATCAACGACCTGCTTGCGCGGGGCGTGCTGCGGAAATCGGATGCGGGCGGGCGTAGTACCAGCTACGAGCTGAACGATCTGCCGGAGTAGCGGCGTTTCCTGGAATTGCCTTGGCTCGCAGGCGGAACAGCGCCTTCATGGACTCCTGCCAACTCATTCGGAAGGAGACCAAGATGGAAGTCGTATTGCTTCAATCGAACCCGCGTCCGCAGCTCTCAATCATTCGTTGGTAGGGCTGGCAAATGCCGACTCCCGTCAGCCTGCGCGCCTGCCCTCGTCAACCTCGCAGGAAAACCACGTTCAAGTCGGCCCCAAGAACTTCTTTGGCCAATGGTACAAGATGATCGTGATGGGTCAGAAAAATGACCTGCATCTTGCGAGACAGGTCGCCAAGAGCCTTCAGACCAGCCGCAGTCCGATGATCGTCAAAGTTGATGAACAGGTCATCCGCAATGAGGGGCATGCTTAGCCCCTGGTCTATCTGTAGTTCCAGGGCTGCCATGCGAAGCGCGAGGTAGAGTTGATCTCGTGAACCTTCGCTCATTCCGGCCACGTCGACCTGCTCGCCGCTTGGGCGGATGCCAAACAGTCGCGGTGTTGCCTCCTCCGAGTCGACCAGCAGGCGGCTGAAGGAGTCCAGCGTCAGCCCACAGAATAGGGACCACGGGGTTTTTGGTGGTAAATACCATCAAGGCTTTCCATTCGGCGTCTTCGACATAGACGGTGCACGGCGCCTGTGGAACCTCGCGTCCCAATTTGTTGAGATAGTAAATACGCCACGCCACCACGAGGTCGATGGCGAGACACGCCTCGAGGCGATCGGCCTGTCCCAGTTGGCGCTGTTCAATGCGACACCCGCTTTTCAGGGTGCGGTGCAGGACTTCGATACCCCAACGCCTTGCATACCACGCGAGCTTCTCGCTCGCCTGTTCGAGGTTCGTCACGGGCAAGGTGGTGAGCAGCATCCATTCCAGAGGTTTCACACCGGCCGGTGCGCCCTGCTCCTGCGCCAGGACCGCCCACACCGGGATGATGGGGCCTGTGTGCCCGGCCGGTGCGGCCAGGACGACGGCGGCATGGCGAACACTCATAGGGGCCGCGCGTGCGGCGCGGCTTCCCTGACGCGGTACCTGCAAGACCTGGATGCCCTCCGCCGGCCGGGATTGCATCGTCTCCCACAAGCGGTGTTGCTCGTCGCGCAGCTTGCGATTGTGTTCGGCACGCACCAGCAGCTTGGGTCCTTCGGAATGCGTCGTGGCCTCTGCAAACAGTTCGTAAATATCCGCCTCGCGATCCCCCACGCTGACCAGCGTGGTGCCGGGGCAGCGCGCCTGGACGGCCGCTACCGCACGAAAACTCTTCAGCCACTTGAAGCTTTCTTTCTCTTCGATCGGGACACGATGGCGCCGCTCTTTCTTGCCGAAGTCCGCCGGATCGCGCGCCCAGCACTGGACATCCAGGAATCCCAAAGGGGTGCCTTGGGCGCTGAAGGCGAGCGTCGAGTGCAGGTGGAGTCCCTGGGGTCCGGGGGCGGTGGAGCCGATGGGCCCTAAGCCCCCGGTAGCGGCATGCATCGTATAGTTCAGGCTGGTCGTATCCTGCACCGCCAGCACGACCGTCTCGGCGCACACGCGGGTTTCGGTCGCCCGATAATGGGGCCGCAACAAGGTCTTCATGGTGGTCTGCTCGTGATCTAAGAATCGGTAAGCGGCCTTGGTTCGGGCGCGACTGCCACAGGCCTGGGTCAGAGAGGCCGTAGGCCGCGCATAAAAGTCTCGGGCCAGCGACAAGAGGCGGGCTTGCAGTCGCGTATCGGGGAGTGCACACCCACCAAACTCTTGCTCGGCCCAATCACCCGGGATCGGTGGGGGTGTGGGTACCGCGGGTTTGGGGGGTGCCCCGTCAGGGCCCCAGAGACGGCTGCGCCAATCCGGGTTAAGCGGGGTGACCCAAATATCCTTGATGGTCCCAGGAATAGCATGGGCGTGGTCCTGCCGACCCCGCCCTTGGGTTTGACCCACCAGGATCCAGTTGGCGGCCCGGTAACAGGTGCCCTGATAGCGGGCGCAATCGACAAAGGTCTCCACCAAGCTCGGGGTGATGCCATAACGGTCCTGCCAATCGGTGGGCAAGCGCTGCAAGGCCAGACGTAATGTGTGGGAGGCGAGGTTGGGGACCTGGACTGTGGGGAGAATGAGGAACCGGCTGTTCCCCACGATCCGAGAGAGGCCCGCGCGCCGGGCGGCCTCATCCCAGCCGATCCAGGCATCGCGCGCCGCCAGGCGCCACGCGGGGGCGCTGAAGCTCAATCCCCCGATCAGACCCTTGTCACAGACGATCTGATACCGGATCTGCGCCCCGCACAAGGGGCCGCCCCCTGGGGGTGGTGCGTTTGCATCATCGCCCACCAGGCCCGCGAGAGCTCGGGTTGGCTCCTGTCTACAGGCGTAAGCCAGACCCGCCCGAGGTCTGTCAGCGAACCTTGGAACGTGAGCCCGATGAACGCTGGCTTCCCGGCATCGGCCGCTCTCGCAAAAGAGACCGGTTGCGCCGGGGGCAGCTCAATAAGCCCGCGGCGTGCCAGGGCCAGCAAGGCCACCCGGCAACTCATGTCTTGGGGGCGCCCTTGGTGTCCTTGCCAACCCAGCCACTCGCAGACCTCGCGCGACAACGCCGTGCGTGTCAGCGTCGGGTCGCTCTGGATCCGCGCCCGAATGCGGTCAAGGGTGGCCTCAGAAAATTCCCGTCCGGTAATCTGCATACCGACAGGCTAGCGAATCGTCTTCCCGGTGTCCAGCAAAAACTGTGGGACAAGGTCAGCTCCCGGAGAGCGGTCAGGCGCGCTGCGGCAGCGGAATCACTGCGGCCCCGACTTTGATCTTGTCGAGATAGTCCGCCCATTGCTGCATCATAGTCTTACGCTCGGCCAGGAATTGCGTGCGGTTGTAGGCGGACCCCAGGGCATCCGGGACGCGGTGCGCTAACTGATGCTCGATCACTTCCGGCTTTATACAGAGGTCTTCATGCAGAATCGTCCGCGCCATAGCGCGAAACCCATGCCCGGTAATCTCGGTTTTGGTGTCGTACCCCATCCGCCGCAAAGCCGCATTGATCGCGGCTTCGCTCATGGGCTTTTTCGGATCGCGGCCCGGAAAGACCCAGGGACGTTGTCCGGTGAGCGGTTGCAGTTCGCGCAGTATTTCCACGGCCTGCCGCGACAGCGGGACCAAGTGATCCGTCTTGGTCTTGGATACGACATAGCGCCACTCGGCCTTGTCCAAGTCGATATCGGCCCACAAGGCTTTGCGTAGCTCGCCAGGGCGCACGAATACGAGAGGGGCCAACCGTAGTGCGCTCTGCACGACGAACGAGCCCCGGAAGCCATCTATGGCCCGCAGGAGTTCGCCAACGGCTGCGGGGTCCGTCAGGGCCGCGAAGTGTGTACCCCTTACGGGTGCCAGAGCGCCGCGCAGATCGCCCGATGGATCACGTTCGGCCCGTCCGGTAGCGACCGCGTATCGGAAGACCTGCCCGCAATTGGCTAAGGCCCGGTGCGCGGTTTCCAGTGCGCCCCGGCCTTCAATACGGCGAATGACCGCCAAGAGGTCCGGGGCCTTGGTCTCCCCGATAGGGTGACCGCCGATCCAGGGGAATATATCGCGCTCTAGCCGCTGGATAATCTTGTCGGCATGACCGGCGGCCCAGGTCGGCTTGTGCTTGGCGAACCATTCGCGGGCGATGGTCTCGAAGGTGTCGCCGTCTGTTCTCGCCGCCTTCTGCGCCTTGCGGACGGCTCCAGGGTCTACCCCTTGAGACAGGAGCTTACGCGCCGCGTCTCGCTGCTTGCGGGCGTCCTGAAGGCTTACGTCGGGATAGACGCCAAGGGCTACGCGCTTCTCCTTGCCCCCGAACCGGTACTTGAGACGCCACCATTTACCCCCGGTTGGGGCCACCTCTAAGTAGAGACCTCCAGAATCACCGAGCTTGTAGGGCTTATCCGTTGGGCGACCATTAGCAGCCACGCCAGCCTTGGCGTTGCGAATTGCGGTATCGGTCAGGGGCATGGCGTCACCTTGGGGGTTACAGCCCGCGTTGCGTCAAGAAAGGCGCGAAGCTCGGCGGTTTCGGCGGGGGTCAGGGTTAGGCGGCGATGGCCCAAATGGAATGAGAGTCCGCCGTCGTTATCCAACAGAAAGCGCAGTGCGGCAATTCTCCGGGCTTCGTCAGCGAGCCGCGCGGATTTAGCGGCCTTCCGCTGTTCGCTTGGATCAATACTGTTGGCTAGGAGCTTACGCGCCGCGTCTCGCTGCTTGCGGGCGTCCTGAAGGGTTACATCAGGGTAAGTGCCCAATGAGACTTGCTTCTCCTTGCCTCCGTAGCGGTATTTTAATCGCCACCACTTCCCGCCCGCAGGTGTTACCAGCAGGAATAGGCCGCCACCGTCAAAGAGCTTGTACGGCTTGGCGGGGACCTTCGCATCGCGTATTGCGGTGTCTACTAGAGGCATTTGGGGCCATCTCCATTTGAGCGGAAGGCTGCTGCCCCCAAATATGGCCCCACTAAAGCCCGGCTGTCAATGGATGGCTTTGTTCGTTATTGGACGTAAAGACAAAGAAAAACCCGCACTTCGGCGGGTTCAGTGGACGCTAATGGATGGTAATAAACAAGGGTATGGTGGTGGGAGTGTAACCCGCATCAAACGACTATTGAAAGTACGGAATCGAAGCGCTGCGGGCTGCTGCGAACCATTGCGAACTCGATCGAAAAGCCTGCCGGCACGCCCTTCGGCGGCGGACGATCAAGCAGGTTTTACGGCTGGATTGGTCTCCGGAAAGGTTGCTCAACCTCGTCTGCTTTCCGGGGCCTGTTCAATTCCCAAAAAGGGAATCGAACCCGCGTCCCACGGCCGTTCAGCGCAGGTCGTACCAGACCCCTCGGCCGCTGCCGTGCTGGTTCAGCGTGCCGCGCTCGACCAGCGCCCGAAAGTGCTGCTTGAGCGTGTTGCGACTGGCGCCGGTCAGCTTGATGGCCTCGCCGATCGTGACGCGGCCGTGCTCGCGGGCGAACTCGACGATCTGTAGCTGCAGTTCAGGCATGGCCGCCAGCACGATCTTCTCGCGCTCGACCTTCTTCTCCAGTCGCCGCACCTGTTCAGCCAGGGAGCGGAGGAAGAACACCAGCCACGGCTGCCAGTTCGGTGACTCCGTGCGGATCGTGCCTTGTGTTTGGCGCAAGGCGAGGTAGTAGGCTTCCTTGCTCTGCTCGACCACGCTTTCCAGAGAACTGTAAGGCACATAGGCGTACCCGGCCTGCAGGAGCAGGAGCGTGGTCAGCACCCGGGAGAGCCGCCCGTTGCCGTCCTGGAAGGGGTGGATCTCCAGAAACACGACGACGCAGAGGGCGATGATCAACAACGGATGCAACCGGGCCGTTTCGCGCTCCTGGTTCACCCAGGCCACCAGCTCCGTCATCAGACGAGGCGTATCGAAGGGTGACGCCGTCTGGAACACGATACCGATCTGCGCGCCGTTCTCATCGAATGCGGCGACGCTGTTCGAGTTGGTCTTGTAGTTGCCGCGATGCCAGGTGTCCTTCTCGCTGTAGCGCAGCAGGATCTGATGCAGTTGCTTGATGTGGTTCTCGGTGAACGGGATGTCCTGCCAGGACGAGAACACCAGATCCATCAGCTCGGCGTAGCCGGCCACTTCCTGCTCGTCGCGGGTGGCGAAGGACTTGATCTCCAGGTTCGACAGTAGCTGCTCAACCTCCCTATCGGACAGCTTGCTGCCCTCGATGCGGGTCGAGGAGCCGATGCTCTCGATGGTGGCCACACGGCGCAGGGCCGAGAGCCGGTCGGGCGCGAGCGTGCCCAAGGCGCGCCAGGCGCCTTTGAACTCGTCGATCCTGGCGATGAGGCTCAGGATCTCTGGGGTGATCTGGAGGGTGTCGGTTCGCAGCATGAACCAATACTACACCTATTTACACCCATTTTCGAGCGCATCCATTAAGACGCCCATTTACACCCAATGTGGCGCGGTTTTCTGAACTGCGCCAGAAATTGGCGCAGTTCGGCGCGTGGATGGCCAAACTGCGCCACCGTCCCTCATTGGGCTGCGATTACTCGTATCCCATCTTGAGCTCTTGGGCCTGGGCAACCAGTTCGTCCAAAGCCTGAAGCCGAGCCTCATTGGCGTTGTGTGCTTTGTCGGCGACCAGTGCAGTGGATGGATTGCCGGACTCCCCACTACTTGATGGAAATCCACCCAAGTTGAGCTCACCGCCAAGTGCGTCTATGACGCGCAGCACATGTTCAGACCGGAGCGTGGGTTTGCCCGTCTCCAGCTCGACGATGAAACGCAGACCGACTCTGGCCGCCAAAGCCAGTTGGGCCTACGTCAGGCCGAGCTGCTTGCGCGCCGCGCGCAGAGATTGTCCGAGAGTATGAATGGTGTCGATGTGGATCATGGGCGCTGCCTGTTCATTGAAAATTCCCGTTCGGGAATGTTTGCTCAATCCTGCATAGACAGGTAACAGAATAATCCCGATCGGGAATGTGGCAGGCGTGCTGCGGAGAATATGCCATACAATCTCCGCAAAAACTGCGGTGAATAGATTGAGCAGGGATATCGCTTGGCTCGCGGGCGGAACAGCGCCTTCATGGACTCCTGCCAACTCATTCGGAAAGAGACTGTTACCGGCGGTGTAAATCCGCGCATAATTGCTGCAGAGAACCCCAGCGAGGCAGTCGGTTTCTGGCCGCGGGGGCCCGCTGGAGCATCAGCGAGGCCACCCTGGAACGCTGGCGCAGCGAGGGGATTGGGCCCAAGTTCCTGAAGCTCTGCGGCCGGGTGCTCTACCGACAGGTCGACATCGAGGCCTACGAGGAGTCGTGCCTGGCGACGTCGACCAAGACTGTCGCGGCTCTGGTCGGTGCCGGCTGAGCAATGTTCCGTTTCGTCGGTAGATATCGGCAAGTACCGACGTTTCGCAACGTAGTGGCAACAGCGGCCACCTGGCCGAGCCAGATTTCCGGCCAACCGAAAGTCCGCAGTCCGCAAGCGCGGACCGATCAAGCAGTTTGTTGAAAATCAATGGCCTGGCATCGGGCCGTTCGGGCTGGTGAGGGTTCCTGCGGGTTCGTGCGGAAAGATTCGAACTCCTGCGGGGGCTCGGTGCATCCGGGAACCAAACCCGCGTCCGCTTGCTGACCCAGATAGTAACGCCTCGGCCTTGAGGGCGTGGATTCGATGATTTGGCCGAATGGTGGCGGCCCGGTTGGTTGCAGTCCGGTTGGCGGATGGTAGGCATGGGGTAGGCATGGGGCTTGACAAACGTCTGCTATATAGCAAATGTATCAAACATGACAGAACAAGTCGCCAATCTACCCGCAACGCTTCGCGCCATCCGCGCCAAGCTCAATCTCACCCAGGAGCAGCTGGCCGAGCGGCTCGGGGTGTCATTTGCCACTGTAAACCGCTGGGAAGGCGGAGGGAGCAAGCCACAACGTGCTGCGACCGAAGCCATCCTGGCTCTCGCGGCAGAGGCAGGCATCGAAGGCGAGCCCGTCAATGTCCCGGTGGCAGCTCCTGCCATGCCGCGCCATCGTCGAGGCCGCGCTGCTGCGCCGGCGCCAACCACCAAGCCGATGGAGCAGATGTTGTGGGACGCCGCCTGCTCGATCCGGGGCGAGAAGGACGCGGCCAAGTTCAAGGACTACCTGCTGCCGTTGCTCTTTCTGAAGCGGCTGTCCGACGTCTTCGACGATGAAATCGAGCGGCTGGCCGAGGAGTACGGCGACCGCGCCACCGCCCTGGAGATTGCCGAGTCGGACCACTCGCTGCTGCGGTTCTACCTGCCCCCTGAAGCCCGTTGGGCGGTGATCAGCGGGCGCGAGGCCTTCGACTGGCCGCTGGACGAGCGTGGCCGCCCGACCGCTCCCAGGGACATCGGCGAACACCTGACTAAGGCCGTGCGCGCCGTGGTCAAGCAGAACCCCACGCTCTCCGGCGTGATCGACGTGGTGGACTTCGCCGCCGAGCGCAACGGCGAGCGCGACATCAACCCCGCCAAGCTGCGCGGCGTGGTGGAGACGTTCTCAGACCCGCGCTACCGCCTGGGCCTGGCCGACGTGCAGCCCGACTTCCTCGGTCGCGCCTACGAATACCTGCTGCGCAAGTTCGCCGAAGGCTCCGGCCAGAGTGCGGGCGAGTTTTTCACGCCGACCGAGGTCGGCTTCTTGATGGCGCACATCCTGCGCCCCAAGCCCGGCGAGACCTGTCACGACTACGCGTGCGGATCGGCGGGGCTGCTGATCAAATTCCAGCTCGTCGCCCGCGAGCTCGACCCCACCAGCCGCGTGCCGCTCAAGCTGTCCGGCCAGGAGCTGCAGGCCGAGAGCTATGCGGTGGCGCAGATGAACGCCATCATCCACGACATGGAGGTGGAGCTGGCGCGCGGCGACACCATGATCAACCCCAAGTTTCGCGAGGCCAGCGGCAAGATCCGTGGTCACGACATCGTGGTGGCCAACCCGATGTGGAACCAGCCGTTCGCGGCCGATCTGTTCGCCAACGATCCGTTCGACCGCTTCCGCACGGCGGGCGGCATCACCACCGGTAAGGGGGACTGGGCCTGGTTGCAGCACACCTTGGCATGCCTTGATGAAGACGGCCGCGCTGCCGTGGTGCTCGACACAGGCGCAGTGACGCGCGGCTCCGGCTCCAAGAACGAGGACAAGGAACGCAACATCCGCAAGTGGTTCGTCGATCAGGACCTGATCGACGGCGTGATCCTGCTGCCCGAGAACCTCTTCTACAACACCACGGCGGCGGGCGTGATCGTGGTGCTCAACAAGCGCAAGCCTGCCGCGCGCAAAGGCAAGATCGTGCTGCTCAACGCCAGTCGCCACTTCAGCAAGGGCAGACCCAAGAACTACCTGCCCGAGGAAGACCTGCGTCCACTCGCCGCGATGTACCTCAAGGGTGAGGCCATCGACGGCGAGGTGGCCGTCATCACAAAGCAGCGAGCCCAGGAGGCGGATTACAATCTGAGTCCGAGCCGGTGGGTGGGGCAGAACGGCGCCGCGGAAGTCGGCTCGATTACAGAGCTGGTGAGCAAACTGAAACAGCTTTCATCAGCAACGCACGAATCCGACAAAACACTCTTTGCGGTGTTGGAGCGTCTGCAATGAGCGGCCAACTGCCAACGAGACAGCTTGGCGATTCGCGCGTTGCCGAGATCATTCTTGGTCAGTCGCCACCCTCATCGGCCTACAACGATAATGAGAATGGATTACCGTTTTTCCAAGGCAAGGCGGACTTTGGTTTGTTGCATCCAACGCCAAGAATGTGGTGCAACGCCGGCCAGAAGTTCGCGCGGTTCGGCGATGTCTTAATGTCTGTGCGTGCACCGGTTGGCGACGTGAACATCGCCACCGGCGATTGCGTCATCGGTCGTGGCGTTGCGGCGATTCGTGCGGGGGCTGAAGTTGATCCGTGGTTCTTGTATTTCGCGCTGCACTATTCAAAACCGACCCTAGAAGATCGGGCCACAGGTTCGACTTTTGCCAGTATCAACAAAACGACGTTAGAGGACCTAGAAATTCCGCTTGCAGAGCGTTCCGAACAAGTGGCAATCGGCGCAGTGCTGCGCCAAGTAGTCGAGAAGATTGAACAAGAAGGGCTGGCTGGTGACGTGGCCACAGAACTCAAACGTGCTGCCATGCGCGAACTGTTCACGCGCGGCCTGCGCGGCGAGGCGCAGAAGGAAACCGAGATCGGGCCAATGCCAGAAAGCTGGAACCCGCGAACGATACTCGATCTCTGCGAAATATGGAGCGGTGGAACACCCCGCAAGTCAGTGACGGAGTACTGGAATGGTGACATCCCTT
>DAHWJK010000359.1:0-37383 GCA_027344185.1 Thiobacillus sp.
GTCAACAGGGCTTCAGGTACGTCGTGTTTCTTGGTGCTCATTGTGTCTCCGGACAAGGCGGCAGTTTCCTGCCAAAGGTCCGTTTACACAAAATTCAGGACAGGCCCTTTTCAGGGCTGCGTGTGCGGCGTCATCTGGAAAGCCTGCCGGTCGAAACCCAGTGACGCTGCGTGCGTCAGCAGGCCCTCAAGCGTGACCGCGTCGAGTTGCGGGGTGCGCGCCAGAATCCATGCATAGTCGCGTCCCGGTTCGCCCACCAGCACCCAGCGGTAGTCGGGGTCGAGCGCCAGTATCCAGTAATCGCCGTAGAACGGTTGGAAGAAGCTCACCCGCAGCTTGGCGTTGCGGCTGCCTTCCACTGCGTGAGCGATGCCTTTCGCCTGATCGAAGGTATCGGCCGCCGTGCGGCATTCGTTCAGCACCGCAATCCGCGCATCCTCCTGACGATAGGTCGCGCGGGTGTCCGCGACGCATTTTTTCTGGAACCCGTTGGGCAGGCGGGCGATCTCGTACCAGGTGCCGACATAGCGATCCAGATTGACCGTCTCCACGGTTGGAAGCGGCGGGTGGGCGGTCGTGCAGGCGCCGAGGATCAGGCTTGCGACGATGACGAGGGCGCGTTGAGCGCGCTTCATGGCGGGCGATTTCATCGCGGCTTTCCGGCTAGCGGCCCGGCAGCGCGACCTCGACGGTCTTGCCACCATAGCCGTATTGCCGATCGCGTGCCTCGACCGTGACGGTACGCACGCCGCGCGGCATCCTCACGCCATGGAGATCGCGGGTGAAGGGCTGCTCGCCGGCGTGGTCGTGCAGCAGGATGCGTTCGCCGTAGACTGTGCCGTCCCTGCTGCGGACGCGGAAGGCATCGGCATAGCGTTGCGGCGTGTCGTAGGGGGAGGACACCGTGACGTCGAAATCGAAGGTGCCGGGTGCCCGCGCTTGCACCTTGGCGGCCAGCACATCGGGATATTTCTGCAGTGCGCGATCGGCCGCCCGCGCACTGGCCGTGAGGCACACCCCCAGCGCAAGAACCGTAAAGAGAATGGACTTTCGCATGCGGGCAATCCTACTCCGACAGCGGGGGCGATGGCAGGGCTGTATCGCAGGTTGTTGTGATCGTGCGAGGCCTGGCCCGACGTTGACGCGGTTTGCCCGCGCCGCTTCATGCTAAACCCTCGGCCGGCTTCGATGGCCGGCGGGACACTCACCAGAACCGGTACCAGGGCTTGCCCTCGATGTTCACGCCCTTGATGTACTTGCTGTTGGGAAAGTTGAGCGTCAGCACGCGCAGGGTGTCGTCGCGCAGGTCGTTGAGCTTGAGCTTGTCATAGGACACGACCATGATCGCCAGCGCTTCTTCCAGCGCGGGGGCCTCGGGGTAGGTTTTCAGGACTTCCTTGGCGCGGTTGGCGGCGGCCACATAGGCTTCGCGCTTGAGGTAATACTTGGCGACGTGGACTTCGTGGCTGGCCAGGGCGTTGACCAGGTATTTCATGCGGGCGGTCGAATCCTCGGCGTATTTGCTGTCGGGGAAGCGGGTGACCAGTTCCTTGAATGCCAGGAAAGCGTCGCGCGCGGCGCGCGGGTCGCGTTCCGACAGGTCCTGGTCGACCAGGTTGCCGAGCAGGCCGAGGTCGTCATTAAAATTCGCCAGGCCCTTCAGATAGTAGGCGTAATCGACGTTAGGGTGATTGGGATGCAGCTTGATGAAGCGGTCGCAGGCGGCAATGGCGGAAATCGGCTCGTTGTCCTTGTAATAGGCGTAGGCGACTTCCAGTTGCGCCTGCTGGGCATAGCGGCCGAAGGGGTAGCGCGATTCCAGCGTTTCGAACAGTTTGATCGCGCGCTCGTAGTTGCCGCTGTTGAGGTTATCCTTGGCTTCGGCGTAGAGTCGTTGCGCCGACCAGCCCGCGGTTTCATCCTGAACCTCGGGCAAGAGGCCGCAGCCGCCCAGGGCCAGCGTGGCGACGAGCAGGGCACCGCCGCACGCCCGTTTGAGAGCAGGCGCCCGCATGAACGCATTGATACCGGAAAAGCATTGCTTGAGCATGGGAACAGACACGGAAAATTTGTCCGACGATTATAAGGGAAATACGGAAACCGGCGTCCGCGAGCTGGTGATTCCGGACGCCCAGGGCGGCCAGCGCCTGGACCAGGCGCTGGCGACCATGCTGCCCGAGTTCTCGCGCAATCGCATCCAGAACTGGATCCGCGCGCGCAAGATCGCGGTGGACGACGCCTGGGGCACCACCAAGATGAAGGTCAGCGGCGGCGAGTCGGTGCGGGTCGAGGTCGAGCCCGATCCGGACGCCACGCCGGATGCGCCGGAGGCGATCCCGCTCGACGTGGTGTTCGAGGATTCGATGCTGCTGGTCATCAACAAGCCGGTGGGCCTGGTGGTGCATCCCGGCAGCGGCAACCGCCACGGCACCCTGCTGAACGCGCTGCTGCACCGGGTGCCGCAGGTGGCCGAGCTGCCGCGCGCCGGCATCGTGCACCGGCTGGACAAGGACACTTCCGGCCTCCTGGTCGTCGCCAAGACGATCCGGGCGCATACCGACCTGGTGCGCCAGTTGCAGGCGCGCACGGTCAAGCGCGAATATCTTGCCCTGGTGTATGGCGAGGTCGACCGGCCGGGCACCGTCAATGCGCCGCTGGCGCGCGACCCGCACAACCGCACCAAGCGCACCGTGCACAGCATGGGCAAAGAAGCGATCACGCATTACGACGTGGTCGAGCGCTTCCCTGGCTTTACGCTGCTGCGCTGCCGACTGGAAACCGGCCGCACTCACCAGATCCGGGTACACATGCAGCACATCGGCCATCCGCTGGTGGGCGAGTCGGTCTACAGCGCCAGCCGTCGCAGCCACCACAAGATTCCCTTCCCGCGCCAGGCGCTGCACGCCGAGCGGCTGGGCCTGATCCATCCGGTGACCCAGGAATCCTTGCATTGGGAATGCCCGTTGCCACCGGATTTTGCCTCGCTGCTGGCTGCGCTCCGCGACAACACGATCTGGGCCAAATAGGGTGATCCTGCCGGACTGGCCCGCGCCCGCACGGGTGCATGGCCTGATGACCTTGCGCACAGGCGGTGTCAGCCGGGCACCGTGGAACAGTTTCAACCTCGGCGATCACGTCGGCGACGATCCGGCCCATGTGGCTACCAACCGCGCGCAGTTGCGCCGGCAACTGCCGGCCGAGCCGGCCTGGCTGCGTCAGGTTCACAGCGCCTGCGTGGCCGAAGCCGGACGCGCCCCCACCCCCGAAGCCGATGCCTCGTTCAGCCGCGAAACCGGCCGGGTCTGCGCGGTGCTCACGGCCGATTGCCTGCCGGTGCTGTTCTGCGACCGTGCCGGCAGCGTGGTGGCGGCCGCGCATGCCGGCTGGCGCGGGCTGGCGGACGGCGTGCTGGAAGCCACGGTGGCCGCGATGCAGGTGCCGCCGGGCGAGGTGCTGGCCTGGATGGGCGCGGCCATCGGCCCGCAGGCCTTCGAAGTCGGCGACGAGGTGCGGCTGGCGTTCGTCGCGCAGCATCCCGAGGCGGACGCTGCCTTCGTGCCGCACGCGCCGGGAAAATGGCTGGCGGATATCTATGCGCTCGCGCGGATCCGTCTCGGCCACGCCGGGGTGGAGGCGGTGTACGGCGGCGGGCGCTGCACGTTCAATGAAGCGGGTGCCTTCTATTCCTATCGCCGCGATGGGGTGACCGGGCGCATGGCGTCCTTGATCTGGCTGGGCTGATTTAAAGCCACTTCTGCATGAACCGCGCCTCGCCCAGTGCCGGGTCGAGCCGGTAGTCGTCGAATCCCAGTTTTTCGTAGAGCGCGCGCGCAGCAGCATTGCCGGCAAGCACCTCGAGCGTGAGCTTGCACGCGCCGCGTTCGCGTGCGATCGCCTCCACCTCGGCGAACAGTCGCGCGGCGATGCCGCGTCCGCGGTGGCTGTCGATGACGACCACGTCGTGCACGTTGACGAGCGGGGCGCAGGCGAATGTGGAAAAGCCTTCGATCGCATTGATGAGGCCGACCGGGACGCCATCGTCCCAGGCCAGCACGCTGAAGACGAAGGGCCGCGCAGCGAGTGCTTCGGCGAGGTGGGCGCGCGCGAAATCGGACAGCGGCGTGCCGCCGCCGGCCGGGTCGCGCGCGTAATGGTCGAGCAGCTCGATCAGCGCGGCGGCATGCGCCGGGTTCTCGTAGCGGGCGCGCACGACGTCGATCATCACCGCCGGCCGTTCCAGGGTGCGCCCGGCTTACAGCGTATCGATGCGCATCGACAGGTCCACCGCGCGGACATGCTTGGTGAGGCTGCCGATGGAAATGCGGTCGACGCCGGTTTCCGCCACCGCGCGCACGTTGTCCAATGTGACGTTGCCCGATGCCTCCAGTTGCGCGCGGCCGGCGTTCAGCGCCACCGCTTCGCGCATGGCGTCGAGGCTGAAGTTATCGAGCAGGATCAGGCGGGCGCCGGCATTCAGCGCCTCGCGCAGCTGGTCCAGCGTTTCCACTTCGATCTGCACGCTGGCCTTGCCTTCGGCCAGGTCGAAGGCGGCTTGCAGCACCGGCGCAATGCCGCCTGCTGCCGCGATGTGGTTTTCCTTGATCAGGATGCCGTCGTACAGCCCGGTACGCTGGTTCTGTCCACCGCCCATGCGCACCGCGTATTTTTCCGCGACGCGCAGCCCGGGCAGGGTCTTGCGGGTGTCCATCACGACGGCGCGGGTGCCGCGCACCGCGTCGACGTAGGGCCGGGTGGCGGTGGCCACGCCCGACAGCGTCTGCAGGAAATTCAGCGCGGGACGCTCGGCGGTCAGCAGGGCGCGGGCGTTGCCGCTGAGCTCGACCAGCACGCTGCCGGCGGCGACAGTGTCGCCTTCGTTGACCCGCCAGTCGATGACGGCGCCGAGGTCGAGCGCCTTGAAACAGGCGTCGAACCACGGTCGACCGGCGATCACGGCGGCTTCGCGGGTGATCACGCGGGCATGGGCGGTGCGCGACGGTGGGATCAGTCGGGCGGTGAGGTCGCCGCTGCCGACGTCTTCTTCCAGCGCGCGCGTGACGTCGGTCAAGATCTTTTCTTCGTTCAATTCGGACATGGCGGGTTGAAATGAGCAAAAACGCCACTATTTGGCGTGGTAAGAATATACCTTAGCTCGAGGCCACCCATGCGTTTTGACAAGCTCACGACCCAGTTTCAACAGGCATTTTCCGACGCCCAAAGCCTGGCCGTCGGCGGCGATCATGCCTACATCGAACCGCAGCACCTGCTGCTCGCGCTCTTGAACCAGGAGGGTGCCGGCGCCGGCTCGATCCTGTCGCGCGCCGGCGGCCAGGTGCCCGCGCTGAAGGCGGCGCTGGCTCAGGCGCTGACACGCCTGCCCAAGGTGGAGGGTCACGGTGGCGAGGTCTCGATCTCGCGCGAGCTCAACAACCTTTTGAACCTGACCGACAAGGAGGCGATGAAGCGCAATGACGCCTATATCGCGTCCGAGCTGTTCCTGCTGGCGGCGCTCGACGACAAGGGCGAAACCGGCCGTCTGCTGAAGCAGCACGGTGTGCAGAAGGCCGCGCTGGAGCAGGCGATTGCGGCCGTGCGCGGCGGCGAGAACGTGCAGTCGCAGGAGGCTGAAGGCCAGCGCGAGGCGCTGACCAAATACACGCTGGACCTGACCGCGCGCGCGCGCGAAGGCAAGCTCGACCCGGTGATCGGGCGCGACGACGAAATCCGCCGCTCGATCCAGATCCTGCAACGCCGCACCAAGAACAACCCGGTGCTGATCGGCGAGCCCGGCGTCGGCAAGACCGCCATCGTCGAAGGCCTGGCGCAGCGCATCATCAACGACGAAGTGCCGGAAACGCTGAAAGGCAAGAAGGTGCTGGTGCTCGACCTGGCCGCGCTGCTGGCCGGGGCCAAATACCGCGGCGAATTCGAGGAGCGGTTGAAGGCGGTGCTGAAGGAACTGGCGATGGACCCGGGCCGCTACATCGTCTTCCTCGACGAGCTGCACACCCTGGTCGGCGCCGGCAAGGCCGAAGGCGCGATCGATGCCGGCAACATGCTGAAGCCTGCGCTGGCGCGCGGCGAGCTGCACCTGATCGGCGCCACCACGCTCGACGAATACCGCAAGTACATCGAAAAGGACGCTGCGCTCGAGCGCCGCTTCCAGAAAGTGCTGGTCGACGAGCCCAGTGTGGAATCGACCATCGCCATCCTGCGCGGACTGCAGGAACGCTACGAGCTGCATCACGGCGTCGACATCACCGACCCGGCAATCGTTGCCGCGGCCGAATTGAGCCACCGCTACATCACCGACCGCTTCCTGCCCGACAAGGCGATCGACCTGATCGACGAGGCGGCCGCGCGCATCAAGATGGAGATCGACTCCAAGCCGGAAGTGATGGACAAGCTCGACCGCCGCATCATCCAGTTGAAGATCGAGCGCGAGGCGGTGAAGCGGGAAACCGACGAGGCTTCGAAAAAGCGCCTGGGCCTGCTGGAAGACGAAATCGAGAAACTCGGTCGCGAATATGCCGATCTCGAGGAAGTCTGGAAATCCGAAAAAGCCCAGGTCCAGGGCAGCGCCCACATCAAGGAGGAAATCGACAAGCTGCGCGGCGAGATGGTCGAATTGCAGCGCCAGGGTAAGCTCGACAAGGTGGCCGAGATCCAGTACGGCAAGCTGCCGCAACTGGAAGCGCAGCTGAAGCAGGCCGAGGTGGCGGGGGAAGGCAAGCCCGCGTTCAAGCTGCTGCGCACCGAAGTCGGCGCCGAGGAAATCGCCGAGGTCGTGTCGCGCGCGACCGGCATTCCGGTGTCCAAGATGCTGCAGGGCGAGCGCGACAAGCTGCTGCACATGGAAGACAAGCTGCACAGCCGCGTGGTGGGGCAGGACGAAGCGGTGCGCGTCGTCTCCGATGCCATCCGCCGCTCGCGCGCCGGTCTGTCCGACCCCAACCGGCCGCTCGGCTCCTTCCTCTTCCTCGGCCCCACCGGCGTGGGCAAGACCGAGCTGTGCAAGACGCTGGCCGAATACCTGTTCGATTCGGCCGACCACATGATCCGCATCGACATGAGCGAATTCATGGAGAAGCACTCGGTCGCCCGCCTGATCGGCGCGCCGCCCGGCTATGTCGGCTACGAAGAGGGCGGCTATCTGACCGAAGCGGTGCGCAGGAAGCCCTATTCCGTGATCCTGATGGACGAGGTGGAAAAGGCGCATCCGGACGTGTTCAACGTGCTGCTTCAGGTGCTCGACGACGGCCGCCTGACCGACGGCCAGGGCCGCACGGTCGACTTCCGCAACACCGTGATCGTGATGACCTCGAACCTGGGTTCGCAGATGATCCAGAGCATGAGCGGCGACGACTACCAGGTCATCAAGCTGGCCGTGCTGGGCGAGGTGAAATCCTACTTCCGCCCCGAGTTCATCAACCGGATCGACGAAGTCGTCGTGTTCCACGCGCTGTCGGAATCGCACATCGCCAGCATCGCGCGCATCCAACTGCAGGGTCTGGAGAACCGCCTGGCGCAGATGGAGATGAAGCTCGACATCAGCGACGCCGCGCTCGCCGAAATCGCCAAGGCCGGTTTCGATCCGGTCTATGGCGCCCGGCCGCTCAAGCGGGCGATCCAGAGCGAGCTCGAAAACGCGCTGGCGAAGGAAATCCTGTCTGGCCGCTTCGCCGCCAAGGACACGATCCGCGTTGATGCGAAGGGCGGGGTGTTCAGCTTCGAAAAGGCGGTCGCGCAAGCCGCCTGATCAAGCGGGACAGGACGAGGCAGCGGCGGGATGTCCGCCTTCTTTATTCAGGGGGATGTACTGACGGGCTTCGGCAGATGCACCGTTCACAGCCACCCCTCATCGTGCCGTTGGTAGTGAGGGTGGCGCCAGTCTGACCTGGCATGGCGCTCAGCATCCCGCCGCGAACGAGCGTCGCTCTAAAATCGTTTGCCCGTGTCAACTGGCTGGCGTGCGGTGGTGCACGCACCTCCAAAATCAGTGCAATATCTGATTCAACCTGCCCTACCCTCCTTTCGAAGTCGCCACGCCAACCGGGCCAGACAGGCTGGTCCGCCTGTCGAATGACTCCGTTCGTCGCTGACCGGCGACATGGATGCCACACCGTAACGTATTGTTTTCGCGAATGGTTTCCAGCGAGTATTCCGGCTGTCCGGGTTTTATGTCGCTTCCTGTAGACAATTGACCGCATCTGCGGCGCGAAACAGCCCCGCTCAATTGAATCCCTGTCCCCGCTCAATTGAATCCCTGTCTGTTTATTAAGAAGATTTTCTGGTTGGTACGTCTCCTGCTTATCACCATGCGGAGCGATCCATATCCGGTTTTTGCTGCGGTGCTTTTGTGTTGCGGGCACTGCCTGGCGCGGAGAATCCTTGAGACCGGCTCCTGGATCCCCCTCTAGATGACGCTTTTGAATGCACGCTCACCCCAGGAGTCCATTTGCAATGCCCAACATCAAGCAACATTTCCAAGGTAAAAGACTGGGCGTGGCCATCCGCTGCGCTGGCGTCATCGTCCCGGGTTGCTCCTGTTCGATGGGCCCATTGGGTTGATTGGCTGAACGGCGTAAGTAAACATTAAGGCTCCAAAATGTTTGGTGGTTATGAACATCCGGCTTTGAGTTTGGCTAAACGGCTGGTCAATCCTCTGATTGTTTTTCTTTCGCTCGTGGCTGCCGCAGCGCTCGAGCAGCAGAAATTCGACGGGCTGCATTTGCTGCTTGGCATACTGGCATTCCTGGTGGCATCTCAAGTATTTGACGGATTTGAGTTTTTTGAGTCGCCGGTTTCCGCACGGCGCGGCAACGCGATATATGCGATCAACGTGTTAATCGCCTGGATGATGGTGCTTGGCATAGTGGGCACCATCGGGATGCTGAGCGGGATTGTGGGAGATTACAACGCCAGGGTCTTGGGGTGGTGGGCGTTGATCACGCCCTGGTTGTTGTTCGCGGGACATTCGCTGGTGCGCGGATACCTGGAAGTGTTGCGCGGACAGGGCAACATCCGGCGTTCGGTCATCGTGGGCGCCAACGAACTGGGGCGCAAACTGGCCGACAGGATTCATCAACAGCGTAGCCTGATGATGCGGGTCGAGGCCTTTTTCGACGACCGTTCCGGAAATCGCTGCGAGAACGAACTGAAAAACGTTACGTTCGGCGGAATTGATGACGTGCCCCGGTATGTTGCGGAGCATGAGATCGACCTGGTCTATATCACGCTCCCCTTGTTCGATCATCCGCGCGTAGTGGATCTGGTCAACTCGCTCAGGGATACCACGGCATCGATTTATTTTGTGCCCGACGTATTCATTTTCGATCTGGTCCAGGCACGGCTGGACAATGTGAACGGTATTCCGGTCATCTCCGTGTTCGAGACCCCGTTGACTGGAATCAATGCTGTTCAGAAACGCGTTTTCGATATTGTGGCAGCCAGCCTGATTTTGCTGGCTGTAGCACCCGTGATGATGCTTATCGCGATGCTGGTGAAAGCCACCTCGAAAGGCCCGGTGATTTTCAAGCAACGTCGGTATGGCGTGGACGGGGATGAAATCCTGGTCTACAAATTCCGTTCGATGAGCGTGTGCGAAGACAGTCAGATCGTCACGCAGGCGACCCAGAATGATGCGCGCGTGACCCGCGTCGGTGCCATCTTGCGCCGCACTTCATTGGACGAGTTGCCGCAATTCTTCAACGTTCTGCAAGGCACGATGAGTATTGTCGGGCCGCGTCCGCATGCAGTAGCCCATAACGAGCATTATCGCAAACTGATCCATGGCTATATGTGGCGTCACAAGGTCAAGCCGGGTATTACCGGCTGGGCGCAAATCAATGGCTATCGCGGCGAGACCGACACCATCGACAAGATGGAAGGGCGCGTGATTCACGACATTGCCTACCTGAAAAGCTGGTCGTTATGGCTGGATCTGACCATCATTTTGAAGACCATGCGGCTGGTTCTGAAAGACTCCCGGGCTTATTGAAGGCGGAGCCTTGAAGCTGGCCGCGTAACCGGGATTGTCCGACAGGGCAGCCGAGGCGGCCAGGTAGGGTGGGCGCAGCCCACGCGGAACCTTGCTTGCGTAGTCGTGGCGGCTGACGGAATACGTTGTGGCGGTGGGCTGCGTCCGCGCTGCACACTCAAGCCTGGAAGCCGGCCCGGTTTATTGAAAAAGGTTTCATTGCAACGGAGAAACGGAGAAAGGATATGCGATTGAAAATAGCTGACCCCATCGGGAAGTTTGCCTGGTCGCTGGCGATTCTGGCCGCTTCGCTGTCGAGCGGAAGTGTGGCATCCGTCCAGCGTGCCGTAACGACAGATATGGACATGAGCCGACTCCCTGCGGCAAGGGCTGTTTCCTATGGCGCGCCCGTCTATTACGCATCTCCCCGGGCAGTGCGGGAGGGCGCGTCGCTCCCGGGGACATCGAGCGTTTCAGTCGCCCCGGAAGTTGATGGCTGGACCCTGCTCGCCGCGATCCTGGGCCTGATCAGCATGCGTTTGTGGCGTGGCGAAAAAAGAAAGCTGCCGGTCATCAAGTGAGCAGTCCCCTTCACACATGCGACCTTTGAATCCCACTGAAACGCTGGCCTTGCTGGTTGCACTGAGCGTGATGTCGAGCCCGTCCCCTGCAGAGGATAACGAGGATACCTTCACGCCGTATGTGCGCGGGCTATATGGCTACGACAGCAACCTGTTCCGCCTGCAAAACGACCAGGAGGCCAACGCCGTACTGGGCAGCACGGATACGGCCGAGTCTTTTTACACGCTGGCAGCCGGCATGGATATGAACCTTCGCGTCAGCCGCCAGATCATCAGGGCGCATGCTGAATACAATCAGACGTGGTTCAGCAAATACAGCCTGCTGGATTACGATGGCCGCGATGCCTATTTGAAATGGGATTGGCTGGTGGGGAATGCGACAAAAGGCGACGTCGGTATTGCGGAAACACTCACCCAGGCAAGTTACACCAACGTCAAGAAGCCGGTCAGCAATCTGATACGCACCCGCCAGCGTTTTTTTCACGCCGCAACGAAACTGGATAACCGGTGGCAAGTGAAGTTCGGCGCGGAAAGAGTCGATACGGATAACGATGCGTCGGTTCAGCAGGCGCTGGATGCCACGGTGGATACTGTGAATGCGGGCGTGCAGTACACCAGCAACAAGGGCTCGACGGTGGAGTTGATCAGCCGGCGCAGCGATGGCGAGTATCCAAATCGACAGCTTGTGGGGCTGGCCCCCATCGATAACGATTATCTGCAATGGGATAACGGCGTCGCCATCGTCTGGGCGCCTTCTGGTAAAACACAGGTATCCGGCAAGCTGAACTACACCCAGCGCAACTACGCAGAAGTGCCGCAGCGCGACTTTTCCGGATTGACCGGGCTTCTGGCGATGGATTGGATGGTGACCGGAAAAACCACGTTGAGGGCGTCGCTTCATCGTGACATCGGCGCGCTGGAAAACGATACGGCAAGCTATACCCTGAACCAGGGCATCGCATTCGGCGCCGACTGGAAGCCCACCGCCAAGCTTACATTCAACGCGCAACTCCGCCATGACGACATCTCTTATGCAGGCGATCCGGGCTTTGTGCTGTCGACGGCCCCGGCCAGAGAGGATCGGCTCACCACTGCGCAGGCCGGAATGCAGTATTCAGTATTGCGCAACACGACGCTCGGTCTGGTCTTGAAAAGAGGGGTACGCGATTCCAGTGAGGCGTTCTCCAGTTATCGATACAACAGCGCCCTGATCAACCTGCGCAGCGAGTTTTGATTATCCGGCATTGGGAGATGACATCAATATGCTGCGTCCCGTTTCAGATTTGAATGGAAGGATTTTTATGAAATCTATTTTTTATGCCCTGGCCGTGATGCTGACTGCATTTGCCTTGCCTGTGGCGGCGATGGATTACCGCCTGGGGAGCGGGGACCTTGTTCACGTCACGGTGTACGACCATCCCGAATTGCAGCTGGAGACCAGCGTGGATGAGCACGGCAAAATCGATTTCCCGCTGATAGGTAGGGTTACGGTAGCGGGGGAGAGTCCCAGCACTGCACAGCGGCTCATTGCGGAAGCTCTGGAAAAAGGCGGCTTCATCAAGAAGCCGCAGGTCAACCTCATCGTCAAGGCCTATCGCAGCAAACAGGTTTCGGTCCTGGGACAGGTCAACAAACCCGGAAAATATCCCCTGGAGACCACCAGCACGATTTCAGACCTGCTTGCGCAAGCGGGCGGCGTGACCCTGGAGGGGGCCGACGAGGTCACGCTGATCCGGAACCAGGATGGCAAGTCGCAGCGAACCCGCATCGATACCAAGTCGCTGTTCCAGGACGGGCAAGTTGACTTGAACCATCAGGTCATGGGCGGCGACGTTATTTTCGTGCCGCGCGCCGCGGTGTTTTACATCTATGGCGAAGTGCAGAAACCGGGGGCATTCCGGCTGGAAAAAAACATGAACGTGATGCAGGCCCTGTCGCTGGGCGGCGGAATCACGCAGCGCGGTACGCAGAAAGGCATCAAGATTCGCAGACAGGGCGAGGATGGTCGGCCAGTGGAACTCAAGGCCGCGTTGACAGACCCGGTGCAGGAGGGGGATGTGGTGTATGTCAAGGAAAGTCTGTTTTAACAGCCAGCCGGAGGCCGCCCAGCCATGAATATCCTGCAATTCCTGTTGATCCTCAAAGCGCACGCGAAGCTGATTCTGCTCACGCTGATACTCAGCGTGGCGCTGGTCGGCGGCATCAGCCTGCTGCTGCCCAAAGCCTACACGTCCACCGCCTCGCTGGTGGTGAATGTGCGCGGCGCGGATCCGGTGACCGGCCAGGCCATGCAAAGTCAGCAGATCGCCGGATATCTGGCGACCCAGGTGGACGTGATACGAAGCCCAAGCGTGGCGCTGAAAGTGGTCGACGATCTCAAGCTGGCCGAAGAGGCGGCGTTCAAGCGGCAATTCCAGCGCGAGGTGACGGACCAGATCTCGATTCGCGAGTGGTTGGCCAATGCGCTGTTGAGAAATCTGGAGGCGAAGCCGTCAGGCGGAAGCAATGTGCTCTATGTCACCTATAAGAGCGACAATCCGTCAAGGGCTGCGCAGCTGGCCAATGCCTTTGTGCAGGCTTATATCCAAACCAATCTGGAACTCAAGACGCAGCCTGCAAAGCAGACGGCGGCGTGGTACAACGAGCAGCTGGCGGTGTTGCGCAACAATCTGGAAAAAAGCCAGGAAAAGCTGTCCCGCCACCAGCAAAGCAAAGGCATTGTTTCGCTCGACGAAAAGCTGGACATCGAAACGGCCCGGCTGGCCGAACTCTCCAGCCAGATGGTGGCGGCGCAGGGACAGACATACGACAGCCTGTCGATACAGAATAACGCCAGCAGCGCGTCGGCCGGGGTCATGAGCAATCCGGTAATACAGGGACTCAAGGGCGAACTGGCCAGAAGCGAGTCCAAGCTCAGCCAGCTGTCGCAACGTGTGGGCAATAACCATCCCGAGTACATACGCGCCGAGGCAGAGGTGAACAGCTTGCGGGAAAAACTGGCGGGCGAGACCAATATGACGCGACAAAGCATCAATAACACGCTGAGCGTGGCGCGCCAGCGCGAAGGGGAATTGCGAGCGGCCTTGGCGGCCCAAAAGGCAAAAGTGCTGGCGCTCAATGCGAACCGGGATGCGGGTTCCGTGCTCGCGCGCGAAGTCGAAAGCGCGCAGCGTATCTACGATCAGGCGCTTGAGCGCTTCAGCCAGACTCAACTGGAGGGACATGCCGGCCAAACCGAGATATCGGTACTGAGTTCAGCCGCCGTCCCGCTTGCGCCTTCGACGCCCAACGTGCGTCTGAATGTGGCGCTGTCGGTGATTTTCGGGATTTTACTGGGCGTGGGCCTGGCGGTGATCAGGGAAATGCTGAACCGGCGCGTGCGTTCCATCTACGACGTGGTTGCCGTGCTGGATATTCCGGTGCTGGGCGTGCTGTCGGCAGGGAAGAAATCGCGGCGCTTGCCGCCACGTTCCCGGCGTCGCTTGCCTGGCCTGAGCGGCCCCATGCCGTCTCTCCAGAAGGAGCCCAGATTATGAAGCCCCTCAATACCATCCATCTCATCGATGACGAGATGTCCCCCGAGAACAAGGCGCCGAGCGTCGGCAGGCTGTTGCGGGACGCCGGCAAACTGGCATCGGCGGATGTCGAGCGTGTCATGCTGCTGCAGAAAACCGAAAACCTGCGTTTTGGCGAAGCGGCCATCAGGCTTGGATTGATTAGCGAAGCCGATTTGCAACAAGTGCTCTCGCGTCAGTTCGATTATCCAAATTTGCTGCCCGGAGAAGGACAGTTCGACCCCGACCTGATTGCCGTCTATGAACCTTTTGGGCTTCAGGCAGAGCAACTGCGGGCGTTACGCAGCCAGCTGATGATGCGATGGTTTTCGAACGGCCACAAGATGCTGACGATCGCGGGCATCAATGCGGGGGATGGCGCGAGTTATCTGGCCGCCAATCTGGCAGTGATGTTTTCCCAATTGGGTGAGCGGACATTGTTGATCGATGCGGATCTGCGCAAGCCGCGCCAGCATGTGTTGTTTAACTTGGGGAATCGTGCGGGCCTGTCCGAGTTGCTGGCGGGACGCGTCGAGATGTCCGTGGCGAACCGCATTCCCATTTTGTCCACCTTGCCCGCTTTCCCTAACCTCGCGGTACTGACCGCGGGCGCGGTTCCGCCCAATCCGGCAGAGTTGCTATCCCGTACTGCCACGCCCACCAAGTTCAAGGGCCTGGCCGAGCATTACGATGTGATCCTGATCGATACATCGGCAGCGCACGGCAGCGCCGATGCGGCGGTGGTTGCGGCGCGCACCGGCGCGGCGTTGCTGGTGCTGCGGCAGAATCACACCCAGCTTGCCGCTGCTGCCGCGTTTCAGGCCAATCTGGCGAGTGCAGGCGCGGTCATGCTGGGCACGGTATTGAACCAGTTCTAGCCTCCATGCGGCTTCCTTCGCTCTCCCTCGGGTTTGCCTTGCCTCGCCCGGATGCACTGGTCTCGACGAAAGCGATTTCAGCGATTTTGATTGCCAGTGTCGTTTATCAGGCCGTGCTGGCGTTTATTCATACCCATTTTTATCGGACTTCTGCGTTGGCTGTAGCCGCGGCTGAATTTGTGATCTACCTGGCCTGCGTGCTGGTTTTGGCCAAACGCATACGTCTTGAATGGGTCGCGATCGTGGCGCTGGTTCTGGCTTATCTGTTTCTTTTGTCCATTTTCAGAAATGCGCTGGAATTCAAGGGATTCCGGGATGTCATGATCCCGCTTCTATTCTTCTGGCTTGGGCGCCATGTGGCCGATATCGGCTATGCCGACAGGGTGTTGAAACTGCTGGTCGGCGTGGTGCTGATTGTCGGGTTTTTTGAATTGTTTTTTCTGGATCAATTTACCCGCCTGCTGAATATCTTTTCCTACTATGTCAGCACCGGAACGGTCACCGTTTCCACCAACTATATCCGGGATAGCGCACTCAATCTGAACGGGTTGCGGCCGGAAGGAATCGGCCGCACGATCTTCCCTGCGCTTCTCGGCAGTCATCGCGTCTCGTCCGTGTTCCTGGAGCCCGTTTCGCTTGGCAATTTCTCCGTCATTGTGGCTGCCTGGGGCTTATCCAAGCCCCGCACGGAGTACAAGCAGATGCTGTTCTTTCTGCTGTCTGCCATCACCCTGATCGCACTCAGCGATTCCCGCTATGGGCTGATTGTGGTGACGTCATTGATCGTGATGCGCATCACGGTGACCGGCCGTTTGCATCTTGCCGCGATCGTCTTGCCCTTTGTTTCGATCCTGGTGCTGGTCCTGATTGGATTGTTCTTCGAGGGCAGAATCGCCGACAACATCATGGGGCGGCTTTTCTGGACCGGCAATACCCTGTTGAGCTTCGACGTTGAAAAGATGTTGGGGATACAAGGGTTCAACATGCCTTATGGGGATATGGGCTACGCCTATCTGTTGTCCCGCTGGGGCGTGCTGCTTTGTATTGCGCTATGGGTGGCGTTGTGGATGGTGAAGATGCCGGACGAACGGGGAGAGCGTTTCCGGGCTTATGCTGCCTTGTATATCTCCCTGATTCTTACGGTAAGCGGGACTTCGTTCTTTGCGCTGAAAACAGCGGGCCTGCTGTGGTTCCTGTTGGGAAGCTGTACGCATTTGATGGCGAAAAAAGCGCCGCTTTCGTATGGCGCCGATACACCGAAAGTTTCCGGACGCGAGTTGATTTATGCCCATTAAAGTCGTGCATGTTGTGCGCCAATACCATCCCTCGGTGGGGGGGATGGAGGACGTGGTGCAGAACATTGCGCACCAGCAAATGGATCGGCACGACCAGTTGCCGGTCATCCTGACGCTCGATCGTTTGTTCCGCAATTCCGCTCAGCCCCTGCCCGCGAAAGAGGTCATCAACGGAATCCCGGTGAAACGCTTGCCATATCGGGGTTCCAACCGGTATCCCCTTTGCCCCGGCGTGCTGGATCATGTGCGCGATGCAGATGTGATCCATGTGCATGGCATCGATTTCTTTTTTGATTTCCTGGCCGCGACAAGACCGATCCATCGGCGCCCCATGGTGGTCTCCACCCACGGTGGCTTCTTCCACACCCGCTTCGCCTCGACCTTGAAGAATATCTATTTCAATACCGCGACCCGGGTTTCATCCCTTGCCTACGACCGGGTCATTGCAACCAGCGACAACGACGGTGAAGTTTTCGATGCGATCGTGAAGTCGCCCAAGAAGGTGGTGATCGAAAATGGTGTGAATGTCGAAAAATATGCGGGTGCATCCGCACCTGCGCTGACCCCTGCGCTCGTCTATTTTGGCCGCTGGTCGGAGAACAAAGGCTTGCTTGAAACGATCGAGTTTTTCCGGCGTCTGGTGTCCCGGCAGCCGTCCTGGAAGCTGATTATTGCCGGGCGGGAATACGACCATACCCAGAAAGAGCTGATGACTTTGCTGCAGAAATATCAGCTTGTCGAGTCGGTTCAGCTGGTGCCGAATCCATCGGACCGGGAATTGGCGAGCCTGATCGGGCAATCCAGCTATTTCATCTGCCTGTCGCGGCATGAGGGCTTCGGCATAGCGCCGATCGAGGCCATGAGTGCCGGCTTGACGCCGGTCTTGAGCGACATTCCGCCGTTCCGCAATCTCGTCAGGCAGGCGGGCGTGGGCGTCCTGCTCGACAGCGAAGACATCGACAACGGGATCGCCGACTTGCTGGCACTTCACGCCCGCGGCGAACGCGAACATGCCCGCAGACGTGCCTGGGTGCAGTCGTTTGTCGAACGTTACAACTGGAAGCATATTGCCGATAAATACGTTGATATTTATAAGGCCGTGGCCGATCCAAAAACGGGGAGCGCGACATGACGCTGACGCCCGCTTGCCTGCGTACAGTCGTGTTGCTGTGGGGGCTGCTGGCTGGACCGTTCGCGGCGGCAAGCTGCGATCAGGATGTCGCGCTGAAGGGGGTGAACCTTGCCGGGGCAGAATTCAATGGAAGCAAGCTGCCCGGTGTGTTGTACAAGGACTATATCTACCCGAAAGAAGCGGAATTTGATTATTTCGCATCCATCGGCGCGAAGGTCATACGTCTGCCTTTTCGCTGGGAACGCATCCAGTCGTCCTTGTCAGGCGAATTGGACCCTGCCGAGCTGCGCCAGCTTGAAACGACCGTGGCGATGGCCAAGTCCCGGGGAATGTGCGTGATTCTGGACGTGCATAACTATGGGACCTATCGAGGCCAAGCGATCGGTACTCCGGAAGTTCCGGTTGAGGCGTTTATCAATTTATGGACACGGCTGGTAGCCAGGTTCAGCGACGCTTCCGTCGTTGCCTTTGGGCTGATGAACGAACCTTATAAATTGTCCATTGCGCAATGGGCCAGCGCGGCTCAGCAAACGGTCAGTGCAATCAGAAAAAGCGGAGCAGACAACCTTATTCTGGTTTCTGGCGGGCGCTGGAGTGGCGTGCATGAATGGGAAAAACCGAAAAGCGGCGTGTCGAATGCGAGTGCTTTCGCTCAGTTGCAGGATCCGCTGAAGCGCACCTGGATCGAGGTGCATCAATACGCAGACCCTCACTATTCCGGCACCGGCCAAACGTGTGTGCCGGCAGCCCGGCTCGTGAACATGTTCGGCAACATCACGCGCTGGGCAAAGGCCAACAATCAGCGGCTTTTCCTGGGAGAGTTCGGCGTCCCGGATAATCCGGCGTGCCTAGAGGCGCTGGATGCAATGCTCGCGCAAATGAGCGACGAGCGCGTTTGGCGGGGATGGACCTACTGGGCAGCGGGAAGCTGGTGGGGGAGCTATCCACTGAGTATCGCGCCCCAGAATGGGCGAGATGCGCCTCAAACCCGCATATTGAAACGGTATTTTTAATATCAGGACACATTGCCGGTGCATAACATTTGACTGCCGGCTGCCTTGCGCCGCGTCCCTACTTTACTGACCATGACGCGCTGGCCGCCAGGCGCCACTCCAGTCGCTTGCCACAGGACACAGGACACAGGATGCAGCGCCCAGCGCGTGTTCACACGTTTTGATCCTCAAGGAAGAAAGATGAATTTTTTAGTGATTTCGGCGCACGACTACCGCTCGCGCAGAAAAGCAGGCATTCATTTTGTAACGGCGGAACTGGAAAAACGGGGAAAAACGCGGTTTTTTTCATGCCAGTACAGCCTGCTGTCGCAACTGAAGTCAGACCCACGGGCTTCGCTCGCTGCTTTGGCAAACAAGAAGACGGTCCATCAAAATGTCGAGTGTTATTTATGGAAGACCTGGATTCACCCGTTCAATGTGCGCAAAGCCTATTTGCGCCCTATCGAGGCATTTCTGTTTCGACGTTACGTCGGGAGGCCGAGTCCAGTCCTTGTCGACTGGGTCAAGGAAGCCGACGTGGTCTTTTTCGAGAGTGGAATTGCCCCCATTTTTTTCGATCTCGTTGCGCAGTTGAACCCGCGAGCCAGAACGATTTATATCGCTTCGGATGACTTGACCACAATTAACGCAGCCGCTTATGTGAAAGCCACGTTCGATCGCGTGGCGCCACAGATGAGTGCGATATGTCTAAAGTCGCGTTACATGTCGGACGGCATGCCTGAAACCTCCAATCAGTACGTGATCCCGCATGGCTTCGATTTTTCAGTTACGGAGCATGCGGATCCATCGCCTTATCCGACAGGCGAGCATGCCGCGCATGCCGTGCATGCCGTGTCGATCGGTTCCATGCTGTTTGACCCGGAGTTTTTCGTGGTGGCATCGAAGCGGTTTCCGCACGTGGCGTTCCACATCATTGGTTCCGGTACCGGAGCACACCCAGGCTACGGAGAAAATGTGCGGGTTTACGACGAAATGCCACACCATTTGACATTGCCCTATATCAAGCACGCCAGCATCGGAATCGCACCCTATCGATCCGCAAACCTGCCCCGCTATTTAGCGGATACGTCATTGAAACTCATGCAGTACGATTTTTTCAAGTTGCCCGCCGTTTGTCCAAATTCGATCGTTGGGGATTATGCGTCCCGCTTTGGATACGAACCTGGCGATAGCGAGTCGATCGCCACTGCGATAAACGCCGCCATAGCGGCGCCGAGAATAGCTTCCAGAACTCCACTTCACTGGTCGCAGGTGGTGGAAAGAATGTTGAATCCCATGCAATTTGAAGACACGAAATTGCCTTCGGCATGATTTCTTCACCCCCCACAATGGCTTTATTTTAATTGTCGTCAAATTTATAAGGGCGCATGCAGTATGAGAATTACCGTGATTGGTACGGGTTATGTTGGCCTGGTCACAGGCACTTGTTTGGCAGAGGTCGGCAATGACGTCCTCTGCCTTGATCTGGATGCCTCCAAAATTGAAATATTGAACAATGGGGACATCCCGATTCATGAACCCGGCCTGCTGGAAATGGTTCGTCGCAACGTCGCCGCCGGTCGCTTGCAATTCACCACCAGCATTGAGGAAAGCGTCGCCTTCGGCGTCGTTCTGTTCATCGCGGTAGGCACGCCGCCGGACGAGGACGGCTCGGCCGACCTCACGTACGTCACTGCAGCAGCCCGCAATATCGGCCGCCTCATGACTGAATACAAGGTGATAGTCGACAAGTCGACCGTGCCCGTGGGAACCGCGGACAAGGTCAGGCAGGCGGTCATGGAAGAGCTGCAGGAACGCAACGAATCGATCCCGTTTGCTGTCGTCTCAAATCCGGAATTCCTCAAGGAAGGCGCCGCATTGAATGATTTCCTGCGCCCTGACAGGATTGTGATCGGTACCGAGGACGCGCGGGCGATCGAACTGATGCGGACCGTTTACGCACAGTTCAACCGCAATCATGATCGCATTGTCGTCATGGATGTGCGGTCTGCCGAGCTGACGAAATATGCAGCAAACGCAATGCTTGCCACGCGAATTTCATTCATGAATGAATTGGCCAACCTGGCCGACAAACTGGGCGCGGATATCGAGCAAGTCCGTCTGGGTATAGGGTCCGATCCACGCATCGGATTCGACTTTCTATATGCGGGTTGCGGCTATGGCGGTTCCTGTTTTCCGAAGGATGTCAATGCGCTCATCAATACGGCACGTGAGAATGAAATCGATCTCAAGGTGTTGACCGCGGTGGACCAGGCAAACGAAAAACAGAAGCATGTGTTGCTCGACAAGATCGTTGCGCGTTTTGGCACCAACCTGAAGGGCATGAACTTCGCGATTTGGGGCCTGGCTTTCAAGCCCAATACCGATGACATGCGTGCCGCCACAAGCCGTGTGCTGATTGAGGGACTTTGGGCGCGGGGCGCAACCGTCTCGGCTTATGACCCGGTTGCAATGGCAGAATCGAAGCGGATTTATGGGGATGAACCCCGCTTGAGCTACGCCAAGTCGGCGATGGATGCGCTGGACGGCGCAGATGCGCTGGCCATCGTCACGGAATGGAAGGAGTTTCGCGTACCTAATTTCGAGTCGCTCAAGGCGGCGCTCAACACGCCTGCGATTTTCGACGGGCGTAATTTGTATAGCCCTGAATTCATGCGGGAGCAGGGGATTGAATACTATGCGATCGGCCGCCGCTGATATCCCCCGTGATTTTCTGCCCGCTCCCCACCCCGCAACGGACAGCGGTCGATCGCGTTGCGTCCGCCTGTCTTTCAATCGTGGGCGCGCCGCCCTGCGTCCGAAATGAAGCGCGAATCCATTCGCATCGCTGCGCGGCCGGCTTTTTCCAACGAAAGCACGAATCCATACAACAGCCTGCTTTACCGCGCAGTGTCGTCTGCCGGCCCTGCGGTGCGTGAGCATCGGTACTCGATGCTCCCCTGGGAATGCGACATTCTTCATCTGCACTGGCCGGAGTTTGATGTGGTGCCACGCTCCATGCGCCCGCTCGATGTGTTGAAGAAGGTTTTCGTTTGGACATGGCTGCTATTGGCGCGTGCAATGGGGGTGAAGATCGTGTGGACTGCCCACAATGCTTTCGGGCACGACATGAAACCATCCCGCTTCAACCTCTTTTTATGGAAACGTTTTCTGTCGATTCTCGATGGGGTGATTTTTCTGTCGGAGGAAAGTCAGGACGTTATCAGGGCAGCGCATCCGGGCGTGAGACGACTCCCCTCCGCATTGATCAAGCATGGGCACTATGGCCCATGGATTGACGGGGTCCGCGCGACGGCGGATGCCCCGGCACACGAGGTCGTGCAGACGCTTGATCGCCTTGGCGAGGCTTTCGTGCTGTTGAATTTCGGGCAGATGCGCGCCTACAAGAATGTCGATGCGCTCATGCGCCAATTCTCGACGCTGGACGATCCCGACATCCGGCTCCTGATTGCGGGCAGCGTGCCGGATGCGGATTACCGCCTGGAACTGGAGGCATTGGCTGCAGCCGATCACCGGATTGTGCTGTTGCCGCAGCACATGGACGATGCCTCGCTTGTCGCGTGTCTGGACAGGGCAGACCTGGTCGTCCTGCCTTACCGCAAGATACTGAACTCCGGTTCCGCGCTGATGGCCCTGAGCGTGGGCAAACATGTGGTGGTGCCGGCGATCGGATCCATGCGGACGCTGCGGCGCGACGTGGGCGCGGACGCCATGACGCTGTTTGAAGGCCCGTTCGACGCGGATATTCTGCGCAATGCGATCGACCGGATCAGGTCGAGCCGCGTGACGCCGCCCGACCTCGGCGCGTATGAATGGCCGTTTCTGGGCGCCCAGACGGCCAGGTTCTATCGCGATCTGGTGGAGCGGACATGATCCGCCAGCGCCGATCCCGCAGGGGCCGTCGCGTTTCGGCCCATGATCGCGATTGCGAGCGGCATGCCTTTTTTCGCCCGCCCGGACATGCAATCGGTCGCAGCGGGCCGGGTTCAATGCGGGTTGCCGCATGACGCGCAAGCGCATACTCAGCAACATTGCCTGGCTGTTCATGGAGCGCGTGATTGTCACGCTGGCCGTGCTGGCCTCGAACATTTACGTGGTGCGCTCGCTCGGTGTCACCAGATTCGGCGAGTTGTCGTATCTGCTCGCCATACTGGGTCTGGTTGTCGTTACGGCCGATTTTGGACTGCGGCGTGTGTTGCTGGTTTCGTTTGGGCGGTCGGCATCGGGCGCACTCGTATCCGCGACGCTGCTACTGAAAACGGTCGTGGCGGTCCTGCTCGGTGCCGCGAGCTACGTTGCATTCCTGCAAAGCGGTGAAACGGGATTTCTTGCGCTGGTGCTGTTCTGCGTGTTTGCGCCGCTCGAGGTCTATGCATTTGTCATGCAGGCGGAACTGCGCAATGACCTGCTTGCCAAGATTCGCACAGGGCTTGCGCTGGCGGGAGCGGGTGGCCGTGCCTGGCTGTGCCTGGAGGGGATGGGGAGCGTAAACATCCTCCTGCTCACCTATGTGGCGCAGTCGGTGCTCCTCTCGCTCGCGGCGTGGGCCTGGACGGTATCCGACGATAAAAAAAAATGGCACGTGTCTTTCAGCAACTTCTCCAGAGTCTGGCGCTTATCGAAGATCGTCTTCTCGAAATCGATTTACTTCTTTTTTTCGATGCTGATCATTCAGGCGCATTACCGGGTCGACCAGATCATGATTTCAAAGATTGCGGGCAACGGCGAACTCGGCATTTATTCCTCTGCCTACAAGCTTGTCGAACAACTGCTCATGATTCCCGCCATCATTTCTGCAGTGCTGCTTCCGCAGATGGCGTTGAGCCGGAAAAACCGCGAACTCACCAAGAGCCGTCTTTCGATGATCTACAGCACGACCATGCTTGCGTCCATCGCCGTGGCGATCCCGCTGATGCTGATGGCGGACCCCCTGATACGACTGGCATTCGGCGCGGATTTCAGCGCCGCGGGCAGTGTGCTTTTCTATCTGATGCTGGGCGTGCCGTTCCTGTTCCTCGCCAACATGAGCGGGCTTTACTTCACGGTCTTTGGCCGGGAGCGGCAAGCCTTCATCCGCAACGTGGTCGGATTGGCCGTCAACGTGGCGCTCAACCTGTTCATGATTCCCCGCTACGGCGCCACGGGCGCCGCCCTGTCGACCGTGGCCAGTTACTTCATGGTTGCCGTCGGGGCTGAATTGATGTTCTGGACGCGTTTCAGGGAGCATCTTGGAATCAAGTGGGCCGCCTTGAGAAATCTTACCAGGATCACTTATTACAAGGACCTTATCTATGTTCTTCGCGGCAGATAAACGCGCAAAGCTTGAGAAGCAAAGCCTGTACTGGTGGGAGCCCAGTGACCAGCGCATCAATGTGGGCGATTACCTGTCGAAGGTGATTGTCTCCGAAGTGCTTTCCCTCCGCGACCTTGAGATTCAGGATAAAAAAGACAAGTCGAAAAGGCTGTTCGCAATCGGCTCGATTCTTCATTTTGCAAGATCGAACGAATGCGTCTGGGGCTCCGGGGTGAACTGGAAGCTCGATTCAGCCATGCATCGGTTTTCAGGGCTGGATGTGCGCGCGGTCCGTGGGCCCCTGACGCGTGATTACCTTGAAAGGCGCGCGATCTCCGTGCCGGAAATCTACGGCGACCCCGCCCTGCTCATGCCGCTGTTTTTCCCCGCCGACCTGCTCAGGCCAGAGGCGCGCGGCAGCGTCCCCTACCTCGTGATTCCACACCTGCATGAACCGGCCGAGAAGTTCGGCGCCCACCGCGAACACGTGCTGCTTCCGACCTGCAAGCCGGCCAGGTTTGTCGCGGAGTTGCTGCGCGCCCGCCTGGTCATATCGAGTTCGCTGCACGGCATCATTCTGGCGGAAGCCTATGGCATTCCAGCCGTCTACCTGGAGATGGGAAATGGCGAATCCCGCCTGAAGTACGACGACTACTACTTCGGGACAGGCCGCATGAACTATCGCACGGCAAGCTCGGTGGAAGAGGGGATTGAGGCAGGCGGAAATTCCGCTTTCGACCTGTCGCGGATTCAGCAAGGATTGCTGGGTGCGTTTCCGTGGGATCTGTGGTGATTTTTAACGGGTGGGCAGGAGAATTGTCAGAGTGAAAAGATTGACTCATGTAGACACCATGAAAGCAATCGGCATCGTGCTTGTTGTCGTTGGGCATTCGCCTGGTTTGAATCCGTTCATTAAAAATGTGATCTACAGTTTTCACATGCCCTTGTTCTTCTTTATTTCAGGACTGCTGTTGTCCGAACAAAAACTGTCCATGACCTATAGGGAAAACCTTTCCTCGCTATGGAGGGGGCTTGTAATACCGTACCTGTTTTTCTTCCTGGTATCTTATTTGTACTGGCTGCCGACGCATGAGCTTGCCGCCAGTGCAGCCAAGCATGAAGGAATCCGCTGGTGGGAACCCTTGATGGGTGTGGTTGTCGGAAATGGGGATGCGCTATTTGTAAACGTGGTGTTATGGTTTTTCACCTGCCTGTTCACGACTTCCCTGATATTTTTTTGGGCCAGAAAATATTTCTCGGCAACATCCCTGCTCGTCGCGTTCAACTTGACCGGCCTGGTTTTTACGCTCATTCACGATCCTTCGTGGCCGCGCCTTCCGTGGGGTCTGGACAACGCTGTGGTGGCGCTTGCATTTTATTCAACGGGTCATTTTTTCCGCAGATATCAGAATGCGATTCTGGAAAAGACCCCAAAAAGCATGGCTATGATTCTTGCATTGTTCATGGTAGCCGGCGTTGCATATGTCGCAGGCATCAATGGCGAAGTCGATTTGAATACGCTTCTTTTCGGCAGCCACAGATACCTGTTTTTCATCAATGCGTATCTGGGCGTTTTCGCGCTGTTTTATTTTTCCATCAGCCTGCCGGGAAATGCCGTTTTTCAATGGCTTTCAAAGAACACAGTCATCATATTTCCGATCCATTTGTTGATGTTCGGTGTGTTTACGGGTATCGGCGTAGTGGTGTTCGGGATGCCCCATGCTTTCAAGGAATCTTCATTTCTGTGGACCGCAGCGTTTCCATTGCTCGCGTTATTGTTGAGCTACCCAAGCGCATGGTTCCTGCATCGTTTTTTCCCGGTTGTTTTTGGCAAGCGTAGTGCGGGAAACGATCCAAGAAAAAACGATCCAAGGAAAAACCGGGGAACGCTCCAGCAGATTTCGACTTCCAGGATACGAGAATGAGCGCAGGCCCACCCCAGCCGATTGGCAGCACCGGGCAGTTGCCCAAGGCGTTTTTTGACATGCGATCCATGTCGACGATTCAGGTGGGTGGTTTTCCCGTCCTCAAAACCACCTCGTCCGAACTGGCAGCCCATCTGCTTGCACAACGGGAATTGGGCACGCAGATCGCGCTGTTTTTCGCGAATACCAATTTTGTCGTGCAGTGCCGGAACATGCGTAGCCAGATGGAAAGCGAAGGCATTGTCATCGTCAATGACGGTGTCGGCATAGAAATCGCAGCACGCGTGCTGCACGCTGACCGCTTCAGGGAAAATCTGAATGGCACCGACTTCATGCCCTTCCTCTTTCGTCAGTCACCCACGCCGCTCAGGGTATTCATGCTGGGTGGAAAGCCGCGTGTTTTGCAGAAAGCCGCGCAGTATGTGACGCAGCAGTTGGGCCAGGTGGTGGTGGGAAGCTGTGATGGCTACGAGGGCATTAAGACCCAACCACATCTTGTCGAGACGATCAATCGGGCGCAGGCGGATGTGTTACTGGTGGCAATGGGTAATCCTGTCCAGGAAAAGTGGATACTGGATCATCGCCGGAGCCTGAATGTCGTCATACTGGCCGGGGTCGGCGCCTTGTTCGATTTTTGGGCAGGCGACAAGCCGCGCGCGCCGGTCTTTGTGCAAAAAATGCGCCTGGAATGGCTCTATCGTTTGTCCCTCGAGCCGCGACGTCTGGCTCGTCGCTATACAGTGGATATCGTGAAATTTCTGAAGTACTGTTACCGGCATCGCTGATGCAACGGCATCGCCCATTTTGGCTGGGCCATAAGTGGAAGGAATCAGCGGCATCAGTTTCTGCAAGGGTTGGGATGCTGCCGACGATCTTGGTGCCGGTAACCTGCGCCAGCGTACGCGAACCGAACTCGACATCTTCCTGCCGATGCGTCTCCAGCACGTAGGCGATGATGAGATCGTTTTCCGGGCCAGACGCAGGTAGTCCCGTCAACATCGCGGCGCGAGTCGATCATTGACGGCGAGCCCGTCTCTGCACTCTAGGACGTAGAGTTCTGTCCCAATCCGTGTGTCTTCAAACGCTGAAAAAACCTGCATGCCCGCCACGGATTGTTTGCCGTGATCACCGCGCTGTGCGTGTGTTCTGCGCACGTTCTACAGGATTCGCCGTTCGTCACTACAGTAAGCGTGAAGGGTGGCAAGCGGATGGCTGGCGGGTTCGGGCGCGGGCCGAACGCTGCCTCAGGCACCCCAGCCAGGCATGGCTGCAATACGCGGCTGCGGCCGGATAAGCCCCGCCCGAATGTCTGCGTAGTGGCAGCCTGGCTTGCTGCCGGGCTTGTAGGAAAAATCTGATTTTTTGTCCATCCAGGAGATCGAGCACCGTTCCGATGACCCCCGTGAGCACCATCAGGACGATGTAGTCCTGCAGGACGGCGGGGGATATCCAGTCGGTCAGCGGAATATGAGCCGGCTCTGCCTTCGCGGAAGGTGCCGGGCGTTTCTGGCATGACTTTGTCCGATTCACCGCACACCCTAGAATGACTTGACGTATACCCCGCTGGATTTCCCTTGCCTGCCCGCCTTTTCCCCGTCTTGCTGATTCTTGCCGCGCTCGCAGCGTGGCCTGCGCACGCCCTGACGGTGGAGGTGGACGCACCGCAAGAACTCAAGACGTTGCTCACGCAGCATCTGGAAACCGCGCGGGCGGCGCGGCAGGGCGAGACGCTGGACGAGGCGGAACTGGAACGGCTGCGCAGCGTGAGTGCGGGCACCGCACGCGAACTGCTGGCGACGGAAGGCTATTTTTCGCCGCAGATCGACAGCACGCTGACGCGGGTGGGTGACGACTGGGTGCTGCGCTATGCAGTGACGCCGGGGCCACGCACCCGGGTACGTTCGGTGACGATCGACTTCATTGGCGCGCTGGCCGAGACCGACCGCTCGTGGTTGCGCACGCGTGCCGAGCGCAGCTTCACGCTCGAAGTCGGCATGCCGTTTCGTCAGGCGGACTGGAATGCCGCCAAGGTCGCGCTGCTGGGCCCGCTGCTGACGATCCGCTATCCGGCGGCGCGACTGGCGGCGAGCGAGGCGCGCATCGATCCGGAGACGCAGTCGGCGGACCTGAGCGTGCGGGTCGACAGCGGCCCGGCATTTTTTTATGGCGAGCACATCATCAGCGGTAGCCAGCGTTATCCCGAATCGATCGTTCGCAACCTGAGCCCGATGAAGCCCGGCCAGCCGTATCGCCAGCAGGATCTGCTGGACTATCAGGCGGCGCTGGAAACGAGCGGCTATTACGCGCAGGCCACGGTGCGGATCGAAGCCGATCCGGCGCTGGCGGCGGCAGTGCCGGTGGTTGTGGAGGTGACGGAGCGGCCGCAAAAACGGTTCAGCGTGGGCGCCGGGGTCAGCACCGACACCGGCGCGCGGGTCCAGGCGGCGTGGGAACATCGCGACGTTGCCAACCGCGGTCTGCGCCTGAAACTCGATGCGCGCCTGGAAACCGACCGCCGGACCGGTGCGGTGGAACTGGCCTGGCCGCGCAACGCCAAGGGTTATGAAAACAGCCTCGGCGCGCAACTCAAGCACGAGGACATCGAAGGCCAGGAGACGCGCGGGAATGTGCTGGTTGCCAAGCGCACCCGCACGCGCGGCCAGATCGAAACCACGCTGTCCCTGCAATACCAGACGGAAGAACAGTCCATCGGCAATGTGGTGAGTGCGCGCAACCAGGCGCTGACCGCCAACTATGCATGGACCCAGCGCACCGTCGGGCGCGCGTTCTATCCGCGGCGCGGCTATGTGCTGACGCTGCAGGGGGGCGGCGCAAGCGAGGCGCTGTTGTCCGACGCCAGCTTTGTGCGGCTGTATGGCCGCCATACCCAGTATTTCCGTGCCGGCGACAACGGCCGCCTGATCCTGCGCGGCGAATGGGGCAGCGTGCTGGCCGACACGCGCGACGGCATCCCCACCGATTTCCTGTTCCGTGCCGGCGGCGACAACTCGGTGCGCGGCTACGCCTACCAGAGCCTGGGGCGCACGCTGGCAGGCGGGGTGGCGTCGGTGCGGCACATGGCCACGGGCACCCTCGAGTACAACCATTTCTTCGAGGGTAACTGGGGCATGGCCGTGTTCGTCGATGCGGGCGACGCGGCCGACACCCCCGCCGCGCTGTCGCCGGTGTTCGGCTACGGCGTCGGCGCGCGCTACCGTTCGCCGGTGGGGCCGATCAACCTCGACCTGGCCTACGGCGAAGCCACCGGAAAATTCCGCCTGCATTTCTCGCTCGGAGTGGTGTTTTGAAGCGCGCGGCCTGGGGGCTGGGTGCGCTGCTGGGCGGCGTGACGCTGCTGGGTTTGCTGATGCTGTGGCTGACCACCACGACTACCGGCTTTGTCTGGCTGGCAAAACAGGCCACGCCGCTGAGCGAGGGTCGCCTGGTACTTGAAGGTGTGGAAGGCCATCTGGCCACCGCGGTCCATATCCGGAAAATGACGCTCACCACGGCCACCCAGCGCATCACACTGCAGGAGGTGAAGCTCGACTGGCAGCCGCGGTCGCTGTGGCATCGGCTGATCGAGATCGACCTGCTGGCGGCGCAACACGCGCAGGTGGAGACGCTGGCGAAGGATCAGACGCCGCCCGTCTATCCCGTCACCCTGCGCTGGCTGTTCGACATCCGCGTCGCCGCGTGGGACGTAGCCACGCTCGACGTCGTCGACGCGGGGCGGACGCTGCAGTTCAGCACGCTGAACGGTACCGTGGATGGCCGCGGCGAGCGCTTTGATTTCACGGCGGCGGCCCGCACGCCGTGGGCGGACGTGGCGGGAAAATTCAGCATCCACAAGGACGCGCCGTTCAAATTGCAGGGCCGGTTCAACGCCAGCCGGGATATGCCGGTGCCGGCCGAGGCCACGCTCGGACTGACGGGCGAACTGGCGGCCATCGATTTCAGGCTGGACGCGCTGGCCGAAGGCATGACGGTGATGGCCGACGGACAGGCGGCGCCTTTCGCCCCGGTGCGCCTGCCGCGCCTGCTGGTGGCGGGCGAGGGCATCGACCCGCGCCAGTTTGCGGCGGACGCGCCGCGCGCCGAGCTCGCGTTTTCCGGCGTGTTTGAAGGCCGGCCCGGCGAGCGCCTGCTCGGCACCTTCAGCCTGTCGAACCGGCTGGCCGGGCGCTTCGACCAGGATCGGCTGCCGCTCGCCAACCTCACCGGGGCGGTGCTGGGCAACGCCCGCCACGCCGACTTCAGCGCGCTGGCGATCGATCTCGGCACAGCCGGGCAATTTACCGGCGACGGCGAATGGCGTGATGGGCGCTTTAGCGTGAATCTCGCCAGCCCGCGCGTGAACCTGGTCGGCCTGCACCGCGACCTGAATGCCACGCGGATCAAGACGAATTTGAAACTGGCAGGCGACGCTGTACGCCAGACGCTCGACGCCGACGTCAGCGAAACCTGGGGGCGGGGCCGCTTCACGCTGCGCCATTCCGATGCGGCGCTGCGGCTGGAATCGGCAAACTTCAGCGGCCAGGCTGGTCGCCTGACGGCGCAGGGCGTGCTGCAACTCGATGCCGGCCGCGCGTTTTCGGCCGAGTTCGATGCCGCACAGATCAATCCCGCCCGCTTCGGCAAATTTCCGCGCGGGCGGCTCAATGCGCGCGGCGAGGCGAGCGGTGCGCTGGCACCGGTGCTGCGCCTGCAGGCGCAGTTCACGCTGCCGCCGGGCGATCTCGACGGGCGCCCGGTCAGCGGCAAAGGCCGGGTGCGTTACGAAAACCGGCATCTCGCCGACGCCGACGTCGACCTGAATCTGGCCGGCAACCGGGCGAAACTGCTCGGCGCGTATGGCCGCGCCGGCGACCGCCTCAACTGGGACATCGATGCGCCGGCGCTGGCGCGGCTGAACCTCGGGCTGGCCGGGCGCCTGACCAGCCGCGGCAGCGTGCGCGGCGATCCCGCTGCGCCGCAGATCGAAGCAACGGTCGCGGCCAGCGTCCTGCGCCTGCCGGGCGACATCGTCGCCGACACGCTGAACCTGAAACTCGATTTGCAGGCTGCCGCCACCGGCGCGTTCACCGGCCAGCTCGACGCGCGCGGCGTGACGTTGGCCGGGCAGCGCCTGAGCGCCGTGCGTGCCAACCTGCAGGGCCGCCGCAATGCGCATACGTTGACGCTCGATGCGCGCCTGCCCGACTGGCGGGTGACCGCGCGCCTGGCGGGCGGACTTGATGCGCAGCAGGTCTGGCGCGGCCAGCTGAACCAGGCCCGTGCCGAAGGGCCGTGGCCGATGCAGCTGACGGCGCCGGCCACGCTGCTGCTGTCGCGCGAACAACAGCAGCTGAGTCAGCTGGCGCTGACGGTGGCCGGCGGCCGCGTTACGGTCGAACAGTTCAGTCTGCAAGACGCGCAGTGGGCGAGCCGCGGCACGCTCGCCAACCTGCCGCTGGCGCCGCTGATGACGCTGCTGGAATCCGCGCCGCCGTTCACCACCGATCTCAGGGTCAACGGCAACTGGAACCTGCGCGCCGGCACCGCCCTCGACGGCACGCTGCGGCTGCGTCGCCAGTCGGGCGACGTGCGGATGAAGGACCCGGCGCTGAACCTGGACCTCGCCACGCTCGAACTCGATCTCGATGCGGTAGCCAGCCGGGTCAGCGCGCGCGTCGAGGCGGCCAGCCGCGAAGCCGGCCAGTTGCGTGCCGAAGGTCAGGCCACGCTGGCCCGCCTGGGCGCCGGTTTTACGCTGCCGCGCAGCGCGCCGCTGGCGTGGACCGCACAGTTCGATGTGTCGGATCTGCGGCTGCTGCGTCCTTTCCTGCCGGTTGGCGTTCGCGCCGACGCGCGCCTCAACGCCGACCTCAGCGGCAGCGGCAGCCTCGCGGCGCCGCGCATCGACGGCCGCATCGACGCCAGCCGGCTGCGGTTTGCGATGCCGGAGGCGGGCATCGCGATCAGCGATGGCACGCTGAAACTGCTGCTGACCGACGACCGCGTGAAGGTGCAGGAAGGCGAGCTGATCGGGCCCGGTGAAATCCAGGGTGGGGGCGGTCGCATCGTGGTGAGCGGCGAGGCGCAGTGGAAAAACCCACAGGCAGGGCTCACGCTGAATTTCGAACAATTCGCCGTCACCCACCGCAGCGACCGCCGCGTCGTGGTGTCCGGCGCCACCCGGCTCAAACTCGACCCCAAGCGGATGCAACTGACCGGCGAGCTCACCGCCGACCGCGCCCGCTTGGAAATGCCCGAAGCCAGCCGGCCCAGGCTGTCGAGCGACGTCGTCGTCGTTGGCCGGCCGCCGCCCGAAAAAAAGGCGGCCCAGCGCATCCCGCTGGAGCTCGACCTCAAGCTCAATCTGGGCAAGGATTTCCTGTTCAAGGGAGGCGGGCTGGACGCGCGCCTCGGCGGTCAGCTGCGCGTGTTCACGGTCAATACCGTGCTGCGCGGAGAAGGCCGCATCCAGGTGGAGCAGGGCCGATACGCCGCCTATGCGCAGTCGCTCGACATCGAGCGCGGCGTGCTCAACTTCATCGGCCCGATCGAGAATCCGGGACTCGACGTGCTGGCGGTGCGGCAGACGCCCACGGTGAAGGTCGGCGTGCAGGTCCGCGGCACGGTGCAGCGGCCGCTGGTGACGCTGTATTCCGACCCGCCGCTGCCGGACACCGAGAAACTTGCCTGGCTGGTGCTGGGGCACGGGCTGGAAAACGGCGGCCAGCAGGAATTCGCCTTGCTGCAGATCGCCGCCGGCGCGCTGCTGTCGCAGGCCGAGTCGGTCAGCATGCAGGCAAAGCTGGCCGATGCCTTGCGCATCGACAGCTTCGGCGTGCGGGGCGGCGAGGGCGACGACCTCGCCACCACCGTGGTCAGCGTCGGCAAGCGGCTGTCCTCGCGCGCCACGCTGAGCTACGAGCAGAGCCTGGATGGACTGAACCAGGTGGTGAAGGTGCTGTATCAGCTGTCGCCGCGCGTGCGGCTGGAAGCACAGGCCGGGCAGCCGAGCAGTTTCGATGCGTTTTACACGCGCGAATACGACTGAATCGAACAAATCCCGATGGTAGAATCGGGTCCATGTTCGACGTCCGCATCATCGCCATGACATTCCCGCGCCGAATGCCGGCTCTGCCCGGAGGCTGCCGCTGATGCGCATCCTGCTGTCCAACGACGACGGTTATTTCGCCCCCGGCCTCGCCGCGCTGGCGCAGGCGCTTGCGCCGCTGGCCGACATCACCGTGGTGGCGCCCGAGCGCGACCGCAGCGGCGCCTCCAACTCGCTTACGCTCGACCGTCCGCTGATGCTGCGGCAGGCGCCCGGCGGCTTCTACTACGTCAACGGCACGCCCACCGATTGCGTGCATCTCGCTGTCACCGGCATGCTCGATCATATGCCCGACATGGTGATTTCCGGCATCAACCACGGCGCCAACATGGGCGACGACACGATTTATTCCGGCACCGTGGCCGCCGCCACCGAGGGCTACCTGCTGGGGATTCCGTCGATCGCGGTGTCGCTCGCCAACCACAATGCCAAGCATTTCGAAACCGCGGCGCGCGTGGTGGCCGAGCTGGTGCAACGGATCCAGACGCAGCCGCCGGCCGAGCCGATGCTGCTCAACGTCAACGTGCCGGACCGCGCCTGGACCGATCTCGGCGGACTCACCGTGACCCGGCTCGGCAAGCGCCACAAGGCCGAGTCGGTGGTGAAGACCACCAACCCGCGCGGCCAGATCGTCTACTGGGTGGGCGCGGCGGGACTGGCGCAGGATGCGGGCGAAGGCACCGACTTTCATGCCGTGGATAACGGCTATGTATCGATCACCCCGCTGCAGATGGACCTCACCCGTTTCAGCCAGATGGACAGCGTGAACGCATGGCTGAAACGATGAACCTGCGCGGCGGCATCGGCATGACCTCGGCGCGCACGCGCGGTCGCATGGTCGAGCGCCTGCGCGAACAGGGCATCAGGGACGAGACCGTGCTGTCGGCCATGGGCACGGTGCCGCGCCACCTGTTCGTCGATCAGGCACTGGAGTCGCGCGCCTACGAGGACAATGCGTTGCCGATCGGTTTTGGCCAGACCATTTCCAATCCCTATATCGTTGCGCGCATGGCCGAGCTCGCGCGTCACGGCGAGAACGGGCACGGCCGCGCGCTCGGACGTGTGCTCGAAATCGGACTGGGCTGCGGCTACCAAGCCGCGGTGCTGGCCCGGCTGGCGCGCGAAGTGGTGTCGATGGAGCGCATCGCCGCGCTGGTCGGCAAGACGCGCGCACGGCTGCGCGAACTGCGGATCAACAACGTCAAGCCCAAGCACGGCGACGGCATGCACGGCGCCAAGGATTTTGCGCCTTTCGATGCCATCGTGATCGCGGCCGCATTTGCCGAAGTGCCGCAGGAATTGCTGGCGCAGCTGGCCGACGGCGGCCGCCTGGTGATGCCGCTCGGCCACAGCAGCCAGACGCTGTGCGTGATGGAACGCGAGGGCGATGCATTCAACGAGCGCCTGCTCGAAGGGGTGAAGTTCGTGCCCCTGCTGCCGGGGGTGGCATGAGCGTACGGGCCGAGACATTCCCGGTTTGGGCTGCCTTGCTGGGCGCGCTGCTGGCGCTGGCGGGCTGCACCACCTCCACCGGCCCGGCGCCGGTGAGCGACCGCGGCTCCGTGCGCACTGCAGTGGCACGTCCGGCCGCACCGCAGATCGTGCCGTCGACCAATGGCCTGCACACCGTACAGCGCGGCGAAACGCTGTATGCGATCGCCTTCGCCAACGGCCTCGATCATCGCGAGCTCGCCATCTGGAACCAGCTCGAATCGGCCGACCGCATCCTGGTCGGGCAGGTGCTGCGCCTGACGCCGCCGCAGGGCGCGGTGGAAATCCTGCCGCTCGACGACGAGACGGCGCCGAGCGCGCGCCCGCTGATCGAAGAGCAGGTGCTGCGCGAACCGCAGGCGGTGCTGCTGCCGTATTCCGAAGCCAACTGGGCGCTGGCGACGGCACCGCGTCCGCCGGCTGTCGCCGTGACGCCGACGCCCGCCCCTGCGCCCGTTCCGGTGCCACTGCCGTCGACGCCGGCGAACGCGGGCGCAGGCGCTTGGCTGTGGCCCGCCGAGGGCCCCCTGTTGGGCCGCTTCGGCGCGGCGGGGGGCAAGGGTATCGACATCGCCGGCGAACGCAATGCGCCGGTGATCGCCATTGCCCCCGGCAAGGTGGTCTACAGCGGCAGCGGGCTGCGCGGCTACGGTCGCCTGCTGATCGTCAAGCATGCGGACGAATACCTGTCGGCCTACGCGCACAACGAATCGATCCTGGTGAAGGAGGGCGACACCGTGGCCGCAGGCCAGAAGATCGCCCTGATGGGAGACAGCGATGCCGACCGCGTTAAACTGCATTTCGAGATCCGCCGGTACGGCAAGCCGCTCGATCCGCTGAATTATTTGCCGGAGCGTTCATGAGCACCGATCCCAACGAAGAACAGGAAGACCTGGCACAGGAAGAAGCCGAAGCCGAGCTGCAGGCGCAGGACACCAACGAGGAACTGGCGTCGGCCATACTCGACGAGCCGCAGGTCGACGTGACCCAGCTCTACCTCAACGAAATCGGCCAGGCCCCGCTGCTGACGGCGACCGAGGAAGTGGCGCTGGCACGGCGCGTGGTGGAAGGCGACTTCGAGGCGCGCCAGACCATGATCGAGCGCAACCTGCGGCTGGTGGTCAATATCGCCAAGCACTACGCAAACCGCGGACTGACCCTGCTCGATCTGGTGGAGGAAGGCAACCTCGGCCTGATCCACGCGCTGGAAAAATTCGATCCCGAACGCGGCTTCCGCTTTTCCACCTATGCCACCTGGTGGATCCGCCAGAATATCGAGCGCGCGATCATGAACCAGTCGCGCACCATCCGGCTGCCGGTGCACATCATCAAGGAACTCAACATCTACCTGCGCGCCAAGCGCCATCTGGAAACCCATGGCGTCACCGACGCCAGTTCGGACGATATCGCCGCGCTGACCGGACATACGGTCGAGGACGTGCGCCGCATCATGCAGTTGAACGAGCGGGTCGCCTCGCTCGACGCGCCGCTCGACGTCGATCCCTCGCTGTCGCTGGGCGAGGCCATCGCCGACGACAACGCCCACCTGCCGGACGAGATGCTGCAGATCGAAGAGATCGAACACCACGTCCACGAATGGCTCAAGCAGCTCAACGACAAGCAGCGCTGGGTGATCGAACGGCGCTTTGGCCTCAACGGCTGCGAAGCCTGCACGCTGGAAGACCTGGCGCTGGAGTTGCAGGTGACGCGCGAGCGCGTGCGGCAGATCCAGATGGAATCGCTGCGCGTGCTGCGGCAGCTTCTGCGTCGGCGCGGCGTCACCAAGGACGAGCTGTTCTAGCCGGGGGCGCCGACAGACCCGTTCGGGGTTTTGGCGCGCGAGCAAAGCTGCAATGATCAACTGGGCACGAATCGACACCGTCTTTTTAGACATGGACGGCACCCTGCTCGACCTCCATTTCGACAACCATTTCTGGCGCGAGCACATGCCGCGCCGCTATGCCGAATACCACGGCCTCGACGAGGCGGTGGCGCGTGCCCACCTCGACCGGCACTACGAACGCCACGCCGGCACGCTCAACTGGTACTGCCTGGATTTCTGGAGCAGCGAACTCGCCCTGGATATCGTGCAACTGAAGGAAGAGGTCGCGCACCTGATCGCCGTGCGTCCGGACGTGCCCGCCTTCCTGCAGGCCTTGCGTGCGTCCGGCCGGCGCGTGGTGATGGTCACCAACGCGCATCCCAAGAGCCTCGGCCTGAAAATGCGCGAAACCCGTCTCGACGCCTGGTTCGACGCGCTGATTTCCTCGCACCAGCTCGGCCTGCCGAAGGAGCATCCGGATTTCTGGCAGGGCCTGCAGGCGCTCGAGCCTTACGACAAGACGCGCACGCTGTTTGTCGACGACAGCCTGCCGGTGCTGGAAAGCGCGCAGGCCTATGGCATCGGGCAGCTGCTGGCGGTGTGCAATCCGGACTCGAAGCAGCCGCATAAGGATTGCGGGGCGTTCATGGCGATTACGAGTTTTGAGGAGGTGATGCCGGATGGGTGAACTGGCATTGCGAGGCGCCCAGCGCCGAAGCACGCACGACTGAGTAGTTGGTACTTTCGCAGGACTATTGACCGTTGGCCGGGGGTTGCCCGGCGGCAAGTCACTTTCTTTTGTCTCGCCAAAAGAAAGTGACCAAAGAAAAGGCGACCCCGACAGTCCCGAATTCCCGAAGATCAAGCGCGTCGGGTGGGCGGCAAAGAACTCGCCCCGCTTTTGTTGGGTTGAATTGATTTTGTGAGCGGGGCTCAAACACCTTTGCCGCTGATCGACCCGACGCACTTGACCTTCGGCGGGGCTGTAAGGGGAGGAAAGTCAAAATCAGTTTGCCAATGTGCCACCGCTGCGAATTTGCTTGAATGCCTCTCAGCCGGGATTTAGCGGCCTTGGCTAGGTACCGGAACATTCTGGTCATTGTGGACTGTGAAATCCCTCAATACAACGTACTGGTGCTCCGACAAGCCCAGCACGAACGGCCCGATCGGGGGATGCCCGTTCAAACCGGCTCGATCAGCACCGCCGCGCCCACGCTCCGCCCCTCCCCCGCCAGGATGTTGTAGGTCCTGCACAGCGCGCCGATATCCATCACCTCCAGCCCTATCCTCGCCTCGACCAGCGCGCGCGTCAGCG
>DAHWJK010000002.1:0-2155 GCA_027344185.1 Thiobacillus sp.
GGTTGATGCCGGCGCCCGGGTGACCATGATCGAGCGAGGCGAGGTCATCGGCGGCACCTGCGTCAATGCTGGATGCGTGTCCTCAAAAATCACTCTCCGGGCCGCCGAAATCCGGCATGAGCGTGGGCACCATCCGTTCGACGGTATCGCCCGCAGCGAAGAACCGGTGGACCGGCGGGTGTTGCTTGCCCAGTTGCGCGGGCGGGTGGACGCGCTGCGTGGTGCGAAATACCAGAAGATCATCGATGACAATCCGGGGATCACGCTGCTGCGTGGCGAAGCACGCTTCGCGGATGCGCGCACGCTCACGATCACTGAGCACACTGGAAAGGTAACGCGGCAGACTCCGGATCGCATCCTCATCGCGACCGGTGCCGCGCCGATGATCCCGCCGGTCCCGGGGCTCGCGGAGACCCCGTACTGGACCTCGACTGAATCCCTGTTTGCTGACGAGCTTCCCACCAGCATCGCGGTGATCGGATCGTCCTTCGTGGCTCTCGAACTGGCCCAGGCATATCGCCGTCTCGGCGTCGACGTGACCGTGCTCGCCCGCAGCACCCTGCTCACGCGCGACGATCCCGAACTTGGCGCGGCGCTACAGGAGGCGTTTGAAGCCGAGGGCATCCGTGTTCTCAACGAGACCCGGGTTCAGAACGTCGCCTATGAGGCTGGTCGTTTCATAGTGGCGTTTGGCACCGGGCGCATCGAAGCCGAGCGGCTACTGGTGGCTACCGGACGCTGGCCCACGACTGGAGGACTTGGCCTTGAGCAGGCCGGTGTCACTACCGATCGCAACGGCGCCATCGTGGTCGACGACCATCTGCGGACATCTGCCGCGAATATCTACGCGGCAGGCGATTGCAGCACGATGCCGCAGCTCGTCTATGTCGCCGCGGCGGCCGGAACGCGGGCTGCGATCAACATGACGGGCGGCGACGCCAGCCTCGACCTCTCGGTGGTCCCCGCGGTGATCTTCACCGACCCTTCGGTCGCGACGGTCGGACTGGACGAGGGGCAGGCGAGAACGGCAGGCATCGAAGCTATCGTGCGGCGCCTCGATCTGGAAAACGTGCCCAGAGCACTCGCGAATTTCGACACGCGAGGCTTCGTGAAGCTCGTTGCCGAAGCCGGCACCAACCGGCTGATCGGCGCACAGATCCTCGCTCACAATGCTGGAGAAATGATCCAGACTGCGGCACTCGCCATCCGTCATCGGATGACGGTGCAGGAGCTGGGCGACACGCTGTTCCCCTATCTGGTGATGAGCGAGGGGATCAAGCTCGCGGCACAGACCTTTACCAAGGACGTGATGCAACTCTCCTGCCGCGCCGGGTGAATGCGATGCAACAGTCAGGCACGGCAGAACGAGGATGGATTCATGACCACGAAAGGAGAATGCGCATGACAAAAACCAACAACCTCTTTCACCCTCGGTTCCTGCGGCTCGGGAAAGCGCTATTGGCCGCACTGGCGCTGACCGGCCTTGCTTCAGCGACCGCATTTGCCGGCCCCAAAGGCAAGATGGGGCCAACCAGCGCGCTGGCGCCGCAGGACATGACTGCGCCCAACGCGCCGTTCATCGTTGACGGAAAGAGCGTCGAGTTGAAAACCTATATGGGCCATCCGCTCGTGGTCTGGCAGGTCACCACCTGGTGTCCAAGCTGCAAGGCCGGGCTCAGGACCTTCGCACAGCATCAGGCGGAGATCGACAAGTCTGACATGACGATCCTCGTGCTGCGCGACTACAAGAATGGCGGCTATTCCGGCCCTAGCATGCACCAGTTTGTCGAGCAGGCGGCGCCGAAGCTGCTGAACGACCCGCATTTCGTGATCGGAGACGACACGAAGGCGTTGTTCGACCTCTACAATCCGCACAAATTTGTTGATGTCTACCAGGTGATCGCGCCGGACGGGCACGTCGCCGTGGTTTCCTCGACGCCCTCCGCCACCTTCGGCAAGATCGCAAGCTTCATCAAGCCAAAGACCGGATCATGATTGCCGCCTTTTATCAGCGCGTGGAGATGGTGCCGCGCGCCTTGCAATTCGCCCTGGGCTCCCGCCGGGCCGTGATCGGGACGATGGTCCTGTTTGTCGCGGCGCTCGGGTTCTATGCGATGCTGCTGCCCGCCACCAGCACGGGCGGTGTCGTCGGATT
>DAHWJK010000011.1:0-17601 GCA_027344185.1 Thiobacillus sp.
TCGCGCAGCTTGTACTGGAAGCTCGGGCCGACGTTGCGCAGATGCCGGTTGTCGCTGACCGGGCTGCCGCCGAGCACGCTCATGGTGTCGCCGGCGGCTTCGATTTCGCCGCCCATGTTTTCGATGTTGAATGGACGGAAATCGTTGAACTCGAGCGTGTAGTCGCCGGCCGTGCTGGTCAAGGTGCTGGTCTGGTGAACCGTGCCTTCGAGGGTGAATTCCGAGGCGGTCGGGGCGAACAGGTTCCAGCCGCGCAGCGTCAGGCGGGTGCCGCCGTCGGCGAAGCTCGCCTGATAGATGGCGACGCCGTCGTGGATCAGCGGGTGATTGACCTCGATCGTCGCTTCGCGGATCTTGTTGCCGGCGTGGTCGAACAGTTCGACGTCGCTCTCGAAGCTTTTCGGCTGCCCGGTGCTGTAGTGCTCGATGCGGAATTCCTTCAGCGCCACCACGAACGGCAATTCCTGCACCAGATAGCCGTCGGCCACGTTGAGGAAGGCCACGTCCGCGCTGGAGCCTTCGGGAATCTGCACGCTGCCGCGGAACGACGGATTGGACGGGGTCAGGCGCGAAATCGCCGGCACCTGGCTTTGCGGAATGTCGCGCGTCTCGATTTTCTTGTAGCCCAGGACCTGCTGCGCCTTGAAGATCAGGTTGCCGTCCATGAGGCCGCCGATGCAGATGATCACGATGGCCGCGTGCGCCAGAAAATAGCCCAGGCGGTTCCAGCTGCCGGCCTTGGCGGCGAGCAGCACGCCTTCCTCGCGCGGCAGGTTTTTCACCTTGTAGCCCTGGCCTTCGAGGTAGCGCTGCGCGCGGGCGGCGAGTGCTTCGGGCGTGTGTGCGGTGGGGGTTTCGTGCTTGTGCTTGAATGCATTGAGCGACTGCTCGCTGACGTGCTCGCGGAAGCTTTTCATTTCGCGCGCGAAATTCGGCGCGTTGCGCCAGATGCAGACGGTGACGGACACGACGAGGAAGGTCAGGATGACCAGAAACCAGAGCGCATGGTAGACGTCGTACAGCCCGAGTTTTTCGAACACCTCGAACCAGAACGGCCCGAGCTGGATCAGATAGTTGGCATAGGGTTCGGACTGCTTCAGCACGGTGCCGATGATCGACGCGATCGCGAGGATGGACAGCAGGCTGATCGCAAAGCGCATCGAGCTCAGGAGCTCGAACAGGGATTTGCCAAAGGAGTGGGAAGCAGTGTTCATGGAGGGCGGCAATGAAAAAGGGTGACGCGTGTCACCCTCTTATCGACTCAGGGATGGCCAGCAAGTTTACCCGAAGGTGCCGGCCGTGACTGCAAAGCCGGCTAGTCCGAATGAACCCCGCTCCCGCCGCGGACGCGCGCCCGGGTGGGCGCGCGTGCGGCAACCCGTTTAGCGCAGGCCCTGAATATAGGTGGCCACGGCCTTCATGTCGGCATCGGTCATCTTGGCGGCGATGCTGCGCATCATCTTGGCAGCGTCATTGGCGCGCGTCTCGACGCGGAAGGCGTTCAGCTGCGCATAGACGTAATCCGCATGCTGGCCGGCCAGGCGCGGAAACTGGACGGGGATGCCCTTGCCCTGCGCGCCGTGGCACGAAGCACATGCGGGCACGCCGGTGCCCTGCACGCCGCCGCGGTAGATCTTCTGGCCGATCAGCGCCAGCTCCTGGTCCTTGGCGGTGGCCGGCTTGGGCTGCTGGGCGCTGAAGTAGGCGGCCAGATTCTGCATGTCCTGCGGGCTCAGGCTGCTGACGATGCCGGTCATCACGGGGTTCTTGCGCGCGCCCGACTTGTAGTCGGTGAGCTGCTTGTAAATATATTCAGCATTGAGCCCGGCCAGTTTGGGATTGGCCGCCGCGGCGCTGTTGCCGTCTGCCGCGTGGCAGGCCGCACACACCTGGTTGACGATGCTTTCGGCCGCCTTGGGGTCGCCTTTGACCGCAGTGGGGTTGGCGTAGGCGGAGGTGGTTGCGAGGAGTGCAACCAGAGAGACGACGAGTTTCATCAAAAGCTCCTGAAGCTTGCAAAACTTGGGAAAACGGGTAGTTTAGCGGTAACTAATATGACTGCCAAGCCCGTGCTCAATCGCGCCCAATTCCATACATCGGTCGCCCAGTTGCGCGATTTGCCCTACAGCCAGGCGGAAATCGCGTTTGCTGGGCGGTCCAATGCGGGAAAGTCGAGCGCAATCAATCTGTTGACGCGAATCAATCGCCTCGCCTACACGTCCAAAACGCCGGGACGCACGCAGCTTATCAACTTTTTCGCGCTGGCCCCGGACATTTATCTGGTTGATCTGCCGGGCTACGGGTATGCCAAAGTGCCGCCGGCGGTGAAAGCAAAGTGGGAAACCCTGCTGTCGCGCTACCTGCAGGAGCGCGACGCGTTGCGGGGCCTGGTGCTGATCATGGATGCACGCCACCCGCTGACCCCGCTGGACCGGCAGATGCTGGATTGGTTTACCCCCACCGGCAAACCGGTGCACATTTTGCTGTCGAAGGCCGACAAGCTTTCCAACAGCGAAAAAGCGTTGACCTTGCACAAGGTCCGGCAGGAGATCGCCGCGCTCGACGGTGTCAGCGTGCAGCTGTTTTCCAGCCTGTCGCGTCAGGGTGCCGACGAGGCGGCGGCGCTGATCGAGCGCTGGCTCGCGCAGGCGCGGCAGCCCGATACCCAGAGCGCCGGTTGAACACTCCCGCCGCCAGAATAAAAAAGCCCCGACCAAGGGAGGGATCGGGGCTAAAAATGCCTTAAGGGGATTAAGGCATCCCGCTCAGGGAGGAGAAGCGGGAGACGATGCAAAGATCGTCTGCCTTGTAGAGTAGGCTCCCTTGGGTAAAGTTCCATCCGCTTTCAATTGGAGAAGTTCGTGAGTCTGCCCTTCGCTTCATTTCCGGCATCCCGTATGCGTCGTATGCGCCGCGACGACTTTTCGCGTCGCCTGATGCGTGAGCACACACTTACGTCAAACGATTTGATTTATCCGGTGTTTGTGCTGGATGGATCGAAGCGTCGGGAGGCGGTGGCGTCGATGCCCGGGGTCGAGCGGCTGTCGATCGACCTGCTGCTGCCGGTGGCCTAGGAGTGCGTGCAACTGGGGATACCGGCACTGGCGCTGTTTCCGGTGATCGACGCGGGGTTAAAGACGCTGGGCGCCGAAGAGGCGCTCAATCCGGAAGGCCTGGTGCCGCGCACCGTGGCGGCGCTGAAAAACCATTTTCCTGAACTGGGGATCATCACCGACATTGCGCTCGACCCCTATACCAGCCACGGCCAGGACGGCCTGATCGACGACAGCGGCTACGTGCTGAACGACGAGACCGTCGCCGTGCTGGCACGGCAGGCGGTGGTGCACGCCCAGGCCGGGACCGACGTGGTCGCCCCGTCCGACATGATGGATGGCCGTGTCGCCGCGCTGCGCGCCGCGCTCGAAGGCAGCGGCCACATTCACACCCGCATCCTGGCCTATGCGGCCAAGTATGCCTCCAGCTTCTATGGCCCGTTTCGCGACGCGGTCGGCTCCGCCGCCAACCTCGGCAAGGGCAATAAATATACGTATCAAATGGACCCTGCCAACAGCGACGAAGCCCTGTGGGAAGTCGGCATGGATCTGCAGGAAGGTGCCGACATGGTCATGATCAAGCCGGGCCTGCCCTATCTGGATGTCATCCGCCGCGTCAAGGATGCCTACGGCGCACCCACCTATGCCTATCAGGTGAGTGGGGAATACGCTATGTTGAAGGCAGCGGCGCAGAACGGCTGGCTGGATGAGAAGGCGTGTGTGATGGAAGCGTTATTGGCCTTCAAGCGTGCCGGCGCGGATGGCGTGCTGACCTATTTCGCGCGCGATGCAGCGCGTTGGCTCAAGGAATCGACGCCTCTCAACTTTCAGCGCGCGGTGACGTTATAGAGGCAGAGCCTGTGCATCAATCATGGGTGGCGAGGTCGATGAAGCCATATGATCAATAACCTCAAGAACTACTTCGCAAACCGCCATAAAGTGGCGGCCGATGATTTTGACAAGACCATCGTCAATATCCAGAGTCCCTATCGCATGAAGGACTTGTGTCCCGCCATGCGCGACGCGCCGGGCGGCAACGAGGAAAGCCTCGGCGAACAGCAATTCAAGATCCGGCTGGCGCAAACCGATGCCTCCCGCAGCGCCGCCACGATGCTGGTACAACAGCGCTATGCCTGGCGCGGTTATCAGGCGGGCGAAATCCGCAAGCAGCCCAATCGCATCACCCTGCTTGCCTACATGGAAGAGCGCATCGTCGGCAGCCTGAATATCGGCTACGACTCGCCGGAGGGGCTGTGCGCGGATGAACGCTACAAGGAAGAGGTCGATGCGCTGCGCGCGCAGGGACTGAACGTCGGCGAAATCACCAAGCTCGCCATCGACGAGCAGGTGGGCAGCAAGCAGGTGCTGGCCGGCATGATCAACATCGCCTACCTGTATGGCCTGATGCACGGCGTGACCGATGCCGTGATCGAAGTGACGCCCCGCCACCGGCCTTTCTACCAGCGCATGCTGGACTTCAGGCAGATCGGCGGCGAGCGTTTCTATGCAGCCTCCAGCACCAATGTGGTGCTGATGCACATCAAGCTTTCCCATATCGGCGAACGCATCGAGGCGGTGGGCGGCAAGGGCACCATTGCCGATGACCGCAGCATTTATCCCTACTTCTTTCATCCGAACGATCAGCGCGGCGTGATGGATCGCCTGAAAAACGGCGGCTGATGCATGTTTGTTTACGATGAGGCGTTTTCCCGCAACCTTGGCTGGTTGACGCCACAGGAACAGCAGCGCTTGCGTCACGCCCGCGTGGCAGTGGCGGGCATGGGCGGCGTGGGCGGGGTGCATGTCCAGGCACTGGCGCGACTGGGTATCGGGGCACTCAATCTCACCGATTTCGACCGTTTTGAGCTGGCCAATTTCAACCGGCAGGCCGGGGCGGCCATGTCGACGCTGGATCAGCCCAAGGTCGAGGTGATGCGCGGCTTTGCGCTCGACGTCAATCCAGAAACCGATGTGCGCGTCTTTCCAGAAGGCATAGGTGAACACAACCTGGCCGACTATCTGGACGGTGTCGACCTGTTGATCGACGGCATCGATTTCTTTGTCAACCGCCTGCGGCCGGCGCTTTATCGCGCTGCGAGCGAACGGGGCATCCCTGTCGTCTGCGCCGCCCCGTTAGGCGCGGGCGCAGCCATGATCACCTTTTTGCCCGGCGGCATGAGTTTCGACGACTATTTTGGCTTCGAAGGGTGCGACGACACCACCATGGCCGTTCGCTTCATGGTAGGCATGTCGCCGCGGCTGCCGCAGAGGCACTATCTGGCCTATCCCGAAATTGTCGATTTCGTGAAACGCCGGGTGCCGTCACTCGGGATGGCCTGTCAATTCGCCGCCGGCATGGCGGTCACCACTGCGATGAAGCTGCTGCTGCAGCGCGGGGGGGTCAAGGGCGCGCCGCACAGCAGCCAGTTCGACGCGTATCGGGGGCGCTACTACCGTTGCTGGCGTCCAGGGGGTAACCGCCATCCTCTCAACCGGGTGGCCATCGCCATCGCTAAACGCAAGCTCGGGCTGTAGCGCGGCCTGTCCCTGGCGGCTACACACGTAAACAAGCCGCTGTGAAGGCATTTCGCCCGTGTCGAAAAAATTTACAGCCGGCGTTTCCGGCGTCTGAAATCCCGCCCGGTTCTGGCGCAAGAACCCAGTTGACGTCCTCCAATGCGAGATTCCGGTTGCCAGACCTTCGTCTCGTCCGTCCTGAGCCCCCGGGCTTGGGTACCTTGTGGCGTTGGTCGAGGGGTGTCTCCTACTGGAATCCCATCGCGTCCGTAACCCGAGCGGGGGAGGTTGGTGTCCCTCGATCAACGCTGGCCACCCCGGCGATATAGGATGCCAAGGGGAGCGACGAAGCCAAGGGGAGCGACGAAGCCAAGGAGTCCATCCTGGTAATACCCGCTCCCCTGGCCCGGATTTTAGGTGTCGGGTTTTTTTACAGTATTTTGGCAACCCCCCGCGTCAATAGCGATGGCGTGTATTTTTTTTATTTAAAAACAATAAGTTAATAGATTATTTTGCGCCTGGCACGGGCATTGCTCCGTATTGATCGCACAAGTTGCGAAGGCGGGAAACGCAAGAGCAGCGTTTCATAAATTTGAATAGATTAGGAGCATGAGATGAAAACATCAATGAAATCTCTGGCACTGAGTATTGCCCTGGCTGCGGCCTCGGGGAATGCTGCAGCGATTAATGTAGGCGGCGTGGTCTGGGATCCGGACAGTATTTTTGATTTCTCGGCCACGGACACGATGATCGAGAGGGGAGCGACCCAGGTCGGCGACACGCTGGACGGCTATGCCAAGATTGTGAGCATCAATAACACAGGCGAGGCGACCTTTTGCCCGGGCTGCGAAGTGACCTATGTCTTCGGTGGCTATACGATCACTTCCATCGACGCGGGCACGAATACCCTGGTATTCAATAACGGGTTCATCAACGTCTATGTAGATTCGACGCCGAACTACAATGGCAATTTGCAGTCGACCGCTGCGGATGGCAACCTGTTCCTGAGCTTGGCGGGCACCCTCCACTACGATACGGCTACAGGGCTGTTCGGCACGCTGTTTTCGGATCCCGTGCCGGCTTCGACCGGCGTTGCGGGCGACGGCCGTGGCTTCCTCGACGTGACGGGCGGTCTGGCGGCAGCGTACTTCGACACCAACACCTTGCCGATCGACACCGATGGCGATAAAGTCGCGGACAGTGCTGCCGATTTCCAGTTTACTTCTTCGTTCCAATTGATTCCGGGCGGTGCCTTCACTTCGGACAATGGCGTAAGGTATAACCTGTTTGGGTCCAACGACATTCAAGGGGACAGCATTCCGGAACCCGGTTCACTCGCTTTGCTCGGAATCGGTCTTGCCGGGCTGGGCATGAGCTTTCGCCGCCGCAAGAGCATCTAAGGCTTAGCTGCCGAAGGCGAAAAGCCACTCCCCTGGAGTGGTTCGGATTGGCCACAAAGCCCCCACGTGTTGGGGGCTTTGTTTTTGTTATCCCGCAAGCCTGTCCTGTCCGCATCCGCATCCGTGCACGCGCCGGTGCAGAAGGGGTCATCGGGTCACCTTTCTTTGATTGGCCGGTCTCTTCTTTCGACTTCATCCGGGGGCAGGATGCCGGCAATGGGTGTTTCGCCGTTTGCGGCGTGCCATTGTTCCGGCTGTCCTTGATCGACCATTTCATGGGCCGCCACGTCCTGCGGGTACGGGGCGGATCGACTGCGCTGTAACGCCACACTCTTCAGGCCGAACCGGGCCGACAACGAACCGGCGAGCTGCCGTCGCATCGACGAGTGGAGATCCAGCCCATCGCGGCAGCGGTCGCGCAAGCAAAAACGGCGCCCCACTTGAAGGCAATCTCGATCAAGCGCCGGTACGCTTCACCGAGGTGGGCGGATTAAAACGCCCAGCGTAGTGGAGTGGACAGGTCTTTGTCGCCGACCGGGCTTACAGTTTTTTGAGTTGTGCCCTGGCGGCTTCAGCCTGGGAAAATGCGGGGGCTTCCTTGAGCAGCAATTCAAGTTCCCTGCGTGCGCGGGCTTTATCGCCCTTATGCGCCAGCAAAGCCATGATGCGGTGATAGCGTATATCGGGATTGCCGGGTGCCTTGGCCTGGGCTTTTTCGATCAGTTCCAGCCCGCGTCCTGTTTGCCCTTCTTCGACCAGTATCCATCCCAGGGTGTCGAGAATGGCTGGGTGGTCTGGATCGAGTTTGTAAGCCTGCTCCGCCGTCGCACGCGCGCGCTTGTCACCGACCTGCTGATAGCTGTTTGCGAGATTATTCAACGCAATTGCCGTACCGGGAACCTGGGCGAGCATCGCCTTGTAGGCCGCGATGGCGTCCTGGTGACGCCCGGCCGAGCCATAGTATTCTGCTGCGTAGAAGCGCACCGCAATGTCGTCGGGATGCTGGGCCAGCCAGTTTTCAAGCTTTTGCGAGGCGGCGGGGTCCTTCGCCAGCAGAAGGGCGCGATGGGTTTTGACGAGCACGGGCGAATCCGCACCTTTGGCCAACGCCTGTTCATAGGCTTTGATCGCCAGATCGGGTCGATTCTGACTCAGCTGTATGTCGCCTTCGCGCTCGAAGCCGAGTGCGGATTGTGGCTGGCTGGCTTGAAGCTGCTGTGCGATTTGCAAGGCCTGTGCAGGCTTCTTTTCGATCATTTCAAGCCGGATCAGGGCGTCCAGACTGGATTCATGATTGGGCTGCAGCTTCAGGGCCTTGTGCAGGCTGGAACGGGCATCGGCCAATTTGTTGCCTGCAATCTGAGCTTGGGCAAGTCGCACCTGGGCGTCCGGCGATTGCGAGGTTTGCTGTGCCAGTTTGGTAAAGGTGCTGATGGCACCGGTGTGGTCATTCATGGCCAGCTGGACAGAACCCAGCAGGTCGAGCGCAGCCGGGTTGCCGGGGTTGGCGTTAACCGCTTCGTTGGCAAGTGCCAGCGCCTTCTGGGCCTGCTTTCTGACCAGAAAATGCCGTGCCAGCACAGCACGCGGCGGAATCGCGCCGGGGTGGGCTTTCGCTGCCCGTTCCAGCCAATCGACCAGGTCTGCATCCTGTTTGTTCGTCGCGGCCAATTCGGCCAACGCCATCATGGCCTGAAGATTGTTCTTGTCCTTTTCAAGAATACGTTCGAACCGTTTTTGTGCGACTGCCGGTTTTTTGTCACGGATATCGAGCTGCGCCAGGCTGGCGGCTGCGGGGAAATAACGCGGGTCAATCGCGAGTGCCTGCTCATAACTCTTGCGGGCGCCTGCAATGTCCCCTTTTCCGAGCAACGCGTTGCCTCGCATGGTGGGCGGCATCGCGCTGTTCTGGAGCTTTTTCTCGAGGTCGGCAATCGCAGCCAGTGCCTTGTCGTACTCCTTGCGATCCAGGTGTGCCATCACCAGCAGGACATCGGCTCTGTGCCGGTCCGGATCGAGTGCTGCCGCCTTGCCCAGTTCCGCAATGGCGAGCTGGATGTCGCCGGCGGCCAGGTGGCTGAAACCCAACTCGGCCTGAATTGCGGCATTCCGCGGGTCAATTTCAGCCGCCTGGGCCAGGTATTCGGCGGCTTTTGAGGGATCGCGCTTGGCACGATAGGCTTCCGCTGCCAGGACCAGCACCTTGCTATCCCGAGTGTCGCTGGCGAGAAGGGGCGCCAGCGTATCAAGTGCCTTGTCAGGCTGTTTTAACTTGATCTGGGTTGCGGCAAGCATGCTGCGGCCATAGCGATGGCCCGGATAACGGGACACGAAGCGAACGAGGTGGCTCTCGGCTTGTTGATAGGCCCCGAGCTCGTAGTCGGTTGCGCCCGCGAGCAGGGTGCTGGGCATGTGGTCGGACGTGATCTTGGCTACTTCCTGCAGGGCGTTGCGGGCTTCCGGGTATTTCTTCCGCTCGAAATCGAGCAGGGCCTGCAAGTAGTAGGACGCGAGCGATTTGGGCGCGAGCGTGCTGATTTTGTCGACGTCGGCCTGTGCGACATCCAGACGCCCCTGCGCCAGGTTGAGGGTGGCGCGGTTTTGCAGGGCTTCCTTGGTGTTAGGGTCGACTTTCAGCGCATTCGAGTAAGCGGCCAAGGCACCCTCAGGATTTTTGTTGAGCTGTTCCCATTCTCCGAGGTAAACCCAGGTTTTGGCCCGATGACTGCCTAACTTGAGGGCATCGTCCAGCCAGGCGCGCGCCGCGGCCATGTCTTGGCGGGACACGGCGCACTTCGCCAGGCCCCAGTAGGTAGGCGGATTTTCCTTGTCGATTTCGAGCGATTGCTGGTATAGATCGCAGGCGTTTTTCACTTGTCCCTGCGCGATCAAGGCATCGGCTCGGATCTGGTGAATGCGCGCCAGATTGGTCTTGGACGTTTGGTCGGCGGGATGGATTTCATCCAGTACGCGCGTGTATTCCCCCATCAGCATCAGTGCTTCACCCAGCTGGGGCTTGATGGATTCCGGATTGACGCCCAGCTTCGCAGCCTGGCTGAGTTCCTTTTCCGCCTCGGCGCCCATGCCGGCCTTGAGATAAACCTGTCCCAGTAACAGCCGCGCCTGCGGACTGTCTGGATTTTTCTGGATGGCGTTCTTCAGTTCGACAATGCTGCCGCGCAAGTTCCCCTCGTCTTCGTAGTCCTTGGCGCGCTCGATGTGCTCCTGTTCCGTGAGACGGGCGGTGGCATCGCAGCCGCCGAGCGCGCCGGACAGGGACAGGACCAGAAAAAAAGTAACGAACGGGACGGGATGGCGGGTCATGGGGTGTGCTCCGGAGTGCGGGGGGTTAGCGTGATGTGCTTTGCATGCGTTTCAGCAGGGCGCGCGCGTCCTGCTCCTGGGGGAATGCTACGCCACTCGCCAGCAATCGTTCGAGTTCGCGTTGCGCGCGGTCGCGATCGCCCGCCTTTACGTAGGCCGAGGCGAGGTGCCACTGGATTTCGGCGGCATCGGGCGTCTTGTTCAGCGCTTGCTGCAGCAGCTTGATGCCGCGGGCGTGCTGGCCTTGCCGCACCAGAATCCAGCCGAGGGTGTCGAGCACGGCCGCGTTGTCGGGCTTGAGCTTGAGCGCCTTCTCGGCGTAACCCAGCGCGCGCTTGTCGCCGGATTCGGCGAGCGCCCAGGCCAGGTTGTTGAGCACCAGCAGGTTGCCCGGGCTACGCTGGTCGAGAATGAGGTAATGCGCGACGGCGGCCGGATACTGTTTGCGCATGAGCAGCTGTTCGGCCAGCGCGATGCGGGCGCCGGCATCCTGCGGGTTGCGTTGCAGCCAGTCGGCCAGACGTTTCTCGCCTTCTTCCGCGCGCTTGAGGGCGTTCAGTGCTTGCAGCTGGCGCAGCAGCAGCGCGCCGGAGGGCGCCAGTTCGTGGGCGCGCTCGAAGGCGGCGAGCGCGGCGGGATGATCCTTGCGGGCCTGTGCCGCATCGCCCTCGAGGATGAAGCCGGCGGCGGTGCCGGGCTGCTGTTTCTGCAGCTGGCGCGCGATCCGTTGGGCCTCGTCGTGGCGGCCGGACTGGATTTCGACATGGCCGAGCATCATCTGTGCGTCGAGCGAGTCGGGCTGGACGCGCAAGGCGTCCAGCAGCGACTTGCGTGCGCCGGGCAGGTCCTTGGCCGTAACCTGCACGGCGGCAAGCTTGATCAGCGGCATGGCCTGGCCGGGCAGACGTTCGACGAGGGTGCGATAGCTGCCCTGCGCATTGGTCGTATCGCCCAATGCCAGCTGGACGCTGCCGAGCAGATCGAGCGCCGCCGGGTGATCGGGATTGGCGTTGAGCGCTTCGCGCGCCAGGGCGAGTGCCTTGTTGCGCTCGCCCTGACCGAGCAGATGGCGCGCCAGCGCCAGCCGGGGCGGCAGTGCCTGGGGATGGGCGGCGGCGGCCTTTTCGAGCCAGCCGACATAGGCTTTTTCGTCCCGCTCGCGCAGCGCGGAATCGGCCATCGCGAGCATGGCATTCAGATGCTTGGGATCGGCCTTGAGTATGCCTTCGAAGCGCTGGCGCGCCGCATCCGGGCGATTGTCCTTGAGATCGAGCTGGGCCAGATTGGCGGCGGCCGGGTAAAACGCGGGGTCGAGCTTGAGCGCCTGACTGAAGCTGTCGCGGGCGCGGACGGGATCCTGCTTGCCGAGATAGGCGCCACCGCGATAGTTCCAGGTGAGCGGGTTGGCGCCGTGCTTTTTTTCCAGCGCGGCGATGCTGGTCAGCGCGGCGTCGAACTGCTTCTGCTTCAGCTGGTTGAGAATGAGCAGCGTCTCGGCGCGGTTGCCGGTGTCCTCGCCTTCCATCGCGGCGGCAGCCTGGAGGTCGGCCATGGCGCGGTTGTCACCCTGGGCGAGCCGGGAAATGGCCAGTTCGGTGCGTAACGAGGCGTTGTCCGGATTGCGCTGGGCGGCATCCTCGAAGTAGGCCGCGGCCTGGGCATAATCCTCGCGCGCGAGCGCGATTTCGCCGGCCACGGTGAGCACGCCGACGTCTTCGCCGGCCGCCTTGAGCGCAGGTGCCAGCGTGCGGGCCGCATCCTCGGCGCGGCCGAGGCGCAATTGCGCGGCCGCCAGCAGGCGCAGGGCGTAGAGGTTGTTCGGGGCGGCTTTCAGCACCTTGTTGAGGTGGGTCTCGGCCGTTTGCAGGTTGCCGAGCGCATACTCGACCGCGCCCGCCAGCAGCAGCGCGGGGCCGTAGTCAGGCGCGGCATTGAGCACGGCGGCAAGGTGGTCGCGCGCGCGCGCGACCTTCTTTTCCTGAAAGTCGATCACGGCTTCGGTATAGCGCGCCTGCAGGTTGCCGGGCTGCGTCTTGAGTGCGGCGGCGACTTCCGTGCGGGCATCTCCGAGCCGGCCGTCGGCGATGGCAATGTCCGCCAGCGCGAGGCGGGCGGCCACGTTGCGCGGATCGATGCGGAGGATTTCCCGATAGACCGCAGCGGCCTCTTTGGGTTGCCGGGTGGCGCGCAGCAGCGACCCTTTCAGATGCAGGCTGTCGCGGTGGCCGGCGTCGATGCGCAAGGCTTCGTCGATGGCCTGTCGTGCCTTGGCGGCGTCGTTGTCGGCCAGCGCCAGATGCGCGAGTGCCAGGTGGACATCGGCGTTGCCGGGCGCCGTGGCGAGCGCCTGCTGCAGGATCTTGCGTGCGTCGTCCTTGCGGCCCAGACCGAGCGCGGCGGTGGCGCGCAGCGCGTTCAGGGTGGCGGCGTCGGCATCGCTGCCGGTGGATGCCGGCAGTTCGTCGAGCACGCGCTGAAAGTCGCGTTGCCCCAGCAAGGTGCGGGCGATCATGGCGTTGACTGCGTTTTCCGCATAACCGGCCTGGCGGGCGCGGCGGAATTCCTTTTCTGCGCTGGCGAGTTCGAGCTGCTCGAAATACAGCGTGCCCAGCTCGAAACGCGCCTGGGCATTGTCTTCATCCTGCGCGAGGGCATTCTTGAGCTGAATGATCGCCGCCTTGCGGTCGCCCGACGCCGCCAGCGTCCGGGCTTCGTTCACCAGGGCGGTGCTCTCCCGGCTGTCGCAAGCGCTCAGCAGCCCGGCGCCCAGGAACAGGAATACAAGCAGCCGCGATGTGGAAACGGGGTGGATCATGAAGCCTCCGGAGAACGATCTGGGTTGGAACACAGCATGACCTGAATTACTTAATTCCAATTTTTGCCATCAGGTCGTACAGGGTGGGCCGGGTGACCCCGAGCAACTCTGCAGCCTGGGCGATGTTCCCTTCGCTGTGGGCGAGCGCGCGGCTCACGGCCAGGCGTTCGGCGTGTTCGCGTGCCTGGCGCAGGTTGAATGGCTGCAACTCGATCGGGCCGTCATCGAGCCCGAGGTCGGCGGCGGTGATCTGGGTGCCGTCCGCCATGATGGTGGCGCGCTTGATCATGTTTTCCATTTCGCGCACGTTGCCCGGCCAGCCATGGGCCTCGAGCGCGGCCAGGGCGTCGGCGGTGAAGCCCTTGATGCCGCGCCCCATTTCGCGTGCGTTGCGTTCCAGAAAGGCCTGCGCCAGCAGCACGGCATCGCCGGGACGCTCGCGCAGCGGCGGAATCTGGATGGCGATTTCGGACAGCCGGTAGTACAGGTCTTCGCGGAACCCGCCTTCGCGGATCATGCCGGCAAGGTCGCGGTGGGTGGCGCAGACCACGCGCACGTCGACAGGGATTTCGCCGCGACCGCCCAGGCGCTCGATCACGCGCTCCTGCAAAAAGCGCAGCAGCTTGGCCTGCAGCGGCATCGGCAGGTCGCCGATTTCGTCGAGAAAGAGCGTGCCTTCGTTGGCATACTCGATCTTGCCGATGGTTTGCTTGGCGGCGCCGGTGAAGGCACCCTTTTCGTAACCGAACAGCTCGGATTCCAGCAGGGTGTCGGGAATCGCCGCGCAGTTGATGGCGACAAAGCGCTTGCCGACGCGCGGCGACAGTTCGTGCACGGCGCGCGCCAGCACTTCCTTGCCGGTGCCGGACTCGCCGAGCAGCAGCACGGTGGCGTTGGCGGGTGCGACCTTTTCAACGGTGCGGCAGACCTTCAGCATCGATTCGCTGCTGGTGATCAGGCCGGACAAGGCGGAACCGCCCTTCTGGACGAGCAGCAGGCGGTTCTCGACTTCGAGGGCGTGGACGTGCAGCGCGCGGGCGATCATCAGCGCGAGCACATCGGGGTCGAAGGGTTTCTGGAAAAAATCGTAGGCACCGAGCTGAATGGCCTTGACCGCATTGCTGCGATCGAGGTTGCCGGTGACGACAATGACCTTGGTGATGGGCACCAGCGACAGGATCTGCTGCAGCGCGGCCAGCCCTTCGCTGGCGCCGTCGGCGTCGGGCGGCAGGCCGAGGTCGAGCAATACCACCGCGGGCTCGTGACGGCGCAGCTGGGCGATGGCGCTGTCGCGGTCGGTCGCCAGGACCAGTTCGTAGTCGCCGAGGCTCCACTTCAGTTGCTTCTGCAAGCCGGGATCGTCTTCCACCAGCAGGATTTTTTGTTTGGCGTCGCTCATGCGGCGTCTCCTCCAGCATCTAAATTATTGTCCAGCGGCAGGCTGATACGGAAGCGCGTGCCCCGCCCCGGCGCGCTGTCGACGTCGAGCTTCCCGCCCAGCGCGCAGACGGTTTCGCGGCATTCGTAGGCACCGATGCCCATGCCGGCGCCCTTGGTGGAATCGAAAGGCTGAAACAGGCGGGTGCGGATGAATTCATCGTCCATCCCGTTGCCGGTGTCGGCGATTTCGACGACCGCCTGCGCGCTATCCTCAAAGCCGCGCAGCGTGACCTGACCGTTCGGCGGCGTGGCTTCCAGCGCATTCTGCAGCAAATGGCCGATGGCGCGGGTGAGCCGTTCGCGTTCGGCGCGCACGCGCAGGCTGGCGGGCGGCAGTTCCACCACCGGACGCAGCTTGAATGCCTGCTTGCTGGCGACGGCATCGGCCAGCATGTCCGCCAGCGCCACCGATTGCGCCTGCGCTTCACCGCTGCCGCGCCGCAACTGGGCGAGCACCTTGTTCATGCGGGCCACCGCGTTTTCCACCGTGCCCAGCATGTCGGCCTGGAACTCGGGGTTGTCCTTGTGCTTCTCGGCATTGGCCAGCAGCAGGGACAGCTGGGCGATCAGATTTTTAAGGTCGTGGATGACGAACGTGGTGGTGCGGTTGAACGACTCGAACTGACGCGCCACGATCAGCTGGTTGGCGGCGCGCATCTGCGCCAGGTTGGCTGCGGCCTGACGCGATGCGACCTTGAGCAGGTCGCTGACTTCCCAGTTGAAGCTGACCTTGCCCAGCGAATGCTTGAGCACCACGAAGCCGAGCAGTTCGTCGTGCAGCATCAGCGGCACCACCAGCCAGGCGTCGCCGGCCTGGTGGATCCACTCCGGGGTATCGAGATCGCCATAAAGATCGCGGCGGGTCTTCATTTCGTCGAGGTCGACCACCCACTGCGTGTCTGCCAGCCAGCGGACGAAAGGCGAATCGGCCGGCTCGGCGCCGTTGAGGTCGGCCCAGTTCCAGTGGCTGGCGCGCAGAAAGCCGGCGTTGCCTTCGCGCATCCACAGCGCGCCGCCGGGGCTTTCCACCAGTCGGGCGAGCGCCTCGACCGTGCGCTCGCACAATTGCTCGCCGGGTTGGCCTTCAGTGAGGGTACGGGTGAACTTCAGCCACTCCTCCCGGTAGTCGTAGCGATAGCTGAAAAAATGCTTCGATAAAAATACCCGCAGGCGTGCGCGCAGGGTGCCGGAAAACAACAGCAGCACCAGCAGCATGGCCGCAGCGAACATGAACACGGTCTGCACCACGTCGCCCCACTCGCCGCCGAACAGGCGCAGGTAGTAGCCGGCACCCGCCATCAGCAGCAGGTAGATGCCCGCGCCCAGCAGGCTGGCGGTGTGGAAGACCATGCTGCGCGACAGCCCGACCGGCGCCGACCACTCCGGGTTGCGCGCGGCGGACACCGCAATCAGCGGCGTCACCAGCGCCGCGACATAGCCCCGCGCCGCCCAGACATTGGCGTCGAGTGCGTTGAATAGCGCGGCGTTGGCATAGAGGTAAAAGTCGTAGACGAACAGGCCCCCCAGACCGAGGCAGAGAAACTTGATCGCCCAGCGGTCTTCCGGGCGGGTGCTGCGGTACACCTGTTCGATCAGCACCAGCCCCAGTACGGTAAGCACGACCCGCCCCAAATGGTGTGCCCACTGCGCGAGCAGCGGCAGATCGGGTGCAATCAGCGGCGCCACGCCGGCGAGCAACAGGCCGCCGACGAGCACGATGGCGAGCGCACGGATCAGGCGCAGCGGCGCCGGCAGGGCGCTGCCGGGCGGCAGCCGCAGCCGCAGGATGTACAGCAGCAGCGCGAGCCAGGCGCCGTTGCGCGCCACTTCGGCCGCGAGTTCCAGGCGCACGGGCAATACGCCCCAGGCTGCTGCGGCCGCCAGCGCACCCCAGAGGGCGCTCAGTCCGGTGGCGAGCACCAGCAGCCGGCCCTGCGGACGCTGCTGCCAACTGGCGACGATAAGCCCCGACAAGCCGAGGTAGGCCAGCATGGCCAGGCCATAACCGATCGCAGCGAGGAGAAGCAGGGTGTCGGTCATGGCCGGTTGCGAACGGGCGCGCTCAGCGCACGCCTTTCCCCCACAACACGACTTGCGCGGTCTGGAACAGGATCATCAGGTCGAGGAACAGGCTGTGATTCTTGACGTAATAGAGGTCGTACTGCAGCTTGTGCATGGCGTCCTCGTCGGTGGCGCCGTAGGCATAGCGCACCTGTGCCCAGCCGGTGATGCCGGGTTTGACGGTGTGGCGCACGCCGTAGTAGGGGATTTTCTGGGTCAGGTCCTGCACGAAATAGGGGCGTTCGGGGCGCGGGCCGACGAAGCTCATGTCGCCGAAAAACACGTTGAAGACCTGCGGCAGTTCGTCGATGCGGGTGCGCCGGATGAAACGTCCGGTGAGCGTGACGCGACTGTCGTTCTGCCCGGCCCAGCGCGGCTTGCCGTCCTTTTCGGCGTCGACGCACATGCTGCGGAACTTGAGGATGGTGAAGTTGTTGCCGCCTTGCCCGACGCGCTCCTGGCGATAGAGCACGGGGCCGGGGCTTTCCAGCTTGATCAGCAGCGCGGCGAGCGCCATGATCGGCAGGGTGACGACCAGCATGGCCGCGCTGACCAAGAGGTCGAACAGGCGCTTGATGGTGTCGCGCACGATGCCTTGATGAAAGCCCTCGGCCAGGATCATCCAGCTGGCGTTCATCGAGTCGATCTGCAGGTGGCCGTTTTCGCGTTCGAAGAAACTGGACAGTTCGAGCACGCGGATACCGCGCAGCTTGCACCGGAGCAGGTCCTGCACCGGCAGGCCGCCGCTGCGGCGGTCGCGCACGGCCAGCACGATTTCGCTGATTTGCAGGCGTGCCGCCAACTCGGGCAGGGCCTCGTCGCTGTCGAGAATCCGGGCATGATCGACGAAATGATGACTGCCGCCCATCGGCAGGTAACCGACGACCTGGATGTTGGTGGCGTTGCCACGCTTGGCCAGCAGCGCCTCGATATGGGCGGCCCGGCTGCCGGTGCCGACGACCAGGGCACGCGTTTTCAGCGCGCCTGCCCG
>DAHWJK010000014.1:0-5775 GCA_027344185.1 Thiobacillus sp.
GTTCGCCATCGACGGCCTTGACCTGCTCGAGCAGAAGTTCAAGCCGATCGAGCTCACGGCCGATCTGACGCTTGAGATGCACCGGCAAGGGGCGGCCATCGCCCGTGCTGAGTTCGTCGAGCCGCTGCCGGCGATCCCGGCGCAGCGGCTCGTACCCGGACACACCTTGGGCGAATAGCAATCCCTTGATCCGGTTGACGTGCAGGACACGTTCATTGGTCAAGACTTTCCGCTCTCGGCATAGACGGCGGCGATCCTCCTCGTCGGGAGTCGGCGCCCTGACCATTGCGCATACGCGAGGTTCGCCTCGCTTATAGGCTAACAGAGTACGAACCAGCGCCTCGCCATCGATCTTGTCGGTCTTTGCCCGGGCCAGCCGTTTGCACCGGAGCCACTCTTCGCTGGCGGAGCGCGCGACGGCGTCCCGCTTTGCCGTCAAGCCCCGAAAAATTCTTCCATTTCTTCCCGGCGCGGCATGGAGGGTGCGGTGCCGGGGCGGGTGACCGAAATTCCCGCAACGGCACAGCCGAACTGCGCGGCGTCCTTCAGTCCTGCCCCGTGTGAAAGTGCCGCCACCAAGCCGCCGTTGAACGCATCTCCTGCACCGGTGGTGTCCACCACCGGGCCCGCGCTGACCGCCGGAATGATACCTTCAAACGACTCACCGCTGACATAGGCGCCCGCCTCGCCCAGCGTGATGATCACGTTGCGGACGCCGAAATCACGCAACTGCCCGGCCACGTTCCTGGCGCTTGCCGCATCGGTCACCGCCGCGCCCACCAGCGCCGCCGCCTCGGTCTCGTTTGGGACGAGGTAGGACAGCCGGGAATACACGTCCCGGGGCAAGGGGATTGCCGGCGCCGGATTGAGCAGAACCGGCACGCCGGCGTCATGCGCGATTTCCATGCCACGGCGGCAAGCGGCAAGGTCGAGTTCGAGCTGCGAAACGAAAAACGCAGCATCTGCGATTGTCGTCGACGCCGCATTGACATCCGCGACCGAAAGACGGCCGCATGCGCCGGGAACGATAATGATCGCGTTCTCGGCGCTGTCGTCATCAACGATGATTGTCGCAGTCCCGGTAGGCGCATCCTCATCGGTGACGACGAACCGCGTCCCGATATTCTCCTGGGCGAAAAGCGCGCGGGCCATCTCGCCGAAAGCATCGCGTCCGATCCTCGATATCATCTCGACGCGCGCGCCCTGCCGGGCCGCCGCTACGGCCTGGTTCGCCCCCTTGCCGCCGGGGCCGAATGCGAAGCTCTTGCCGTGGAGCGTCTCGCCCCAAGCAGGCATCCGACCGGTACGGCATGCGAGATCGACGAAAAACGCGCCGAGAACGACGACCGGCCCACTCATGCGGCTGCGATCTCTGCCGGGTCGTAATATACGTGTACTTCCTGTAGCCTGTCGTTTTGTATCCTCACCATATTCACCCCGCCGAGCGGATATTCCCGCCCGTTATGGTCATGGAACCGCGAGCGCCATTCGAATGCGCCCCTGTTTTCTGCCTCGACCGCGCCGACTATCTTCACTTCGAGTCTCGGGAACCGGTCGATGCTCTCCTGGTAGAAGCGACGGATCTCGTCGCGCGCGACCAGCCGGCCAAGACCCGGCACGATCAATTCCGCATCTTCGTTGAAGCATTCGAGGATCGCCTCGAGCCGTCGCTCGCACTCGATTTTCCAGTAATTTTCGATGACAGCTCTCGGCGTCATTTTCACATGCCCTCCGTTCTCTATATTAACCTTTGTAGCCGGAAATATACTGCCTGATGGCGGAGACCGACGTCGGGTCCTTGTAGTTTTTATAGGTAACCATGTGATACGGTAGCGGCATGAATTTCGGTACCGCCTTCGACGGGTCGGTAAACATTTGATGAAGCACTTTCACGGCCGTTTCGCCCATCAATACCGGACTCTGTAGCACGGATGCCTTGATCACGCCGGATTTGATGTAATTAATCTCGCCGAGGTCAGCATCGAACCCCACGACCACGACTTTGTTCTGCAGGTGCATTCGCTGCACCGCCTCGGCGACGCCCAGCGCCGAGCGATCGTTAGCGCCGAATATCACGTTGATCTTAGGGTCGCGCTCGAGCAGCGCCTGCGTCTCGGTCAGCGCCGTCTGGGGAATGGAGTGGCTGATCTGCAGGCCAGCGAATTTCATGCCCGGATACTTTGCCATCGCCGCTTTGAACCCGTCGCGCCGGTCGCGGCCTGACGTCGTAGAAAGATTATAATCGATGATCGCATATTCGCCGTGGCCATGCACCATCTTGGCGGCATAGGTCGCGACAGCGCCCGCAGCCTTCTTGTTCGGCACCGCCGTGAAGGTCACTGCCTTCATCGGCGTCAGCGTGGAATCGGTCGCGATCACCGGAATATGCGCGGCCATTGCCTTCTCCACCGGCGGCAGCAGGGCGGTGGGGCTGTAGGGCACCAGCACGATTCCATCCACTTTCCGGGTGATCGCCGTATAGACCATGCCGATCTGCTTCGCGACATGGGTCGACACAGAAGGCGCCTGGAACAGCGTCCGGTAGCCGTATTTCTTGGCCTCCTTCTTCACCCCGGCATATTCGCGCAGGAAGTAGGGCGTGGCGTTGGACGATGGAATGAACTCGATCGTCTTCGGCGCCGCCGCCCAGCCAGTACTGAACATGATCGAAGCCCCGGCCAAGGCACCTGCCGCTATCGCCGCGCGCCTTTTGCCACCGTGCCGCAGCCTGGATTTGATCTTCATGACGTTCTCCTCTCTCTTGCGTTGAAAACTCGTTTCTCGGTCAGATTGCGACGCGCTTTCGGAATGAATCGATGAAGACCGCGCCGATCACCACGGCACCGAGAATGACCGTCTGCGAATAACTGGAAACACCGAGCAGGTCGGTACCGTTGCCGAGCACACCGATCAGCAGCACGCCAAGCATCGATGACCATACCGCGCCTTGACCGCCGAACAGGCTGCCGCCGCCGATGACCACGGCGGCGATCGAATCGAGCTCGTAATTCGCACCGGCGGTCGGCAGCGCTGAATTCACGTAAGCGGTGAGCAGAATGCCCCCCACCGCGGAGAGAACCCCCGACATCGCATATACGAGCACCAAGTTGCGGCGCACCGGCAAGCCCGACAGCGCGGCCGCGCGCGAATTGCTGCCAACAGCATAAACGCTGCGGCCGAACCGGGTTCGCCTCAGCAACACCTGACCCAGAACCGCCAGAAGCGCACTCACCAGGATGATATAGGGGAAAACCCAGATGGCATTGATGCCGAAGGCATTGAACGAGGGCGGCAATTGATAGATTGGCTCACCGCCCGTAACCAGCAGCGCAATGCCGCCGGCTATGCTCAGCGTGCCAAGCGTCACGATGAAGGCCGGCACACGGGTAAAGGCGGTGAGCAGGCCGTTGACGATCCCCACGCCTAGGCCGACCGCGAGCGCGATGGCGATGCCGAGGGCGATGCTGCCCGCCCCACCCGTCGCGCCCATCACTCCGGCCCCGAGCACGCTCGACAGGCCGATGACAGCGCCCTGTGACAGGTCGATTCCCGCGGTGATGATGACGAAGGTCTGGCCGATCGACAGGACCGCGATGACCGCGACCGATTGCAGCAGATTCAGCACGTTATTTTCACTGAGGAAGTTCGGCGCGGCCAGCGAAAAGGCGACAACCAGCACGATCAGCACGGCCGCGACCAGGGATGAATTGAACAGGGCGATTAACCCGGACCGAAGCCGACGCACCTCCCCAATCCGTTGCATTGTCATACTTTTTCTCCCTCGCCATGCATCGCCTCGACATACCCCATAGTCACGTCGAGCAAACCGTCCTCGTCGACCGCACCGCGGTCATACGATGCGACCATCTCGCCCTCGCGAAAGGCAATGATCCGATCAGAAATCCCAAGAAGTTCCGGATTGTAGTTCGAAACCAGAATGATCGTGTGGCCGGATTCCGCGAGATCGACGATATGCTTGTAGATCTCCGCTTTGGAGCCAACATCGACACCTTTGGTGGGATTGTTCAACACTAGGCAGGGTCGATCGTAGAGGAACCACCTGCCGAGAACGACTTTCTGCTGATTGCCGCCCGAAAGCGCCCGCGCCGGCAGCATCGCATGACCCGGCCGCACATTCATATGCCCGATTTCCTGCTTGACGATGCTGCGCTCCAGTTTCTGGCGTAGAAACCCGAGGGGGGCGACCAGCGAACTTTTCGGCGCGGCTACCAGTGGCAGGCTCATATTCGTTGCCACCGAAAGATCGAGCAGCAGCGCCTCGGTCCGTCGGTCCTCTGGCACATAGGCTACCCCCGCGCCGAGCGCCTCGGCGGCGTTGCCCGGCGCATAGCGGCGGCTGTTCAGACTCATCGCACCCTCACGCAACGCGCGAAGCCCGCCGATCATCTCGCCGAATGCCGCGCTGCCGGAACCGACCGCTCCGGCCACGCCGAGTATCTCGCCTTTTCCGATCTCGAGAGTGACCGGCTTCACGCCGTCGCAGGCAGCGGCCTCGAGCTTCAAGCAGATCTCGCGCTGCGGCGCGGTCGTCCGCTCGGGATAGAATTCGGCCAACCTGCGGCCGAGCATCGCGCCCAGAATGCGCTCCCGATCCACATTAGTCATGTCGTCGTCGAGCGTCACGAAGCCGTCCCGCAACACCGTGATCCTGTCGGCTACCGCGAAGACCTCCTCGAGATAATGCGAAACGAAGACGACGGTAAACCCCTGGTCGCGCAGGCGCTTCATGTTTGCTAGAACCGGCTTGATCTCGCGCTGGGTCAGCGAGGCCGTGGGCTCGTCGAATAGAATAATCTTGGGCTTACGGCTGAGGCATTTCAGGATTTCAATGACCTGTTGCTCGGCGACGCTCAGTTCCGCCACCGGGCGCTCGAGGTCGGGGCGCGGAAACCCAAGTTCGCTCACCAGCCGCTCAGCATCCTCGCGCAACTGCCGCAGCCGCATCACCCCGAACCGGCTGGGCTCATTGCCCACGAATATATTGGAGTATCCGGAGAGATGCGGAAATAGGCTGAGCTCCTGGAAGATCAGACCGACCCCCCCTGCCGCCGCCTGTGAGGTGTCCGCGAACGAAACGGGCTTACCGTCGAGCAAGATGGTCCCTGTACTCGGCGCCTGCGCGCCGCCGAGTACCTTGAGCAGCGTGCTCTTGCCGGAGCCGTTTTCCCCGGCAAGCGCGTGGATCGTCCCCGGACGGATCTCGACACAGACCTCGTTGAGAGCCGTGATCGGGCCGAACTGCACCGAAAGGTCGCTTACGCTGATCATGGAACCCGCCTTCGCCGCAACGGCCCGACGCGCGGCGCCCCGCAGGACGCCCTGACGACAAGATTAGTCGGCAACATGATGCGCTCCGGCCCATCGTCCCATTCACCCTCGAGGCGGCGCAGTATGAGCTTACCGGCCAGCGCCCCCTGCTCCTCGGCCGGCCGGTCGATCACCGTGAGCGGCGGGTGCAGCAGCATGCCCAGATCGAGATCGTCGAATCCGATCAGCGAAACCTCCTCGGGCACTACGACCCGCCGAGCCGCCAGCGCCTTGAGCCCGCCCACCGTCATCACGTTGTTGGCACAGAATATCGCGGTCGGCGGATCGGCGAGCGCGAGCAGCCTCAGCATCGCCTCGAACCCACCGGATTCGCGAAAATTTCCGACCTCGAGATATTCGCCCCGCGGCTTGATGCCCGCCTCGGCGAGCGTTGCCAGGAACGAGTCATAGCGCAGCCGGCCCGGCGTGTTCACCACAGGTCCGCCG
>DAHWJK010000028.1:0-21882 GCA_027344185.1 Thiobacillus sp.
CTGAAAGTACGGCACCGCTGCCAGCGAATCCAGCAGGTGATGGCTCACCATGCGCTCGACGTCGCGCACCGCGGTCAGGTTATACACCCGGTTCCATTTATCGAGCAGCGCGAGGTAGGCGAGGAGCTTCGCTTCGGCACCGTCGGGCAATGCCAGCCCCAGGGCGGCGATGCCCGCCGCAAGCGGTTGCTCGACGTTCATGCGCTTTTCTTTTCCTGATCGGGCCTGAACCCACGCTTGGCATACACCATCAGCACCGAGATCGCCGCCGGGGTGATGCCCTGCAGGCGTGCCGCCTGCCCCAGCGTTTCAGGGCGCGCCTTCTGCAAGCGCTGGCGCGCTTCCATCGACAGCCCGGTCAGCAGGCTGTAGTCGAGGTCCGCCGGCAGGCGCAGGGTTTCCTGCTCGCGCTGGCGACCGACCTCCTCGTTCTGGCGGTCGATATAGCCCTGGTATTTGGCAGCGATCTCGACCTGCTCGGCGACGCGCGGATCGGCCTCCCCTGCCCCGCCGCCGGGCAAGGTCAGCACCTGCGCGTAGTTCAGATTCGGACGGCGCAGCAGCTCGAACAGGTTGTATTCATGGTCGATCGGCTGGCCGATCAGCCGCGTGGCTTCATCAGCCGGCAGGATCGCCGGATTGACCCAGGTCGCTTTCAGACGCTCGGTTTCGCGTGCCACGGCGTCGCGCTTGCGGTTGAACGCGTCCCAGCGCGCGTCGTCGACGACGCCGAGTTCGCGCCCGGCCTCGGTCAGCCGCATGTCGGCATTGTCCTCGCGCAGCTGCAGGCGGTATTCGGCGCGGCTGGTAAACATGCGGTAAGGCTCGGAGACGCCGCGGGTGATCAGGTCGTCGACCAGCACGCCGAGGTAGGCTTCGTGCCGGCCCGGGCTCCAGGCTTCTTTTTCCTGCACCTGCAAGCCGGCGTTGATGCCGGCCAGCAGTCCCTGGGCGGCGGCTTCCTCGTAGCCGGTGGTGCCGTTGATCTGGCCGGCGAAAAAAAGCCCGCCGATCGACTTGGTTTCGAGCGAGGCCTTGAGGGCGCGCGGGTCGTAGTAGTCGTATTCGATTGCGTAGCCGGGGCGCAGGATGTGCGCGTGTTGCAACCCCGGAATCGAGCGCACGATGGCGCGCTGCACGTCGAACGGCAGCGAGGTCGAGATGCCGTTGGGGTAGATCTCGTGGGTGGTCAGGCCCTCGGGTTCGAGGAAGACCTGGTGGCTCGCCTTGTCGGCGAAGCGGGTGATCTTGTCCTCGATCGACGGGCAGTAGCGCGGTCCCACCCCTTCGATGACGCCGGTGTACATCGGCGAGCGGTCGAGGCCGCCACGGATGATTTGGTGCGTTTCCGCCGTGGTGTGGGTGATCCAGCACGGGCGCTGCTCGGGGTGCATGGCCGCGTTGCCCATGAAGGAAAACACCGGCGCCGGGTCGTCGCCCGGTTGGGCCTGTGTCTGGCTGAAATCGATCGTGCGGCCGTCAATACGCGGCGGCGTGCCGGTCTTCAAGCGGCCCACTGGCAATTTCAGCTCGCGCAGGCGCGCGGCGAGCGAGACCGCGGGCGGGTCGCCCATGCGACCGGCCGCGAAGTTTTCCAGCCCGACGTGCACCCGGCCGGCGAGAAAGGTGCCGGCGGTCAGCACCACCGCGCGGCCGCCGAACACAATGCCGAGCTGGGTCTTCACGCCGGTGACGCGGTCGCCCTCAAGCAGCAGGTCGTCGACCGCCTGCTGGAAGATCGTGAGATTGGGCTGGTTTTCCAGGCGCTGGCGGATCGCCGCCTTGTAGAGCAGCCTGTCAGCCTGCGCGCGGGTGGCGCGCACCGCCGGGCCCTTGGACGAATTGAGCGTGCGGAACTGAATTCCCGCCGCGTCGGTGGCGATCGCCATGGCGCCGCGGAGCGCGTCGACTTCCTTCACCAGGTGGCCCTTCCCGATACCGCCGATCGAGGGATTGCACGACATGGCGCCCAGGGTTTCGATGTTGTGCGTCAGCAAAAGCGTCTTTACGCCCATGCGCGCGGCCGCCAGCGCGGCCTCGGTGCCGGCATGGCCGCCGCCGACAACGATGACATCGAAGGATTCTGGGAAAGTCATGGGGGAATTCATGGTGGCCGTCATTCTACCTGCTGACGGCGTCCGTTTCACGTGAAACGTCTCCGCGTGGAGCCCGGCCGCGTTCACGCGGCCGGCCGTCAAGCCGCAGCGGCCTTGGCCTCCAGCGCCTCCCAGCGCGCCAGCGCGGCAAGCAGTTCGGCCTCGATCGCGTCGCTGCGGGCCTGCAGTGCGGCGGCTTCCTGCGCGCCGGCCTGGTAGAGCGCAGGGTCGGCCAGCCGTTCGGCGATCTGCGCCTGCTCGGCTTCCAGCGCGCCCAGTTGCGCCGGCAGGGTTTCGAGCTCGCGCGCTTCCTTGTAGCTGAGCTTGACCCTGGGTGCCGCCTTTGCCGGTTGTGGCGCCGCGGCCCTGGCCGCTGCCTGCGCACTCTCAACCTGGGCGCGCTGCTGGCGTTGCCGCCAGGCCAGCCAGTCGGCATAGCCGCCGACAATCTCGGTCAGCTTGCCGTCGCCCTCGAACACGATGGATTGGGTGACGACGTTGTCTAGGAAGGTGCGGTCGTGCGAGACGATCAGCACGGTGCCGCTGTATTCCTGCAGCAACTGTTCCAGCAGTTCCAGCGTGTCGATGTCGAGGTCGTTGGTCGGCTCGTCGAGCACCAGCAGGTTGGCCGGGCGCGCGAACAGCCGCGCCAGCAGCAGCCGGTTGCGCTCGCCGCCGGACAGCGCCGACACCTTGGCGCGCGCGCGCTCGGGCGGGAACAGGAAATCTTCCAGATAGCTGATGACGTGTTTGCGCTGGCCGGCGATTTCGACAAAGTCGGACCCCGGGGAAATCGTGTCGATCAGCGTCGCCTCGTCGTTCAGCTGGTTGCGGAACTGGTCGAAGTAAGCGACTTCCAGCTTGGTGCCCTGCTTGATTTTGCCGGACTGCGGCTGCAGGTCGCCCAGGATCAGCCGGATCAGCGTGGTCTTGCCAGCGCCGTTGGGGCCCAGGAGGCCCAGCTTGTCGCCGCGCAGGAGGGTGGACGAAAAGTCGCGGATGAGAACCTGATCGTCGTAGCCGTAGGTGACGTGCTCGAGCTCGGCCACCACCTTGCCGGAGCGGTCTCCCGCGTCGAGCTGGAAGCCGACCTGCCCGGTCTGGTTGATGCGCGCCTCGCGGGTCAGACGCAACGCTTCGAGCCGGCGCACCCGACCTTCGTCGCGGCAGCGGCGCGCCTGAACGCCCTTGCGGATCCAGGCTTCCTCCTGCTTCCAGAACTTGTCGAACTTGCGGTTATGGACCGCCTCGATTTCGAGCTGCTCGGCCTTTTTGGCCTGATATGCCGTGAAATTGCCCTGATATTCGCGTAAAGACCCGCGATCAAGCTCGACTATGCGGTTGGCGACGTTATCCAGAAAGCGGCGGTCGTGGGTAATGAACAGCAGCGCGCCCTTGAAGTCATTCAGCAGGCCTTCCAGCCATTCGATCGCCGCGAAGTCGAGGTGGTTGGTGGGCTCGTCGAGCAGCAGCAATTCAGGATCGGTGACCAGCGCGCGCGCCAGCGCGACGCGCTTCTTGAGCCCGCCGGACAGGGTGTCGACCGCGCGGTCGGCATCCAGGCTCAGGCGCTGCAAGGCCTCCTCCACCCGGCTGTTGAGCCGCCAGGCATCGGCCACTTCCAGCGCATGCGACAGCCGCTCGAAGTCGGCGTACACGGTCTCGTCACCTTCCGCCATCGCATGCGCCACCGCATGGTACTGGGCCAGCAGCGTCTGCGCCGCGCCGACCCCCTCGGCCACCGCCTCGAACACGGTATGTCCGGGCTCGAACTGCGGCTCCTGCGGCACATAGGCCAGCTTGAGTGCCGGCTTGCGCCACACCTCGCCGGCATCCGGCGTGTTGATGCCTGCGATGATCTTCAACAGGCTCGACTTGCCGGTGCCGTTGCGGCCGATCAGGCCGATGCGCTCGCCCGCCTCGATCACCAGCGAGGCGCCGTCGAGGAGCGGCCAGTGGCCGTAGGCCAGTTCGAGTCGGTCAAAGGTCAGCAGCGGCATATCAGGGTTAGGGGTTAGGGGTTAGGGGTTAGGGGCGAAATTATCCGTGATTCAGCGCCGCGTGGACGGCCCGGGCAATATTTAATGCGCCCGGCGTGTCGCCGTGCAGGCAGATTGTGTCGGCCCGGATGCGCACGGCGCCGCCACCCAGCGTGGCCACCGCACGGCCCGCGGCCAGCATACGGGCCTGCTCGGCGGCGTCCGCCGGGTCGACGATCAGCGCGCCCGCGGTTTCACGTGAAACAAGCCGGCCGCTGGGCTGGTAGCGGCGGTCGGCAAACGCCTCGTTCAACACCGCCAGTCCGGCCGCTTGCCCGGCCGCAATCAGCTGGGAGCCGGCCAGCCCGACCAGTGCCAGCGCCGGATCGATTGCCGCCACCGCACGCGCGATTGCCCGCGCTACGCCCGCATCGCGCGCCGCCACGTTATAGAGTGCGCCGTGCGGCTTGACATGCGTCAGCCGCATATTGAGGCGCGCTGCCTGTTCGGCCAGTGCCTCGGTCTGCTGCGTCACCCAGGCAGCAATCTCATCGGCCGACGCCGCCAGCGCCCGTCGCCCGAACTGGATGCGGTCCGGATAGCTCGGGTGCGCACCGGCCGCCACGCCATGGTCGGCAGTCAGGCGCAGCGCGGTCGCCATGCTGGCGGCGTCGCCGACATGCCCCCCGCAGGCGATCGACACCCGCGTCAGATACGGCATCAAACCAACGTCGTCGCAGCCTTCGCCAATGTCGGCATTCAGTTCCATCACGCAATGTCCTCGATGTCCCATTGCCCCGCCGCCAATCCCCGGGCCGCCTCCAGTTCGATCGTCGCGAAGCGCACCGTGTCGCCCGGCCGCAGCTGGGCCAGCCTCGGCAGATCCGCGCTGATGACGCCGGCAATCACCGGGTAGCCACCGGTCACCGGCCCATCCCAGCCCAGAATGATCGGCTGGCCGTCGGGCGGCACCTGCACCGCGCCGGGCAGCACGCCCTGGGAGACCAGCTCGATCCGCGCATGACTCACCGCCGGCCCCTGCAGTCGCAGGCCGCGCCGGTCCGATGCCCGCTCGACCCGGTACGGGTTAACGAAAAACGCCGCCAGCCCGGCATCGTCGAAGCAGGCCGCCTGCGGTCCTGCAACCACCCGCAAGGTCCGGTTGCCCGGCTCGGCCGGGGGATGGGCACGCAGCAGCCGGATCTCGCCGGCCGCCGGCGCCCAGGGCAGCGTATCCCCCATCTGCAGTGCGCGGCCCTGATGGCCGCCAAAGCCCGCCGACAGCAGCGTGCTGCGACTGCCCATCGCCGGCGGCACCGCCAACCCGCCGCGCACCGCCAGCCAGCAGCGGCAACCCGTCGAGGCCGGCCCCAGGTTCAGGGTCTCGCCCGCCGCCAGCACCAGGGTTTCGTTCCAGGCCGCCGTCGCGCCGCTGCTGCGCACGGCGGCAAAGCGCGCGCCGGTCAGCGCCACCACGCCGCCCGCCGGGAACCGCAGCAGCGGGCCCGACAGGGTGAGTTCCAGGCCTGCCGCCGTCGGGTCATTGCCCACCAGACGATTGGCTGCCGCCAGCGCCGCCGGGTCGGCCGCGCCGCCCGCGGGCACGCCCAACGCACCCCAGCCGGGCCGACCCAGGTCCATCACCAGGTCGCACAGGCCGGCGCGCACGACCTCGATCATGCTGGGATGAAGCGCACGCGGTCGCCCGGCATCAGCAGGGCGGGCGCGGCCCGCGCGGGATCGAACAGGGCGGGGACCGCGGCACGGCCGATGAGATGCCAGCCACCCGGACCGTCAGCGGGATAGATCCCGCAGTAGGCGCCGCCGATCGCCACGCTGCCCGCTGCCACCCGCACGCGGGGCGTGGCGCGCCGCGGCGCGCACAAGGCTTCGGGCAAGCCGCGCAGATAAGGAAACCCCGGCTGGAAGCCCAGAAAGGCGACGATGTAATCGGTCGCCGCATGACAGTCGATGCAGTCCGCCACGCTCAGCCCGGCCCGCCGCGCCAGGCCCGGCAGGTCGGGCCCGGCCGCGCCGCCGTATTCGACCCCGATTTCGTGCAGCCGACCGGGCTGGGCCGCAGTCTCCGTCAGCGGCGCGGCCAATGCGGCCCGCAGTGCCGCCGACACCGGCGCACCGCGATGCAATATCAGTAAAATGCTGTCATCGGACGGGATCACGTCTTCAATTTCTGACAAGTTCTGCGAAACAAGCGACAGATAGCGTGGCAGCGTTGAATCGCCCGTGACCACCCTGAGACCGCGCTCGCTGACCCAGCGCCAGCCGGCGTCGGGGTTCGGTTGACCAATAGCCTGCTTTCCCATAGGGTGAAGCCTCTTTTCGGAGTTTCGCATCATGCGGCGTTTCGTCTGTGTTGTCCTGCTGGCGGCAAGTGTAATGGCAAGCCCGGCACAGGCAGCCATGAGCGCAGTCAATCCGGCCCTGCTGCAAAACCCCGACACCCGCCCGAAAAAAGTCGTGCTGCTGCCGCCGCAGATGTTCGTGTTCGAACTGTCCGCCGGCGGCGTGCCCACCCGCATGGCCGACTGGGAAGCCGCGGCGCGCGACAACATCCGCGCCACCGCCGCCCGGCTGGCACGCGACAGCGGGCTTTTCGAGCTGATCCCTGCACCGACGCTGGCTGCCCCCGAGCTCGACCACCTCGATGCCCACATCGGCCTGTATGACCGCGTTGCCCACTCGGTGTTCGTCTACGGCCGCAGCGAACAGGCCGCCTGGGCGCACAAGAAGCACGAATTCGACTATACCGTCGGGCCCGGCCTCGCCTTCCTGCGCGAGCAGACCGGCGCCGATGCCGCGCTGATCGTGCTGGGATCCGATTTCATCTCCTCCGGCGGCCGCCGCGCGGCCTTTGTCGCCGGTCTGGCGCTCGGCATCGTCATGCCGCTGGGCCAGGCTTTCATTACGGCCGGCGTGGTGGACCTGAAAACCGGCGACGTGCAGTGGATGAGCTTCGATTCCAGCAGCAGCAAGGATACGCGCAAGCCGGCCGACGTCGACGACCTGATACGCGACCTCTATCAGACCTGGCCGGGGCCGCGATGAGGCGCGGTCTGAGCCTGACGCTGGCGTGCGCGCTGGCCCTGCCGGCCCAGGCCGAACCGGTACTGCCCTGGGCCGACGCTGCCGAAACCCGCGAACTGGCATCCGAGGAGAAAGGCCTGTGGCAGGAGGCGGACGAACTCGACCGCGCGCTGCTGCGGGCCGGCCGCATCAACACCGATCCGGCGCTGACCGCGTATCTGCAGGGCATCATGGACCGGCTCTATCCCGAATTCAAGGATCGCCTGCGGGTGCGCGTGCTGAACGCCCAGCAGATCAACGCCTTTGCGCTGCCCAATGGCAGCATCTACGTCAACGCCGGCCTGATCGCCCGCTTCGAAAACGAGGCCCAGCTCGCCACGGTGCTGGCGCACGAGGGTGCCCACTTCACCCACCGCCACACGCTGCAGCAGGCCGGGCGCCTGCGCAACACCGCCGCATTCGCGCTGGTGGTGGCGATGCTGGGGGTGCCGCTGGTCGGCGACCTCGTCGTGCTGTCGTCCATGTTCGGCTATTCGCGCGAGCACGAGCGCGAGGCCGACGAGATCGGCTACCGGCGTCTGGTCGCTGCCGGCTATGCCGCGCGCGAGACGATCCGCACCTTCGAACACCTGCAGGCCGACATCAAGGCGGCCGACATCGACGAGCCCTTTTTCTTTGCCAGCCATCCCCGGCTGCAGGAGCGCATCGACAGCTTCAATACGTTGATCCGCGACAGCGACGCCGGCGAAACCGCCCGCGAACGCTTCATCGAAACCACCGCGGGACTGCGACTGGCCTCGCTGGCGGCCGACCTGGCGGCTTACCGCTACAAGCAGATCATCCTGATGCTCGACAACCCTGCCACCCGCCGCGAGTATCCGCCGGAAGCCTCGTATTTCCTCGGCGAAGCCTATCGGCTGCGCAACGAGGCCGGCGACGAAGCCGCCGCCGAGCGCGAATTCAACGCCGCGATCAAAACCGCTCCGCACTACGCGCCGCCGCACCGGGCGCTCGGCCTGCTTCATTTCAAGCGCGGCAACAGCGATGAGGCCGCCGCACGCCTGCGCCATTACCTCACACTCGACCCCGCCGCCGCCGACCGCACTTTCGTCGAGTACTACATCACGCTCATGGACAGTTCAGCATCCGCGGACAATAATTCACCTAGAGCCAAATAAAACCCATGAGCGCGCCCCTCGCCCCCTCCGCGTCTGACCGCAATGCCGCCTCGACGCTCCAGGGCGTCTATCAGCGCATTTTCGAGTGCTCGCCGGACGGCCTGCTGGTGGTCGATGCGGAAGGCCGCATCACGATGGCGAATGCCCAGATCGAGGCCCTGTTCGGCTACACCCGCGGCGAACTGCTCGGCCAGGCGGTCGAAAAACTGGTGCCGGCCCGCTTTGCCGGACGCCATACACATCACCGCGCACACTTCAAGACCGCTGTGCGCAGCCGGCAAATGGGGGCGTCGTCCGAACTGTTCGCCCAGCACAAGAACGGCAAGGAATTCCCGGTCGACATCATGCTGAGCCCGATGCTCATTGACGGCCAGCCGATCACCCTGTGCGTCGTGCGCGACATCACCGAGCGCAAGGCCGCGCAGGACGCACTCGAACGGCAGACCGCAGAACTTCGCCGCCTGCACACGGAGCTGGAGCTGCTGGCCAACCACGACGGCCTCACCGGGCTCCTCAACTGGCGCGCGTTTTACGAACACGCAGGACAGATGCTCAAGATCGCGCACCGGCGCCGGGAAAACGTGACCCTGCTGCTGCTCGACCTCGACCATTTCAAGTCGATCAATGACCGCTTCGGCCACCCCGAAGGCGATCGTGTGCTGCAGGCGGTCGCCGCGACGCTGCGGGAAACCGCCCGCGACAACGATATCGTGGCGCGCCACGGTGGCGAGGAATTCGTCGTGGCCACGCTCGGCCTCAGCGCGGAAGAAGGCCTGGTCGCGGCGGAGCGCCTGCGCGCAGCCGTTGCTGCGATCGAAAACCTGAAACACCCCATCACGGTCAGCATCGGCGTTGCCACCCTGCTGCCGCAACCGAACAAGCATGTCGACCCGCGGGCGCTGAGCACGCTGCTCGACCAGGCCGACCAGGCCCTCTATGTCGCCAAGAACAACGGCCGCAACCAGGTCTGTCATTACGATCCACTCGGCCCGCCGGCGCTGGCCCACCAAACTCCCGCCGCATGAGGACACCGCAGCCCGGCAGCCGCGCACGGCGCACGGGCCGCAGTATTGCCGTGGGCCTGCTGCTCGCCAGTCTGGCCGCCTGCACCCCGTGGGCGCGCGTCGACCCCGGCAGTCGCCACGAAAGCAAGCGCGACGACTACAGCCTGGAACTGCCGCTCGGCTGGGTCAGGCGGACCGCCGACGCCAACGATTACTTCGTCACCCGCGACGGCCCGGCACTCAATTACATCGCCGTCAACCGACAGCCGCACGACCGCAAGCTGCCACACACCAAGCGGGAAACGCGCGCCGACATGTTGCCGCACGAGCTGGCCGAGCTCGCGATTGCCGAATGGAAAAACACCGCCGCCACCGCCAACCTCGAGCTGCTCGCCAGCACCCCGGTCATGCTCGGCGGCAAGCCCGCCGCCCGCGTGCACATCCGCTACAAGAACGAACGCGGGCTGCCGATCGAGCGGGTGCTGGTCAGCCTGGTCGACGCCCGCGGCCGGCTGTCGATCCTGTATGAAGCGCCGGCGATCGTCTATTTCGAGCGCGGGCGGGCGGATTTCGAAACCCTGCTCGCCAGCGTGCGCTTTCAGCACAAATAGCGGACGAAAAAAGGGGGTTCCACGTGAAACCCCCTTCTCCTTGCTGAGGATCGTGCGAGCGATCAGTCCTTGAAGCGGCCCCGCACCCCGACGCGATTGCCGCCGCCCCGGTTTTCCGGGCCGCCGCTGCGCGGCTGGCCGGGCCGCGCGCTGTTGCCCCGGTCCCCGTAGCTGCGGCCAGTCGATGCCTTGGCGGCTTTCGCCTCGCGCTCGCGCTTTTCCCAGTACTCCACGCTGTTGCCGTTGACTTCGGGCTTGGGCGCCGACGCGGCGCCGCGATACGCGTCGTTGTGCTGCGGCGGGCGTTGCTCCTGGTTCATGCGCGGCACGTCGGACGGGCCGCGGGCCGCCTGCTCGAAGCGGTTGCCGCGCGGTGCGCCGCTGCGCGGACGCTCCGCGCCGGCGGGACGCGCATCGGCACGGTAGCCGCGATCGCGGTTATCGCGGCTGTCGCCGCGCGGCGGACGGTCGCCATAGCTGCGCGGTTCGCTACGCTTGTCGCCAAAACCGCCGCGCGGACCCGCATTGCTGCGCGGACGGCCCGACGACGCCGGACGGCCGGAAGACGGCTTCTGGGTCGGCTCCAGGCCTGGCAGCGTGTGCACCTCGATGCGGTTGCCGGTGTAGCGTTCGATGTTCTTCACCAGCCCGCCTTCGCGCATGCCGGCAAAGCTCACCGCGATGCCGGTGCGACCGGCACGGCCGGTGCGACCGATGCGGTGGACGTAGTCCTCGGCCTGGCGCGGCAGGTCGAAGTTGATCACGTGGCTGATGCCCGCCACGTCGATGCCGCGCGCGGCCACGTCGGTAGCAACCAGCACCTTGGTGCGGCCTTCGCGCAGGCGCTGCAGCGCGCGGTTGCGCTGGCCCTGCTGCATGTCGCCATGCAGCGCGTCGGAGGCAAAGCCGCTCTCGGACAGCAGGTCGGAAATTTCCTCGGTGCTGCGCTTGGTCGATGCGAACACGATGGCCTGCGTCATGTCCACGTCGCGCAGCAGCGCGTCGAGCAGCCTGTTCTTGTGGTCCATGTTGTCGGCAAACAGCAGGCGCTGCTCGATCTTCGATTCCGTGTGCGGCACCGCTTCGATTTCGATGCGCTGCGCGTCGCGGGTGAGTTCGCGCGCCAGGTTGCCTACCACGCCGTCGAGCGTGGCCGAGAACAGCAGCGTCTGGCGCTCTTTCGGACAGCGCGCGGCGATGGCCTTGATGTCGTCGACAAAGCCCATGTCCAGCATGCGGTCGGCTTCGTCGAGCACCAGCACTTCCAGGCGCGAGAAGTCGATCTTGCCGCGCTCCAGATGATCGATCAGGCGGCCCGGCGTGGCCACCACAATGTCCACGGGCTGGCTCAAACGCTTCAACTGCAGGCCATACGGCGAGCCGCCGACCAGGCAGGCGGTGCGGAAGCGGCGCATGTCCTTGCCATAGGTGATGGCGGCTTTCTCGACCTGCAGCGCGAGTTCGCGCGTCGGCGTCAGCACCAGCACGCGAGGGCCCATGCCTTTGACGGTCGGCTCGGCCAGCATGCGCTGGATCGACGGCAGGATGAACGCGGCGGTCTTGCCGCTGCCGGTGTGCGAGGACACCAGCAGATCGCGCCCGGTCAGTGCGGCGGGAATCGCCAGCGTCTGGACCGGCGTGGCGTTTTCGTAGCCGGCGCTGACAACGGATTTAAGGATGAGGGGATCTAGCCCCAGTTCGGAAAAGCTCATGGCAAACCTTTTTTCTGTGCGCACAAACGCGCATAACAAACCTGCGCCCGGCTCAACACCAGACAGGTCACAAAATACGAACCGGATTGATGCGGCGTTCGGAAAACGCCCAACGGGTCGCGTCGATCACACCGGCGCCAACCACAAGACTTGTCACTGCCGGTTGCGATAAAACACCGGCGGCACAAAAGAGAGGTCGAAGACGATGGGGCTGTGAGAACAGTCCCGAGGCACGGCGGTAAAAATCTGGCCTGCCCACTGCTGTATGCACAACTTTGCGGAGTGTATCAGAGGACGCTGATTTTCCCGAGCTTTATTTTCAGGCGTGATGGTAGAGCGTGTGATACAGACCGCCTTTTTCGATCAATTCGGCATGGCCGCCCGCTTCCACGACCCGCCCGTTTTCGAACACCAGGATGCGGCCGGCCTGTTTCACCGCCGACAGCCGGTGGGCAATGATCAGCGTGGTGCGCCCGGCCAGAAACGCGCCCAGCGCCTGGTGAAGGTGCCGCTCGGTGTCGCTGTCGAGCGCCGAGGTGGCCTCGTCGAGGATGACAATGCTGGGGCGGGCGACGATCATGCGCGCGATCGCCAGCCGCTGCCGCTGCCCGCCCGACATGCGGACGCCCTGGCGTCCTACCACGGTGTCGAGGCCATGCCGCAGCGTGGCGATGGTGTCCTTCAGCTGCGCGATCTCCAGCGCCTGCCACAGTGTGGCGTCGTCGGCCTCGCGCCCCAGCGTCAGGTTGGCGCGCACGCTGTCGTTGAACAGCACCGGATGCTGCAGCACCACGCCGACATGCTCGCGCACCGTCTCCCAGCCGATTTCGGTCACCGGCACATCGCCGTACAGGATCCGTCCCGCCTTCACCGGATACAGGCCCAGGAGCGCCTGCACCAGCGTCGACTTGCCGCCGCCGGAAGCGCCCACCAGCGCCACTTTCTCGCCGGGTGCCACCGCCAGGCTGACATCGTCCAAAACCGTTTCGCCCTCGTCGTAGGCGAAGCTGACGTGTTCGAGCGCAATGCCGACCGTGTCCCGGCCGGCGAAGGGATCGCGCAGCGCCGGGTGCTGCGGCTCGCCGGCAAGGCCGAGCAACGCATTGATGCGCCCCAGCGCCGCATTGGCGGCAAACCAGGAATACTGCATGTTCACCAGCTCCTGCACCGGCGTCATCATGAACCAGAGATAACCGAACACCGCCAGCATCTCGCCGATGGACAGGTCGGAAAACACCACCATCAGCATCGCGCCGGCGCGAAAAGCGTCAAAGCCGGCCAGAAACACGAAGAAGGAAAACCGGCTCATCGCGTCCGACTTCCACGCGAACGCCGCGGCGTGGCGGCGGATGTCGTCGGCCTTGTCGGTCACCCGCGCCAGGTAATGCTTCTCGCGGTTCATCGCGCGGATCTGCGTCAGCGCGTCCAGCGTTTCGGACAGCGCATCCTGGAACACCTCGAAGGCCCGGTTCTCGTGTTTTTTCAGGTCTTTCACCCGCTTGCCGAGCCGGGTCGAGAACAGAATCACGATGGGGTTCAACAGCAGGATGAACAACGCCAGTTGCCAGTGCATCCAGAACAGCACGCCGGCGACGCCGACCAGCGTCAACACCGACACCACGAAGCCCGAGATCGACGCGCCGAGAAACGTATCGATGGCGTTGAGGTCGGTGACGAAATGCGACGTCACCCGCCCCGCGCCGACCGTCTCGAACTGCGACAGCGCGATCTTCGACAGGCGGTTCAGCATGCGCACCCGGATGCGGTAGACGACGTCCTTCGCCAGCAGCGAGAAGCTGCGGCCCTGCCACACGTTGAGCAGAATGGCTGTCAGCCGCAGCACCAGCGACAGCGCGAGCGCCGCGCCGATGAACAGCACCGGGCCGTGCCACGCCACCGGAAACCACGCGCCGATGGCGGCGACCATGTTGCCCGGGTGGTGCAGCAGCACTTCGTCGACCATCAAGGGCAGCAGCAGCGGGATCGGCACCGCGGCCACCACCGCCAGCAAGGCAACAAGGTTGGCCAGCAACAGGCGCCGACGATGGCTGCCCAGCTCGTCGTAGATGCTGCGCCAGGTCAGCATGCGCACACTCACTTGCCGATGCAGAAGGAGCTGAAGATTTGACCCAGCAGGTCGTCGGCGCTGAATTCGCCGGTGATCTCCGACAGCGCCGCCTGCGCGAGCCGCAGCTCCTCGGCAAAGAGTTCGAGCTGCGCCGCCGTCGTCCGTGCGGCGGCCAGATGCGCGGCAGCGCGGGAAAGCGCATCGAGATGCCGCGCGCGCGCCATGAAGGCGCCCTCGCCCGCGGCCTGCCAGCCGGCCGCTTCGAGCAGCTTGCCGCGTAGCAGGTCGACCCCGGCGCCGGTTTTGGCGGACAGCCAGATTTCGTCACCGACCGCGCGCGGCGCATCCCGGGTGACGTCGATCTTGTTGTGCAGCGTCAGCCGCGCCGCCTGCGGCAGGCGGGCGAGGATCGTCGCCTCGTGCTCGCCCAGGCCGTGCGCGGCGTCGACCAGCAGCAGCGCGACGTCGGCTTTCTCGACCGCGGCCCAGGTGCGCGCGATGCCGATTTTCTCCACCGCGTCGTCGGTGTCGCGCAGGCCCGCGGTGTCGATGATGTGCAGCGGTACGCCCTCGATCTGGATCGCCTCGCGCACGGTGTCGCGCGTGGTGCCGGCGATCTCGGTGACGATCGCCGCCTCGAATCCGGCCAGCTGATTAAGCAGGCTCGACTTGCCAACGTTCGGCTGGCCGATCAGCACCACCGTCAGGCCCTCGCGCAACAGCACGCCCTGCTTCGCCTGCGCGCGCACAGTGCCAAGGCTGGCGTCGATCGCATCGAGCCGGCCGAAGGCATTGGCCTGCTGCAGAAAATCGATCTCTTCTTCGGGAAAGTCGAGCGTGGCCTCCACCAGCATGCGCAGGCGGATCAGCGCCTCTACCAGTTCGGCAATCCGCGCCGAAAAGGCGCCGGAGAGCGACCGCACCGCCGAGCGCGCGGCCTCGGTCGATGCGGCATCGATCAGGTCGGCCACCGCCTCGGCCTGCGCCAGATCGAGCTTGCCATTGAGAAAAGCGCGGCGCGAAAACTCGCCCGGCCCGGCCAGGCGGGCGCCGAGTTCGATGCAGCGCTGCAGGATGAGATTCATCACCACCGGACCGCCGTGGCCCTGCAACTCGAGCACGTGCTCGCCAGTGAATGAATGGGGCGCAGTGAAATAAAGCGCGATGCCTTCGTCGATCGGCTGACCGTCCGCATCGAGGAAAGGACAAAACGTGGCGTGGCGCGGCACGGGAACGCACCCGAGGATGGCGGTCGCCAACGGCGCGATATCCGCGCCCGACACCCGCACCACCCCCACCCCACCGCGACCGGGCGCGGTGGCGATGGCGGCGATCAGGTCAGGCCTTGCCGGAGGCGGGCTTGCCACCGCCCTCGACCTGCCGGTTGATCGCCCACTGCTGCGCAATGGACAGGATGTTGTTGACCACCCAATACAGCACCAGGCCGGCCGGGAAGAACACGAACATCACGGTGAACGCGACCGGCATGATCATCATGATCTTGGCCTGCATCGGGTCCATCGGCTGCGGGTTGAGCTTCACCTGCAGGATCGAGGTGATGCCCATCAGGATCGGCAGGATAAACCACGGATCCGGCGCGGTCAGGTCGGTGATCCAGCCCAGCCAGGGGGCGCCGCGCATTTCCACCGCCGCCAGCAGCACCCAGTACAGCGCGATGAACACCGGGATCTGGATCAGGATCGGCAGGCAGCCGCCGAGCGGATTGATCTTCTCGGTCTTGTACATCTCCGCCATCGCCTGGTGCAGCTTGGCGCGGTCGTCGCCGTAGGTGTCCTTCAGCAGCTTCAGGCGCGGGGTCAGCTTCTTCATCTTGGCCATCGACTTGTAGCCGGCGGCCGACAGCGGATACAGCGCCAGCTTGATCAGGATGGTCAGGATGATGATCGCCCAGCCCCAGTTGCCGACGATGCGCTCGATCTTTTCCAGCGACCAGAAAATCGGGTAGGCCAGCGGCGTCAGCCAGCCATAGTCGCGCGACAGTTCCAGGCCCGGCGCCACTTTTTCCAGTGCAACCTGGGTTTGCGGACCGGCGTACAAGGGGACCGTAAAGGTCTTCTCTTGGCCGGGCTCAAGCGTGCCTTCGGCGAGAATCACGCCGGCGGCATACAAGCCTTCGCCCAGCGAACGGGTGTAGTACTCGCGCTTGACGCTGCCTTGGGGCAGCCAGGCCGACACGAAGTGGTGCTGCACCAGACCGACCCATCCGTTGTCGGCGTTTTTCTCGAAATCGGCCTTGCCTTCCTGGATGTCCTTGAACGCGACTTTCTGGAACTTGCGCGCATTCGTGTAGAACGCCGGTCCGGTATAGGTGTACAGGAAGAAGGATTCGCCGCGCGGCGCTTCACCGTGACGCGTGAACTGGTAGTAGGGCGTCAGGTCGATCGGCTTGTCGCCGCCGTTGATGACGCGGGTCTGCACGCCGACCTGATAGCTGCCGCGCTTGAAAATATAGGTTTTCTCGACCCGCACGCCGGTGGCGGGGTCGCTCCACACCAGCGGCACCTGCACCTGCGCCGCACCGCCGGTCAGGCGATAGGTGCCCGGGTTGAGCTGGAACACGCTGCGGTGCGTCGGCAAGCCCTCGCCCACCAGACCGCTTTGCGCCAGATAGGGCCGCGTCGCGCTGTCTTCGAACAGGGTGAAGATCTGGTTTTTGTCTTCCGTCTCACGGTAGGCCAGCAACTTCAGCTCGCGCAGGTCGCCGCCATTGGCGTCGATGCTGGCGCGCAGCACGTCGGTTTCCACCACGGCCCGCTGACCCTTGGCAAAGCCGCGGGTCGGCGTCGCGGTCGGTGCGGGCGGTGCATTCAATGCCTGGGTCGGCGTCGGCGCCCCGGTGGCGGGTGCGCTGGCGGTTGCCGGCGTTTCAGGCGCCGGCGCATTCTGGTCCTGCCAGGCCTCCCACAGCAAAAGCAGCGTGAAGGAAAAGACGATGAAAAGAATCAGCCGCTGGTTATCCATTGAGACGGGACGCGTTTTTAGTTGGAGGAGGAGTCCGGCGCGACATCGGTTGCCGGTGCGGGGGGCCATTTTGCCATGGCGCGCTCGCCCGCACGTTTAAAGGTGCGTGACAGATCGCGCGCTTCGTCGCCGGCGACCGGTTTGGCGATCAGTCGAACGACGAAATCGCACGCGGGCAGCGTCGGCAGCATCTCCCGGAAACGCTCGCGTACGCAGCGTTTGACGCGGTTGCGGTCGACCGCGCGTGCGAGCAGGCGCTTGGCGATCACCATGCCCAATCGGGGATAGCCCACTTGATTGGGACAGGCCATGACTACGATGCTGTCCGTGCGCGCACGCTGATTGCGGGCAAATACCCGGGCAAAATCGGCCGGGCGGACGAGGCGCGCGTCGTGCAGGCGCACGCCTCCGGTTTTGCCGGGACGCGTATCGATTTAGACAGCCAGGCGGGCGCGGCCCTTGGCGCGGCGCGCGTTGATCACGGCGCGGCCGGCCTTGGTTTTCATGCGGGCGCGGAAACCATGGGTACGCTTGCGGCGAACGGTGGACGGCTGGTAAGTGCGTTTCATCTCGAGTCCTTTCCAAGGCTGCCGGCCGGTTCCGCACGGACAGAACCGGCCGGCACTAAAAAATCTGTTGAAAAACCGCGTATTAGACAGTCCCAACCCCGGGGCTGTCAAGCGCGCGCAGCCAGGCGGCCTGCGCGCCCGGTCTCTTTCGCCTGTGGATAACCTCGCCGAAGGAGAGTAAGATTCGGCGCTTGAATCTCATGCCGCTGACCCCTTCCCGCCTATCGACTATGGATTCCTTCTGGGACCTTTGCCAAGAGCGCTTTCGCGCCAGTTTGACCCAGCAGCAATTCAGCACGTGGATTAAGCCCCTGGTGTTTGAAGACACGGGCAGCGAGGTGCGGATCCTGGCGCCCAACCACTTCGTGATGGACTGGGTGCGCGAAAAATTCGCCGAACATATCGACGGCTGGGCGCAGGAATTCTACGCCCGCCCGGTCTCGATCAATTACGCGCTGGGCAAAAAAGCGACCGCCCCGCGGACGGCGGCACCGGCGCCCCCCGGCGTTGCGCGGGCGCCGGCGGCACCGGCGCCGCCAGCGGTCGGCGGCATGCGCATCAATCCCGCCTTTTCGTTCGATAATTTTGTTTCAGGCCGCGCCAACCAGCTGGCGCGGGCCGCGGCCCTGCAGATTGCCGACAACCCCGGCACCGCCTACAACCCGCTGTTTGTCTACGGCGGCGTCGGGCTCGGCAAGACCCACCTGCTGCAGGCCATCGGCAACACCGTGCGCCAGGCCAACCCAGACGCGCGCATCAGCTATATCCACGCCAACGATTATGTCGACGACGTGGTCAAGGCCTATTTGAACAAGCAGTTCGACGACCTCAAGCGACGCTACATGTCGCTCGACCTGCTGCTGGTCGACGACATCCAGTTCCTCGCCAAGAAGGACCGCACCCAGGAAGAGTTCTTCTATGTGTTCAACTCGCTGATCGAGAACAAGAAGCAGATCGTCATCACCTGCGACACCTTCCCCAAGGAAATCAGCGGGCTCGACGATCGCCTGAAATCGCGCTTCGCCTGGGGCCTGACCGTGGCGGTGGAGCCGCCCGAGCTGGAAATGCGGGTCGCCATCCTGCTGGCCAAGGCGCAGGCCGAAAACATCAAGCTCGACGAGAACGTCGCCTTCTTCATTGCCAAGCAGGTGCGTTCCAACGTGCGCGAGCTCGAAGGCGCCCTGAAGCGGGTGATCGCGTTTTCGCGCTTCCACGAAAAACCGATCTCGCTGGAACTGGTGAAAGAGGCGCTGCGCGACCTGATCGCCTCGACCTCGCGCATCGTGTCGATCGAGAACATCCAGAAGACCGTCGCCGACTTCTACAAGATCAAGGTCGCCGACATGTTTTCGAAGAAGCGCACGCGCAACCTGGCGCGTCCCCGCCAGATCGCGATGGCGCTGGCCAAGGAACTGACCAACCAGAGTCTGCCGGAAATCGGCGAATCCTTCGGCGGGCGCGACCACACGACGGTGATCCACGCCTGCCGCAAGGTGGCCGAACTGCGCGAGACCGAAGCGGACATCGGGCGCGATTATCTGGTGTTGCTGCAAAGCCTGACAGGCTGAGGATGAAATGTGGATAAGACAGGCTCGATCGGCCGGCAAGCGAAAACGCTCCCCAGCTCTCCCGTATCGTACCGCTTTTGCCCACACCCCATAATGGCGACAATGACATGATTCGATTGAGTAAAGAAGCTTATCCCCAGATTTAGGCCGCCTTTATTACGACTTTCAGGAATATATAAATGCTATTAGTACAAAGCGAACGCAATGCCCTGCTGGCTGCCCTGTCGGCAGTTGTGGGCGTGGTGGAACGCCGCCACACCCTGCCCATCCTGTCCAACCTGCTGCTGGAAAAAAAGGCCGGCAAGCTGACGCTGCTGGCCACCGACCTCGAGCTGCAGGTCAGCACCCGGATCGATGCGCCGGGCGGCGAGGATTTCGCGATCACCATCGCAGCCCGCAAGCTGTTCGACATCGTGCGGGCGCTGCCGGACGACGCCAAGCTCAAGCTCGACAGCAAGGACAGCCAGGTCGTGGTCAGTGCCGGCAAGTCGCGCTTCACCCTGCAGACCTTGCCGGCCGCCGATTTCCCGCGGGTCGAAACCGGCGCCGGTCTGGGTAATGCAATCCGACTGCCGCAAAAAACGCTGAAACGCCTGCTGCAGCTGGTGCAGTTCGCCATGGCAAGCCAGGACATCCGCTATTACCTCAACGGCATGCTGCTGGTGCTGGAAGGCAAGCAGCTGCGCGTGGTGGCCACCGACGGCCATCGCCTGAGCTACGCAGAAACCGCATTGGAGACCGAGGGTGAGGCGCGCGAAATCATCATTCCGCGCAAAACCGTGATCGAGCTGTCCAAACTGCTGGGCGACGTCGACGACGCGGTCGAGCTGCGCATCGGCGCTAACCAGGTCACCTTCACCCTGCCCGGCACCGAGCTGGTCACCAAGGTGGTCGACGGCAAGTTTCCAGACTACCAGCGCGTGATCCCCTCCAACCAGCCGCGCCACCTCAAGGCCCGTCGCCAGAACGTGATCCAGGCGCTGCAGCGCGCGGCCATCCTGTCGAACGAAAAATTCCGCGGCGTGCGCCTCGTCATGAGCGAAAACACGCTCGGCATCGTCTGCAACAACAACGAACAGGAAGAAGCGGCCGACGAAATCGAGGTCAGCTACAACGGCGATCCGCTCGATGTCGGCTTCAACGTGACCTACCTGCTCGACGGCCTGGGCGCCGTCAACACCGACGAAATCACGCTGTCGCTCGGCGACGCCAACAGCAGCATGCTGCTCACCAGCGAAGGCGAGCCAGGCTTCAAGTACGTCGTAATGCCGATGCGGATCTGAGCGTGCTGACCAAGCTACCGCCGGACTGCGTGGGCTTCGCCCACCCTACCCCCTTCGCATTGGCCGTAGGGTGGGCGAAGCCCACGCGGAAAACCGGCAACTGGACCCCGGTTTTCCCCCTTACGGGACAAGCGCCACGGCGATGACAGGGTTGTTTTTTTGACGCTGCCTTGCAGTAGACCCCTAGCAACAACCGACAGGAACACCATGAGCAAGAAACCGGACGACGCAACGCCTGAAAACACCAACGGCGGTTACGACGAAGACAGCATCCAGCAGCTGGAAGGCCTGGAGGCGGTTCGCAAGCGCCCCGGCATGTACATCGGCGACACCTCCGACGGCACCGGCCTGCACCACATGGTGTTCGAGGTGCTGGACAACGCCATCGACGAGGCGCTGGCCGGCTGGTGCGACGACATCAAGGTCATCATCCATCCCGACAATTCGATTTCGGTCAGCGACAACGGCCGCGGCATTCCGGTCGGCGTCAAGTTCGACGACAAGCACGAGCCCAAGCGCAGCGCGGCCGAAATCGTCATGACCGTGCTGCACGCCGGCGGCAAGTTCAACCAGAACAGCTACAAGGTGTCCGGCGGCCTGCACGGCGTCGGCGTGTCGTGCGTCAACGGCCTGTCGAAATGGCTCAAGCTGATCGTGCGTCGCGACGGCAAGAAATACGCGATGACCTTCCACCAGGGCAAGGTGCTCGACCGCCCGATCGAAATCCAGAACGGCGTCGAGGTCTCGCCGATGCAGATCGTCGGCGAGACCGAAGGACGCGGCACCGAAGTGCATTTTCTGGCCGACGCGGAAATCTTCGGCAACGTCGAATTCCATTTCGACATCCTCGCCAAGCGCATCCGCGAACTGTCCTTCCTCAACAACGGCGTCAAGATCGAGCTGATCGACCACCGCGACGGCAAGACCGAAAACTTTGCGCACTCCGGCGGCGTCAAGGGCTTCGTCGAATACATGAGCCGGCTGAAAAATCCGCTGCACCCGAAAATCTTCACCGCGATCGGCGAAAAGGACGGCATGACCATCGAAGTCGCGATGCAGTGGAACGACAGCTATTCCGAAACCGTGCAGTGCTTCACCAACAACATCCCGCAGCGCGACGGCGGCACCCACCTCACCGGCTTGCGCATGGCGATGACGCGCGTGCTGAACAAGTACATCGAGGAAAACGAAGTGGCCAAGAAGGCCAAGGTCGAAACCACCGGCGACGACATGCGCGAAGGCCTCACCTGCGTGCTGTCGGTGAAGGTGCCCGAGCCCAAGTTTTCCTCGCAGACCAAGGACAAGCTGGTGTCGTCCGAAGTGCAGCCGGTGGTGCAGGAAGTCGTCGGCCAGAAACTCGCCGAATTCCTGCTCGAAAACCCCAGCGACGCCAAGCTGCTGTGCGCCAAGATCGTCGACGCCGCGCGCGCCCGCGAGGCCGCGCGCAAGGCGCGCGAGATCACCCGCCGCAAGGGCGTGATGGACGGCCTCGGCCTGCCCGGCAAGCTGGCCGACTGCCAGGAAAAAGACCCTGCGTTGTGCGAAATCTATCTGGTCGAGGGCGATTCCGCCGGCGGCTCCGCCAAGCAGGGCCGCGACCGCAAGTTCCAGGCGATCCTGCCCTTGAAGGGCAAGATCCTCAACGTCGAGCGTGCGCGCTTCGACAAGGTCATCGGCAGCCAGGAGATCGCCACGCTGATCACAGCGCTCGGCACCAGCATCGGCAAGGACGACTACAACCCCGACAAGCTGCGCTACCACCGCATCATCATCATGACCGACGCCGA
>DAHWJK010000035.1:0-33424 GCA_027344185.1 Thiobacillus sp.
CGCAGCATGATGACGACGTCGCAGCCGGCGAGACCGGCTTCCATGTCGTGGAAGACCTTGACGCCCATCTGTTCGACGCCCTGCGGCAGCAGGGTCTTGGGGCCGATGACGCGCACTTCCGGTACCCCGAGCGTGGTCAGCGCGTGGATCTGCGAGCGCGCGACGCGCGAATGCAGCACGTCGCCGACGATGGCGACGGTCAGGTTGTGGAACTCGCCCTTGTAGCGGCGGATGGTGAACATGTCCAGCAGGCCCTGGGTGGGATGCGCGTGGCGGCCGTCGCCCGCGTTCACCACCGAGATGTGCGGCGCGACGTGGCGGGCGATGAAGTGCGCGGCGCCTGATTGCGCATGACGCATGATGAACATGTCGGCGTGCATCGCGGCGAGGTTGTCGACGGTGTCGAGGATCGCCTCGCCCTTGGTCTGGCTGGAGGTGGCGATGTTGAGGTTGACCACGTCGGCGGACAGGCGCTTGGCCGCGATCTCGAAGGTGGTGCGGGTGCGCGTCGACGGCTCGAAGAACAGGTTGAAGATGCTCTTCCCGCGCAGCAGCGGGACTTTCTTCACCTCGCGTTCGCCGACGTCCATGAAGGATTCGGCCGTGTCGAGGATCTGCAGGATGATGGCGCGCGGCAGACCGTCGAGCGTGAGCAGGTGCCGCAGCCTGCCGTCTTCGGTAAGTTGTAGGTTCATGCGAGGGTCAGGGTCAGATGGCCATCGTCGAGACGGGAAAGGTTGATGTTCTGGTGGGCGGGCACGGCCATCGTCAGGCCGGCGAAATCGGGGCGGATCGGCAGTTCGTGACCACCGCGGTCGACCAGCACCGCGAGCCGGATCGACGCCGGGCGGCCGTAGTCGAACAGCTCGTTCATCGCCGCGCGCACGGTGCGCCCGGTATGCAGCACGTCGTCGACGAGCAGGATGGCACGGCCCTCCAGGTCGAAGGGCAGGTTGGACGGCTTCACCTGCGGGTGCAGGCCGATGCGCGAAAAATCGTCGCGGTAGAACGAGATGTCGAGCGTTCCGAGCGGCGCGGCGCATTGCAGCAGCGCATGCAGCCGTTCGGCCACCCATACGCCGCCCGTATGGATGCCGACGATCAGCGTGTCGGGCGTGAGCGTGGGTGCGATGGCGTCGGCGAGCCGCGCGATGAGGGTATTGGCGTCAGGCAGAGAGGCGTGCATCGAAGAACCCTTGCAAAATGAGTTGGGCGGCGACGGCGTCCGTCAGCGCCTTGTTTTTCTTGCCATGGATGCCGATCGCGTGGAGCTCGGATTCAGCTGCCGTGCTCGTATGGCGTTCGTCCACCAGAAAAACCGGGAGATTGAAGCGGGATTCTAATTTGCGCGCGAAGTTTTTGGCCACCCGGGTCATCGCGTGTTCGCTGCCGTCGGCGTGGGTGGGAAGGCCCAGGACCAGCAGGACCGGCTGCCATTCGGCGATGAGACGGGCGGCGGCGGCGAGCCGCTCCTCGGTCGAGCCGGCCTGAACGACGGTGAGGGGGTGCGCGATGCCGATCGACAGCTCGCCCGAGGCCACGCCGGTGCGCTTCAGGCCCAGGTCGAAGGCCAGCACCGTGCCGCGGGTCTCTCCCGGCTTCAAGCGTGCCCGGCTTCTTCGGACAGGCTGGCGAAGTCGATGCCCAGCAGCTTCATCGCGGCAGGCAGGCGCTCCTCCGGGGCCAGGTCGAATATCACCTGCGGATCCGCCGCAACCGACAGCCAGGCATTCTGTTTGATTTCGTCCTCGAGCTGGCCGGCCGACCAGCCGGCGTAGCCGAGCGACACCATGAATTTTTCCGGTCCCGCCCCCTGGCTCACCGCTTCGAGCACGTCCTTCGAAGTGGTCAGGCTGACCGCATCGTTGACGGTGAGCGTGGAACTGAAGGTGAGCGGCGGCGTGTGCAGCACGAAGCCGCGTTCGGTCTGCACCGGGCCGCCGAAATACACGGCGGTGTGATGCAGGCGCTCGGGCAGCGACAGGCCGATCTGCTCGAACAGGGTCGACAGATCCAGATCGATCGGACGGTTGACGACGACACCCAGCGCACCCTGGTCGCTATGGTCGCATATGTAGGTCAGCGTGCCATTGAAATTGGGGTCGACCATGCCCGGCATGGCGATCAGGAAATTGTGGGTGAGATTGACGGTATCCATGATTGCGTTCCCATTGTAATCTGCCCCGAAACACGCGGGCACCCCTTTTCGTGCCCTTCCTTCACTATAGCGGCCGCCACGCCCCATGCCTCGATACGCCCGCGCCCTGGTCTGGTTTCGCCGCGACCTGCGCGATTTCGACCATGCCGCGCTCCACAGCGCGCTCGAGTCCGCCGGGCAGGTGGCCTGTGCGTTCGTATTCGATCGCGAGATCCTGGATGCGCTTCGCGATCGCACCGACCGGCGGGTCGAGTTCATCCAGCGTAGCGTCGTCGCCTTGCGGCGTGCGCTGGCGTCGCGCGGCGGCGGACTCGTCGTGCGCCACGGCGTTGCACGCGACGAGATCGTGCAGCTCGCAGCCCGGCTCGGGGTCGACGCCGTATTTTTCAATCACGACGACGATCCCTTCGCTCTGGCACGCGACGCTGCCGTGGAAACTGCCTTGCGCGCCCGCGGCATCGCGGTCCACCACGCCAAGGACAGCGTCATTCTTGAACGTGAGGAAGTGCTTACCTCCGCCGGCACGCCCTTCAGCGTCTTCACGCCCTACAGGAACGCGTGGCTGAAAACGCTGACGCCGCATGAGCTCCGGCCGCACCCGATCGATCCGCACGCGGACAGGCTCGAGGCGCGCTCGAGCGCCATCCCGAGCCTCGGGGACCTGGGATTCGCGCCCGCGGGCCTCGACGACCTCAAGCTGATTCCCGGCATGGCGGGCGGGGCGCAGTTGTTCGAGGACTTCCTGCAGCGCATCGACCGCTATCACGAGACGCGCGACTTCCCCGCGCAGAAGGGCCCGTCCTACCTGTCGGTGCATCTTCGCTTCGGCACGGTTTCGGTCCGCCAGCTCGCCGCCGCTGCGTGGCAGGACGGCGGGCGCGGCGCGCAGGCCTGGCTGTCCGAGCTGATCTGGCGCGACTTCTATCACCAGATCCTGTGGCATCGCCCCGATCTCGCCTCCGGCCACGCGTTCAAGCCGCAATACGACGACCTGCCATGGCCGAATCCGCCCGGGCATTTCGAGGCATGGTGCGAGGCGCGCACCGGCTATCCGCTCGTCGACGCGGCGATGCGCCAGCTCGACGAGACCGGCTACATGCACAATCGCCTGCGCATGGTGACGGCCTCGTTTCTCACCAAGGACCTGCTGGTCGACTGGCGCCGCGGCGAAAAACATTTCGCCGACAGGCTGATCGATTTCGACCTCGCCGCCAACAGCGGCGGCTGGCAATGGGCAGCGTCGGTGGGGTGCGACGCCCAGCCGTGGTTTCGCATCTTCAATCCGGTCACCCAGTCGGAAAAGTTCGATCCCGAGGGACGCTTCATCCGCCGCTACATGCCGGAACTTGCACGCGTGCCGGACCGCTTCATCCACGCCCCGTGGACGATGCCGGCTGCCGAGCAGCAGCAGGCCCGCTGCCGCATCGGGCGCGACTATCCCGCGCCGATCGTCGAATATGCCCTGCAGCGGCAGCGCGCGCTGGCGCTTTTCCGCGAGGCGGCTCGGCGCTGAAGGCATGGGCTAAAGTGGCAAGGAGCGGCGCGCTCGCCGCGTTCCAGACAAGGAGTTTCCATGGCGGCATGGCTGATTCCCGCAGTGAAGGCGATCCTGCCCTTGATCGAACCGATCGTCTCGTCGGCGCTGCCGGTGTTCACGACCCGCAAGGGCGACGCCGCGGCGCCGGATCCGATCGGCGTGCTGCAGCAGCAGGTCGCCGAACTGCAGGCGGCCAGTTCGCAGAATGCGCTCTACGTCAAGGAACTGGCGGAGCAGCTCGAAAAGACCGTCACCGCGCTCGAGGGCGCCGCGGCGCTTGCCGAGTCGCGCTTTAGACGGACTACGCTGCTGTGCGGCGCGGCGATCGCGCTGGCGTTGATCGCTTCCGGAATCTCGCTCACCGTCGCCGTCCTCCGCTAGCGAACGTCGCGTCACGCGCAGGAACAAAAAAGCCGGGCAGCGCCCGGCTTTTCCGTCGACGGCCTGGCGAGACTCAGGCGGCCTTTTCGTGATGGTAGCCCGTCACGGTGTCGACTTCGGCCTTGGAACCGAGGATCACCGGGACGCGCTGGTGCAGGCCTTCGGGATCGATGTCGAGAATGCGCTGATAGCCGGTGGTCGCGGCGCCGCCCGCCTGCTCGACGATGAACGCCATCGGATTGGCCTCGTACAACAGGCGCAGCTTGCCGGCCTTGGCCGGATCCTTGGTGTCCTTGGGGTACATGAAGATGCCGCCGCGGGTGAGAATGCGGTGCACTTCGGCGACCATCGAGGCGACCCAGCGCATGTTGAAGTCCTTGCCGCGCGGGCCGGTCTTGCCGGCGAGGCACTCGTCGACGTAGCGCTGCACGGGTTTTTCCCAGAAACGCATGTTGGACGCGTTGATCGCGAATTCCTTGGTCTCGGTCGGGATGCGCATGTTGGGGTGGGTCAGCACGAATTCGCCGACGTCGCGGTCCAAAGTAAATCCATTCGTACCGTGGCCGAAGGTCAGCACCAGCATGGTCGACGAGCCGTAGATCGCGTAGCCGGCGCAGACGTGCTCGGTGCCCGGCTGAAGGAAGTCTTCGGTCTTGGCGGCGCGGCCGGCGACCGGGGCTTTCAGGATCGAGAAGATGGTGCCGACCGAAATGTTGACGTCGACGTTGCTGGATCCGTCGAGCGGGTCGAACACCAGCAGGTACTTGCCGAGCGGATACTGGCTGGGGATTGGGTAGAGCTCGTCCATTTCCTCGGACGCCATGCCCGCCAGGTGACCGCCCCACTCGTTGGCGCCGATCATGATGTCGTTGGTGATGACGTCAAGCTTCTTCTGCGTTTCGCCCTGCACGTTCTCCGAATCCAGCGAGCCCATCACACCCAGCAGCGCACCCTTGTTGACGACGTTGGAAATCGCCTTGCAGGCAATCACGACGTCGTTCAGGAGCGAGGTGAAATCGCCGGTGGCGCCTGCGGTGCGGCGCTGCTCTTCAATGATGAACTGGGTAAGGGTGGTGCCGGTGTGCATGATCAGACTCCGAAATGTATAAGCAAATCAGAATATTATACACCAGCTATTCCGGCGTCCTGTCAGTCCGTGCCCACCAGCTGATCGGAGCGGGTAAAGGTCCAGGTCCGCGTGATAGACAAAATGTCGGCCTTTTTGCGCATGTCTTCGGGGAAGGGCGCGTAGGGCGCGGCAAGTTCAACGATCTTGGCTGCTGCGGCATCGAGGATTTTCGACCCGGAGGTGCGGTCGATCTCGATTTTCTCGATGCGGCCGTCAGCATAGATCGATACGGTGAGCTTCAAGCTGCCGTAGATGCCCTGGCGGCGCGCGGCCTCGGGGTAGTTGACGTTGCCGACTCGTTCGACCTTGGCGACCCAGTCCTCGACATAGCGCGCAAACGCATATTCGCGGACGTTGGCGCCGACGAAGGCGCGTTTGGGGCGCTGCTGGTATTCGTCCCACTGCTGCGAGATGCGTGCCTGCAGCTGCGCCATTTCGCGCGCCTGCTGGTTGAGCTGGAGGGCATCGGGCGCGGGCCGGGTCGGTGCCGGGGGCGCGGCCTCGACCTGGGCCGGCACCGCCGCATCTGGCTGCAGCTGGCTCAGCAGCGTGCGCGCCTGTTTCTCGAGTTCGGCCACGCGCGCCTGCATCGCGGCTTCCTCGCTGCCAACCTCGGTGCGCGGGCTGGCCGGCAGCGGGCTTTTCAGCCTCCGTTCCTCGTCGGTGTTGCCGCCGCCGGCCAGGTTCACCTGCGCCAGCGCATCGGGATTGAGCGGCGCCTCGGTCGTGCGGGCGTTGACCAGCACCACCTCCATCGGAAGGTTGAGATCCTCGAACAGGCGCGGATTGATCTGCGCGAACTGGGTCGACAGCAGCATGCCATGCACCGCGGCGGACGCCAGCAGCGCGAGCGCCATGCGCGTGCCCTGCTTGGACGGTTCGGCGAGGAGGGCGGTGGAAGGGTCGGTCACCATGCGTAAAAACCTGAAGGATCAGCCGGATTCTACGGAACGATCGGAGCGCTGTCAGGCGGCGGCGTCACGGTTTCCAGGTACTCGGCGTGAAACTGGATGTCGAGCAGGTCGATGCTCGAAATCGCGAGCCGCACTTTGGCGCCGGGCGCCACGCCCATCACTGACGGCGCGCGCGTCACCAGCGGCAGGGTGTCGAAACGCACCAGGTCTTCGCGGATGACGTTCGCGGTCACTTCGGAGATGTTTTCCTGGATCAGCCAGCGCAGCATCCAGTAGCGTTCCAGCCGGCGTTGGAACTCGTTGTAGGCGTCATATGCCAGCTCGAAGTCGCGCACCACCGAAAACAGCGTTTCGCTGCGCGGCGGATACACCGGCTCGCTGCCCTGCACAAGGCTGATCAGCTGGCGCTGGTTGACCAGGTCGACGTAGCGCCGCAGCGGCGACGACGACCACGCGTACTGGTCGACGCCGAGGCCGACGTGCGGATCGGGCGCGGTCGTCATGCGCGTCTTGCCGTTGGCCTGCGCGCGGTAGATGCCCGGCACCTTGTTCTCCGCCAGCCAGCCGCCCCAGTGCGCGTTGGCAAAAATCATCAGCTCCGACACCACCTTGTCGATCGGGCTGCCGCGCTTGCGCGGCACGATGCTGATGCGCTCGCCATCGAGTTTGAAGTTGTAGTCGACACGGTCGACCGTGTCGGCCTTGCCGCGACCGGCTTCCAGTACCGCGGCAAAATCGCGCAGCCATTCCAGTTCGCGGCGATAAGGGTAGTCGGGCACCGCCGGGTTTTTCAGGGTGTCGTCGTTGAACAGCACCTCCAGCGTCTCGTGGCGCAGGTTGTCGGCGATGTGGACCGTTTCCAGTTTGGTTTCAGTGCCGAGCACGCGCAGGTCGGACGCCACGTCGACGTACAGCGACAGCGCGGGGCAGTCGTGGGTCTCGCCCAGCGTGTAGTGGTGGATCAGGGCGTCCGGCAGCATGGTGATCTTGTCGCCGGGGTAGTACACGGTCGAGAGCCGCTCGCGCGCGATCTTGTCGAGTTCCGAGCCTGGGGTCACGCCGAGCGCCGGCGCCGCGATGTGGATGCCGACGCGCACGCTGCCGTCGTCGCGCCACGCGACAGACAGCGCGTCGTCGATCTCGGTGGTCGCCTCGTCGTCCATCGAGAACGCGCGCACATTGCTCTTCGGCAGTTCGGGCGGATCGATGGGTTCCGTAACGTCGGCGAAACCCGTGCCGCGCGGAAAGTATTCCAGCAGGAAGCTCGCCAGGTGGAAGTCGAGCGTCGAAGGGATCGCGCCGCAGCGCTCGACCAGTCTCAACTGGGAGAGCCCGGTGGCGGCGGCGGCTTCTTCCAGCGCCTTGTATTCCAGTGTGTTCTTGTCCGGCGCGATGAGGATGCGCGGAACCAGCGAAGCGTATTCGGGCGGCAGGCGGAAGGCCGTCAGTTCCGTCACCAGGTGCGCCTGCCTTTCGGCGGCGATGCGCTTCTTCTCCAACCCGGCCTTGGCCGCCGCCAGCGTCTCGGCCGGCGCCGGGCGGTAGCGGCCCTTGCCCTTCTTGTGGAAATAAATCGGCGAGCCGTGCAGCTTCAGCAGCAGCGCGACCGATTCCGCCGGGCGCGGCGCGTGGCCGTAGTACTCCTGCGCCAGCTGCTCGAAGCCGAATTCGTCGGTGCCCGCCGCTTCCCACAGGAAGTAGGCGTCAAGCTCGGTGCTGAGCGTCTCGGCTTCGGCCATCACCTCGGTCGGTGCCGGCGCGGCGAAGCGCAGCAGGATGTTGGCCGTCTTGATCTTGCTGCGCTTGCCCGAGGCGGTTTCCACCTGAGCCGTGGCGTCGGTCTCGGACAGGATGGAACCGGCCTTGAAGTGGCCGTCCTCTTCAAATATCAAATGCATCAAAAATCCAGAATGGTTGGGAAGTGGCGCTCGAACCCGGCAAAACCGTGGTCGCCGCCGTCTTCGATGATCTGCGTGGCCCCGGCGTAATAGGCCACCGCATCGCGGTAATCCAGCACCTCGTCGCCGGTCTGCGCCAGCAAAAGATAGCGGCCGGGCAGGGTGATGGCGTCGATATCCAGTGCAGCAAGCTCGTCCAGGTGCTTCTCTGTGAGCACCCACTTCTCGCCCGTGTGCCAATTTGTCTGGGGTCCGAGTGCGCTGCGCAGCAGGGTGTGGGCATGCACCGCCGGATTCACCAGCACCGCCTTGCAGCCATGCTGCTCCGCCAAATGCGTCGCATAGAAGCCGCCCAAGGAGCTGCCGATCAGAGTGACCGATTCGGGGCGACGGCGTTCCAGTTCGGTTTCAACCAGTGCGATGGCTTCGCGGGGGCTGTTGGGCAGCGCCGGGCAGACGTAGTCCTCCGCCCGGCCGAGGGACGCCATGTGCTCGCCGAGCTGGCGGGCCTTGCCGGACGCGGGGGAGGAGTTGAAGCCGTGGAGATAGACAATCATCCCCGGATTTTACCGGGGCGGCTTGGTTTCCCGAAATGTCAGATCGGCAGCCCTCAATCGTCGAAGCAGTAGAAGTCGGCCTTGGTCACGCCGCAGTCGGGGCAGCTCCAGTCGTCGGGGATCTCGGCGTAGCGGGTGCCGGGGGCGAGGCCGTGGTCGGGGTCGCCCGCCGCTTCGTCGTAGACGTAGTCGCATACGGCGCAGGTCCACTTGCGGAATCCGGTGTGGGTTTCGAGGGCGGTTTGATCGGTAGAAAGGTTCATCATGGCAGTTTCCACGCGTCGAGCGCGGCCAGTAGCTGGTTGAAGATGAGGTCGAGTTCGGCACCGACGGCGTCAAGCTGTACATTGGCGTAGGGCCGGAACACTTCGGAAGCAGTGCGATACGCGACCCAGGTCTTGCCGTCAGCCTCGTAGAGATGAATGCGCAAGGGAATATCGATACCGGCGCTCTTGTCCGCCGCCCACACCTTGACGGCGTAGTCCGGGCGGAAGACTTCGAGCACCTGGTCGGCCGGCACGGTCATGCCCTTCTTTGCGCAGTTGGCCTGGCCATTGGCGTGGGCGACCAGGCCCATCGGGTAGGCGGCGATGGCGGCGATCAGTTTGACCGCCGCTTCGTCCACAGAAATGGAGACCGCGAAGCGGATCATGCGACCTCCAGTTCAGGCAGGGCCAAGGCGCAGGCGGCAGCGTCGAAGTCGTGCAACTCCTTGCGCAGGTGCTTGACCGCCGGGGTGACGATGGCGATGAAGTAGGCCTCGCGCAGCCGCCGTTGGGCGGGGTTGTTGGAGAGATAGCCCTTGGCGCCCATATGCATCATCGCGGCGTTGGCAGCCTTCAGGCTGAGTTCACTGCCGACGAGCCGTACTTCCAGCGTCTCGCGCACATGCGGAGCGCTGCCATCCCGCTCGATTTTTTTTGCCAGCGCGTAGGTGGCGGCGCGCGCGGCGTCGAGCTCGGCTTCCAGCGCGTCGGCCTGCACGTCGAGGAAGCGGTTGACGTGGCCGAACTGCTTGTCGGCACGCTTCATCATCGCCACGCAGGCGTCGACGAGCCCGAGGCCCATGCCCATCTGCAACAGGATGAACGCCGACTTGGTGCGGTCGCGGAAGGCGTCGAATTCCTCCGCATGGCACACCACCCGGCTGTCGGGCAGGAACACGTCGCGGAACTGGCAGGCGAAGGTGTTGGTGCCCTCCATGCCAATGAAGTGCGCGTTCTGCGCCAGCGTGAGGCCGGGCGTGCTGCCGTGCATCAGGCCGATCATCAGCCCCGGCGTGTCGGGCAGGGTGGCGCCCATGTGGAACCAGTGATCGAGACCGATGTTCGACACCCACGGCAGCACGCCGTTGATGCGGTAGCCACCCTCGACCCGCGTTGCTTTCAGTCGCGCCTCCTCGATGCCGGCGCAGGATTTCATGCTGTTCGACTGCGCCGTGCCGCCGAGCACCTCGCCGCGCGCCATCTGCGGCAGCATCTCGGCAGCAAGTGCCTGGTTGGAGCTGTTGATCACATACCACTGCAGCGCGTATTCCGCCCACAACAGGAAGCCGGTGGAGACGCACTCCTTGGACACCTCCTCAATCACATGGATGGCGTGGCCGAGGCCGCGTGCGGTGCCGCCGTATTCGATCGGCGTCAAGCTGCCCAGCCCGCCGAGCGCACCGAGATGTTTGAGGAAATCGCCGGGGTAGACGCCCTTGAGGTCGATGTCGACCACCTTGGGGGCGAGTTCCGTCGAGATGAGTTCGGCCAGGCCCGGCAGCAGTTCGGCGGGTGCATCGGGCAGGACGGGGGCAAGTGCGGGGGCGGGCATGATGCGCTCCAGAAAAATGACGGACGGCTCAGGCGAGTTCGACGCTGACGCCGACGGGATTGCGCAGCGTATTGGCGACCGGCGACCAGGCGTTGGCATGCGCGACCAGATCCTTGAGTTCCGCCTCGCTGGCGTCGCCTTCCAGGTGCACCTTCACGCGCACGTCGGTGAAGCCGAGCTTCTTCATGGGATCGAGGTCGCCCACGCCCCACACGGCGGTGACGTTGATGTCGCCCTCGAGCTCGAGTTCGAGCTTGGTGAGCGTGATGCCGCGTGCCACCGCATTGGCGTGCAGGCCGACCGACAGGCAGGAGCCGAGCGTGGCGAGCACGGCTTCGGAGGGGTTCGGCGCGGTGTCGTCGCCGAGCAGGTGCGGCGGCTCGTCGATCACGTGCGCCGGCAGGTTGCGCACATAGGTGAGGTTGCGGAACTTGCTCTCGCATACGGTCTTGGCTTTTAGCGTGACGACCGATTGCGGGTTCGCCTTGCCCTTGGTGGCGAGTGCCGCGAGGCCATCAGCGTCGATGGGTTCCAGCACGGTTTGGGTTTTCAGGGCGACGACTTCGGACATGGCTGACTCCTTGGGTTGAATTGATCGGGAACCGACACCCCCTGTATTGCGATTCCCGTGCCAATTCGGTCAAACAATGTCAAGTCATTGATCTGGTGGAGAATATTGCGGTGCTTGTCGCTGCCGCCCGGTGTTCGCGCTAACAAATTGTCAACCTTTGTCAGGCCATTTCCAGGCGTTTCATGCGGTAGTTGAGCTGGCGCAAGGTCAGTCCAAGCACCTGCGCGGCGCGCGACTTGTTGCCGTGGGTCTGCGCCAGCGCCTGCTCGATCTGCGAGCGGTCGTGCGATTGCGCCGGCAGATAGGGGCGTACCGTTCCCGCTGCCGGCGCGACAGGCAGGGATTGCGCAGCGGGGGCGCCGGCGGCTTCGCTGCGGATGACGTGCTCCACTTCGCGCGCCGACACCGTCGCCCCTTCGGCCAGCAGCACCAGGCGCTCCAGCACGTTGCGCAGCTGGCGGATGTTGCCCGGCCACGGATAGTCGGCCAGCCGCTCCATCGCGTCCGGCGTCAGCCCCACGTTGCGCTGATAGCTCTGGCTGATGAGGGCGAGCAGGTGGCGCACCAGCGGGCGGATGTCCTCGCGCCGCTCGCGCAGGGCCGGCAGGCGGATCGGGATGATGTTGAGTCGATAATAGAGATCGAGTCGGAAGCGCCCGGCGGCGACCTGCTGCTGCAGGTTGAGGTTGGTGGCGGCGACGATGCGCACGTCGATCGGCGTTTCGCGGCGGCTGCCGACGCGCTGCAGCGTTTTTTCCTGCAGCACGCGCAACAGCTTCACCTGCATCGCCAGCGGCAGCTCGCCGATCTCGTCGAGGAACAGCGTGCCGCCGTGGGCCTGCTCGAAATAGCCGGCGCGCGCGGTCGACGCGCCGGTGAACGCGCCCTTTTCATATCCGAACAGCTCCGACTCGAACAGGTTCTCCGGGATCGCGCCGCAGTTCACCTTGACGAAAGGCTGATCGCGCCGCGGACTCGACAGATGCAGGGCGCGCGCGAACAACTCCTTGCCGGTGCCCGATTCGCCGAGCAGCAGCACCGTCGCCTCGGTCGACGCCACCTGCTCGATCTGGCGCAGCGCATGGCGCAGCGCAGGCGATTCGCCGACGATGCCGAGCGTGGCCTGCTGCGGCGCGCCGTGTTCCAGCGCCCACTTCAGCTCGCGGTTTTCGTGTTCCAGTCGCGCGGTCTGCTCGGCCACGCGATCGTTCAATTTCAGAATCTGCGTAATGAGTGTGGCGACGATCTCGAGCAGGCGCAGGTCGTCCGCAAGCGCGCGGGCGCGGCTGCGGATGCGGTGCACGCCGACGAGGCCCAGCACTTCGCCGTCGCTCAAGAGGGGCAGCGCGATGAAGCTCACCGTTTCGTTCGGCAGGCGGCCACGCTCGACCGCGCGCGCGAGGTAGTGCGGATCGTCGTCGATGTCCTGCACGATCGCCGTCTCGCCGCTTTGCAGCACGCGTCCCGATACGCCGTCGCCGGGGCGGTACACGCCGCGGGCGATTTCTGTCTGTGTGAGTCCGTAGGCATAGCGGATTGCGTAGTCGTCTCCGCCCGGCTGCCGCAGCACCACGCGGCCCCGGTTGAGACCCAGGAATTCCGAAATCAGGTGCAGCATTTCGCGGATTACCGGGCCGGGCTCCAGGCTCTTGCCCATCAGCCGCGCCGACTCGCGGATCACCAACAACTCTTCGTCCTGCAGGCGTTCGGCAGCGTGGGCGGCAGTCGTCATCGCAAGTTCCTCGCAACAATGTGTACACAGTGTGTAATCAAGAAGCAGGCCAGCTCGTCGGGCGGCTTTCCGGCGCCTGTGCAACATCGATTGCAAATCATCGACTTAGTGCATGTGGCGTGTGCTGGCACGGTTTCTGAATGCGACAAGAGTGGAAACACTGACGCTGCACAGCGTGATCATCAGAAATGCCCCGATACACGGACGTTTCGGAGAGGCAGCCCGCCAAACCGTAAGCAGGACGATGCACCAAACCGGCGCGCGGCATATTCATAACGGTGCGCAGTGTGAGTAACCGAGTTGTCCCGTCCACTCAATAAGGAGCGCGTTATGTCCGGCTTTGACAATCCGTTTGATCCCGATACCAAATTGCACCGTGCGGGTTGCAGCTGCGGCCGGCACCACAGCCAGGCCGACCACGAGGCAGACATGAAGAACGAGGACGCGCGCGTGTCGCGCGTGGTCGAGTCGGCGGTGATGCGCGGGTTGTTCCCGGACGACCAGATGCGCCGCAATTTCCTGCGTGCGGTCGGCGCGGGGACCGCGATGGCGGCGATCTCGACCTTCTTCCCGATGGGCGCAGCCAAGGCGTTGGCGCAGGAGCGCGGCAAGCCGGAAAAGACCGACCTCAAGATCGGCTTCATTCCCATCACCTGCGCCACCCCCATCATCATGGCCGGGCCGATGGGCTTCTATGCGCGCGAAGGCCTCAACGTCAGCCTGCAGAAAACCGCCGGCTGGGCGGTGATCCGCGACAAGGTGCAAAACAAGGAATACGACGCTTCGCACATGCTCTCTCCGATGCCGCTGGCGATGTCGCTGGGGCTGGGTTCGGCCAGGCAGGCAGTAGACGTGGCGACGATCCAGAACATCAACGGCCAGGCCATTACGCTGCACGTCAAGCACAAGGACAAGATGGATCCCAAGTCGTGGAAAGGCATGAAGTTCGGCCTGCCGTTCGACTACTCGATCCACAATCTGCTGCTGCGCTACTACCTCGCCGAGGCCGGCCTCGATCCCGACAAGGACGTCGAGCTGCGCATGATGCCGCCGCCCGACATGGTGGCCAATCTGCGCGCCGGCAACATCGACGGCTTCCTCGGCCCCGAGCCCTTCAACCAGCGCGCGGTGTACGAGGAAGTCGGCTTCATCCATACCCTGTCGCGCGACCTGTGGGACGGCCACCCGTGCTGCGCCTTCGGCGTGCAGGAAGGCTTCTACAAGCAGTTTCCCAACACCTACGCCGCGCTGTTCCGCGCGATTGCAAGCGCCACCGACTATGCGCACAAGCCGGAAAACCGCAAGGCCATCATCGAGGCGATCGCGCCGGCCAACTACCTCAACCAGCCGATCCCGGTGCTGGAGCAGGTGATGACCGGTCGCTTCGCCGACGGCCTCGGCAAGGTGAAGAACGTGCCCGACCGTGTCGACTTCGATCCCTTCCCCTGGCAGTCGATGGCGATGTGGATCCTCACCCAGCTCAAGCGCTGGAACTACATCAAGGGCGACGTCAACTACAAGGCCGTCGCCGAAGAAGTGTTCCGCGCCACCGACGCGCGGGCGCGCATGACCGAGCTCGGCATGAAACCGCCGGCATCGAGCTACATGAAGCACACCATCATGGGCAAGGTGTTCGACCCCGCGAAGCCTGCCGAATACCTCAACTCCTTCGCCATCAAACGCACATGAAGACGCGACTCTCGCTCAGCCAACAATCCACCCTGCTGTCGCTGGCGCTGTTCGGGGTGATCCTGCTCGTCTGGCAGCTGGCGACGCTGCCCGAGGCCTCCACGGTGGCGGCCGACGTCGATCCCGAATACGCCGCGCTGATGGGCGGCGGCGCGGCCAAGTCGGCGTCGAGCTTTCCGGCGCCGGCGGCGATGGCGCAGACGGTATGGGAGAAACTCTCCGACCCCTTCTACGACAACGGCCCCAACGACAAGGGCATCGGCATCCAGCTCGCCTACTCGCTGGCGCGCGTGCTCGCCGGCTTCTTCCTGGCGGCGGCGGTGGCGATCCCGCTCGGCTTTCTGATCGGCAGCTCGCGGGTGTTCTACGACGCGGTCAATCCCTACGTGCAGGTGTTGAAGCCGATCTCGCCGCTGGCGTGGATGCCGCTCGCGCTCTACACCATCAAGGATGCGTCGGCCTCGTCGATCTTCGTCATCTTCATCTGCTCGCTGTGGCCGATGCTGATCAATACCGCGCACGGGGTCGCCAACGTGCGGAAGGATTGGCTCGACGTTTCGCGCACGCTGGAAGTCAGTCCGTTGCGCAAAGCCTTCCGGGTGATTTTGCCGGCCGCCGCGCCGACGATATTGACCGGCATGCGCATCTCCATGGGCATCGCCTGGCTGGTCATCGTCGCCGCCGAAATGCTGGTCGGCGGCACCGGCATCGGCTACTTCGTGTGGAACGAGTGGAACAACCTGTCGATCACCAACGTGCTGTTCGCGATCCTCATGATCGGCGTCGTCGGCATGGCGCTCGACAGCGTTTTCGGCGTGCTGAGCAAGCGCGTCGCGTACCAGGAATAAACCATGACCGATCCCAATCTTTCCTTCCTGCAGGTCGAAAACCTGGCGCGCGCCTACCCCAGCCCCACAGGCGGGGACGACGTCACCGTGTTCGACCACGTCAACTTCCGCATCCACAAGGGCGAGTTCGTCTGCGTCACCGGCCACTCCGGCTGCGGCAAGTCGACCATCCTCAATATCCTCGCCGGCCTCGACACCGCCAGCGCCGGCAACGTCTTCATGGACGGGCGCGAAGTTGCCGGTCCCAGCCTCGACCGCGGCGTCATCTTCCAGGGCCATGCGCTGATGCCCTGGCTCACCGTGCTGGAAAACGTGTCCTTCGCGGTGAAGTCGCGCTGGGCATCGTGGAACAAACAGCAGGTTCGCGACCACGCCATGCGCTACATCGAACTGGTCGGCCTGAAGGGCGCCGAACATAAGAAGCCGTCGCAGTTGTCGGGCGGCATGAAGCAGCGCGTCGGCATCGCCCGCGCGTTTTCCATCGAGCCGAAGATGCTGCTGATGGACGAGCCTTTCGGCGCGCTCGATGCGCTCACCCGCGGCGTCATCCAGGACGAACTGCTGAAAATCTGCGCCGAAACGCATCAGACCGTATTCATGATCACCCACGACGTCGACGAAGCGATCCTGCTGTCCGACCGCATCATGCTGATGTCGAACGGCCCGCACGCGCGCATCGCCGAAATCGTCAACAACACCCTGCCGCGTCCGCGCGAACGCAGTGCCATCCACAGAGAGCCGCACTACTACCCGATCCGCAATCACCTGGTCGATTTCCTGGTGAGCCGGTCCAAGCAGTTCGGCGCCCTGCGCGACGCGCCCGACGCCCCCAGCTCGCCCACCGTGTTCGATCCGGCCGACCTGCTCGAACCGGAGCCGGCGGCTCCTTCCGCGCCGTCCATCGGCAAACCCCATATTCACCTCGTCAACGCTTAAGGACTTTTAATCATGACCCGCACCCAAGTCACCGACCTCATCCTCGCCGCCAAGCACAAGAAAGGCCTCAAGTGGGCCGACATCGCCAAGAAAGTCGGCCAGAGCAAGGAATGGACGACCGCCGCACTGCTGGGGCAGATGACGCTCGACAAGAAGCAGGCCACTTCCGTCGGCAAAATGCTGGGCCTGCCCGCAGAAGCGGTCGACCAGCTGCAGGTCGTGCCGTACAAGGGCAGCCTGCCCAGCGCGGTGCCGACCGATCCGCTGATCTACCGCTTCTATGAACTGATCATGGTGTACGGCATCACGATCAAGTCGCTGATCCACGAGGAGTTCGGCGACGGCATCATGAGCGCGATCGATTTTTCGATGGATATTTCGCGGGTGGAGGATCCGAAGGGGGATCGGGTGAAGATTGTGTTGAATGGGAAGTTTTTGCCGTACAAGATGTATTGAGGGTGGATGCGCGGCGCAATGCCGCGTGGTCCTCGCCGGCGCCGTCACCGCCCCCGCCACCGTCATTGCGAGGAGCGCAGCGACGAAGCAATCCAGCCTGCGCTCGTGTCCGGTCGCTGGTCGAATAGCGCGCCGCCCCCCGCACCGTTCGCCCTGAGCCTGTCGAAGGGCCTGTACGCTGTAGTCGAGTGTTCGCAGTGCTGATGGACGTTGGCCGGGCTACCCCCGGCCAACGGTCAGTAGCTTTGCGAACCGAATTATTCCCGATCGTCCCCCGACTGCGCCGGCACATCCGGCACCATACTCAAATAATGCTCGAAGTCGCTGCGTTTGCCCTTGGACGCTTCCGACTTGAGATAGTCGAGCGTCATCACGGAGGCCATTTTTTCGGCGGCGGCGCTGGCGATGAACTGGTTGACGGAAATGTCGTCTCGCTCGGCCAGTTCCTTGATCTTTTGATGAACGGAGTTCGGCAAACGAACGGTCAGTGCGGTCATGTTGGGCTCCTCAAAAGTTTCAAAAAATCGGCGGGCGTGATGGCCTGCACGTTCAGTTCCTGGACGCGGCGAAAGTCCTTCACGTTGTGCGTCACAATGAATTCGCTTCCCGATGCGACGGCGCATTCGAGCACCATGTCGTCGTCGGGGTCGCGCAGAAACGGGCGCCACAGGAAATGCACGTCCTGCAGATGCGCGACGGATGCCAGGTAGCGCACGAACCCGAGCGCCGTGTCTGCCGTCGCGCCGGGCGGCAAGTGCTCCGGCCTCGTCAGGACGGCCTGCCATTCCGTGTAGACCGCGATCGTCAGGGCAATTTCAAAATCCGGCGAGGGCAGCATCGACACAAGATGGAAGCTTGCGCCATTGCGTGAGCGGGACGCCGCGACCAGAACCGAAGTGTCGAGAACGATACGCATGGTATTGCCAGTGTAACCATGCTTGAAGGGGTGTCAACCCTTTACGCATAGCCCCCATACCGATGCATCGGCGTCAACACAATATCCTCGTGATAGTGATGATGCAGCGCATCCAGCAGCTTCGCGTGAATCCCGCCAAACCCCCCGTTGCTCATCATCAACACATGATCGCCGGGGCGTGCATCCGCCACCAGCTGGTTGACCAGGGTATCGAGATCGTCGAACACGCGTGCCTTGGCGCCCAGCGGGGCCAGGGCTTCCGCAGCGTTCCAGCCGAGGTTGGCGCCGTAGCAGTAGACGAGGTCGGCGGCGGCGAGGCTCGCGGGCAGCGCGGCTTTCATGACGCCGAGCTTCATGGTGTTGGAGCGCGGTTCCAGCACGGCGAGGATGCGGGCGCGGTCCACCTTTGCCCGCAGGCCGTCGACGGTGGTGGTGATCGCGGTGGGGTGGTGGGCGAAGTCGTCGTAGACGGTGATGCCGTGCACCGAGCCGCGGACTTCCATGCGGCGCTTGACGTTTTCGAAGCGGGCGAGGGCATCGATCGCGGTGGCGGCGGGCACGCCGGCGTGGCGTGCGGCGGCAATCGAGGCGAGTGCGTTGAGGCGATTGTGCTCGCCGATCAGCCCCCATTTCACGCGGCCTTGCAGGGCACCGTCAAAGAAGACGTCGAAGTGGCCATGGGCATCGACATCGCCGGCGCGCCAGCCCGCCTGGGCGCCGAAGCGTTCCACCGGCGTCCACAGGCCGCGCTCGAACACGCGTTCGAGGTTGGCGTCGCCGCCGTTGGAGACGATCAGGCCGTTGCCGGGCACGGTGCGCACCAGGTGGTGAAACTGGGTCTCGATGGCGGCGAGGTCGGGAAAGATGTCGGCGTGGTCGTATTCGAGGTTGTTGAGGATGACGGTGCGCGGGCGGTAGTGGACGAACTTGGAGCGCTTGTCGAAGAACGCGGTGTCGTATTCGTCGGCCTCGATGACGAAGAAGGGGCTGTCGGTCAGCCGCGCCGACATGCCGAAGTTCTGCGGGATGCCGCCGATCAGGAAGCCCGGCCGCATGCGCGCATCGTCGAGGATCCAGGCCAGCATCGCCGAGGTGGTGGTCTTGCCGTGGGTGCCGGCCACCGCCAATACCCATTTGTCGCGCAGCACGTTGTCGGCCAGCCACTGCGGGCCGGAAGTGTAGGCGAGCCCGCGTTCGAGGATGGCCTCGACCAGCGGGTTGCCGCGGGCGACGACGTTGCCGACGACGAAGACGTCGGGCTTGAGGTTGATCTGGCTGGCGTCCCAGCCTTCGGTCAGCTCGATGCCGAGCGCGCGCAGCTGGTCGGACATCGGCGGATAGACGTTGGCGTCGCAGCCGGTGACGGTGTGGCCCGCGTTGCGGGCGATGGCGGCAAGTCCGCCCATGAAGGTGCCGCAGATACCGAGGATGTGAAGGTGCATGATTTTTAGGGGCTAGGGGCTAGGGGCTAGGAGCTAGGAGCTAGGAGCTAGGGGTTTTGTGCGAATTATCCCACGGCCACGGCGCGGGCCTGCTGGATCAGGTGGGTGAGGAGCGCGCGCAGCTTGGCTGGGCGCAGCGGCTTGTGCAGCAGCGGGAAGCCGGCCTGGCTGATGCGCAGGATGGTGTCGGGCGCGGTGTCGCCAGTGACCACGATCGCGGGGATGTCGCGGCCGAAGCGCCGGCGCAGCTGGAGGATGACTTCGATGCCGTCGATGTCATCCGGCAGGCGGTAGTCGGACACGATGACGTCGGGCAGGCGGCCGACGCTGGCGATCCACTGTTCGGCTTCGGCCGCACTGTGCGCGGTGACGAGATCGATGTTCCAGTTGTCGAACAGCTCGGTCATGCCGCGCAGGATCGCGCTTTCGTCGTCGACCAGCAGCACCAGCGCGTCGCCGGGGATCTGCCCGGGTGGGGTGGTGGGCGCCGGCGGCTGGATCAGCGCGGCGTCGCGGCACGGCACGTCGATGCTGAACATCGAGCCGTGGCCGGGACGCGAACGCAGGTCGACGCGGTGGCCGAGCAGCCGGCCCAGGCGGGACACGATGGCGAGCCCCAGGCCGAGCCCCTTGCTGCGGTCGCGTGCCGGATTGTGCAGCTGGACGAATTCATGGAACACGCTTTCCTGCTGGTCGGGCGGGATGCCGCGTCCGGTGTCGACCACGCTCAGGCGCACCATGCGGCCGCGGCGGCGGCAGGCCACCAGCACGCCGCCGTCGTCGGTGTAGCGGATGGCGTTGGCGATCAGATTGGCGAGGATGCGCTCGATTAGCAGCGGGTCGCTGTAGAGGGTGGCCCGGCACGGGCGAAAGCGCAACCGCAGCAGTTTCTCGGCGGCCAGCGGGCTGAACTGGTGGTCGAGGTCGTCGAGGATTTTCTGCAGCGGGAAATGCACCGGGTGCGCCTCGATGGTGCCGGCGTCCAGCCGCGAAATGTCGAGCAGGGCGTTGAACAGCAGCTCCATCGCCGCGGTCGATGCCTCGATGTTGTCGATCAGGGTTTGCGTTTCGGGTTGCTGGTTGCGCGTCTTCAGTGCAGCCACGAACAGCGACAGCGCGTGCAGCGGCTGCCGCAGGTCGTGGCTGGCGGCGGCGAAGAAACGCGACTTTGCCTGGTTGGCGCGCTCGGCCATGGTCTTTTTCGCGGCAAGGTCGGCGGTGGCCTCGCGGATGCGCTTTTCCAGTTCGCCGCGATGCGTCTGCAGCACGCCGGCGAGGCCGTTCACCCCGGTGGCGATCGCGCCGACCTCGCCCTGCGGCGGCAGCTGCGTGCGTGCCGTGAGGTCGTCGCACGCCAGCCGGCCCACCACCTGGCCGACATGGCGCAGCTGGCCTGCCAGTCGATTGGACAAGCGCCAGGCCAGCGCGCCGGTGAGCGCCAGCGCCGCCAGCATCAACAGCACGGCATGCATCAGGGTGTCGCGCTTGAAGGTGCGCACCTGATCGAGCGAGACGCCGACTTCCGCATGGCCCAGCAAAACGTCGACGGCGTCGTCGGGCTCGACCGGCGGCGTGCCGTCGGGGAGGACAGAGGGCAGACGGACCTCGGCACGCTGCTCAAAATGGGTTTGCGGCAGGTTGGCGTGCAGGGTGTCGCCGGTGCTGGCGATCAGCTGTCCGCGCGGGTCGACGATGCGGGTATAGGACAACTGGCTGGCTTCCATTTCGGTGCCGAGCAGTTCATACAACCGCACGGTGTCGCCGCTGACCAGTGCGTAGGGCAGCGCGTCGGCCAGATGATGGGCGGCGTTGCGCGCCCGCGCCTGCAGTGCCGCTTCGGCGGTGGCGAGGCTTTGCGTGGTGAAGTAGGTCACCATGCCGAATTCGGTCAGCAGGGCCGGCAGCAGCGCAATCACCAGGATGCGGCTGCGAATGCTGGAAAGCGACAGCCGGCTGGCCAGGGCGCGCAAGGCGTTCACAGGCTTCAGTTTTTCTGCATCAGCCGCTGGATTTCCAGCACGGCTTCGGTGCGGTTGGTGACGCCGAGCGCGCGGAAAATCGCAGCGATGTGGACCTTTACCGTGCTTTCCGACATCGACAGCATGCCGCCGATGGCCTTGTTGGCGCAGCCCTGCGCCAACAAGCGCGCCACGTCGAGCTGGCGCGTTGTCAGCCCGCTGTCATGCAGGGCCTCGAAACTGGCCGGCGCGGCAGAAAACAGGCCGGACGTCGGATCGCCCAGGCAGGCCGGCACATAGATGTCGCCTGCCAGCACCTGGCGCAGCGCGGCCAGCATCATGGCCGTGGTGGCGGCCTTGGGAATGTAGCCGAGCGCGCCGGCTTCGAGCGCGCCGCGAATGTCCTGCGTTGCCTCGGATGCGGACAGCACCACCAGGGGGATGTCGGGAAAGCGGTTGCGGTACTGCGCGATGCCCTGCGTGCCGACGAAGCCAGGCATGTTGAGGTCGACCACGGCCAGATCCAGATCGGGATGCAGGGCGGTCTGCGCGAACAGGGTGGGATAGTCATGGGCGTCGATGATTTCCACCGGCGGGTCCAGCTGCGACAACACCTGTCTCACCCCCTCGCGCATCAGCGGGTGATCGTCGGCCAATAGGGTCTTCATGGGCGCACTCCCTGCATGGCAGGGATTCTAGCGCCGCTTGCGTGGGAGGGGTTATTCGCTGCGCACCTTGCGCTGGCCTTCGTCGATGGCGGACAACAGGTAACCGAAATAGTAATCCGGGATCAGCAGGCCGACCACAGGCTCGCTGGCCGCGTTGCCCTGGGTGTCGAACACCATCACGGTGGGCACCAGGTAGACCTTGTGCGCGGCGGCAAACGCGCCCTCGGTGGTGAGCGTGCCGTCGAAGCCGGTTAGCGGCGCGGTCGAATTGATGGTGACTTCGCGGATGATCACGCGCGCACGGTAGGCCGGGTCCTTTTGCATCGGCAGCAGGTACTCGCGCTTGACCTGATCGCAATACGGACAGCCCGGGGTGGTGAACAGCACCATGACGGGCACCTTGCGTTTGGCTGCGTTGCGCGCGTCGGCCTGAAAGTTCTTCGCGTGCACCAGCCCGCCTGCCGCGGCGACCGGGCCGGCCAGCAGCATCGCGCATGATAAAATCAGCACCCAGGCCGCGAACAGCCGAGCGCCGAAAATGCTTCCCGCAGGTGAAAGTGAATACTTCATGTTTCTCAGTGTCGCGCCATCCATCGCCGAATCCAACAGTCCATTTTTACCTTAGCCATGCACATCCTGACCATCGCATCCCGTGAAAGTGCCCTTGCCATGTGGCAGGCGGAGCATATCCGCGACCGCCTCGCCGCGCTGCACCCGGGCTGCACGGTCAATATTCTGGGCATGACGACGCGAGGCGACCAGATCCTCGATGTCACGCTGTCCAAGATCGGCGGCAAGGGGTTGTTCGTCAAGGAACTCGAAGTCGCCCTCGAAGCGGGCGAGGCCGATCTCGCGGTGCATTCGATGAAGGACGTGCCGATGGAGTTGCCGCCCGGATTCGAACTGGCGGTGATTGGCGAGCGCGAGGACCCGCGCGACGCCTTCGTGTCGAACCGCTACGCCCATCTGTCGGACCTGCCGCCCGGCGCCGTGGTCGGCACCTCCAGCCTGCGCCGCGAAGCGCAGCTGCGCGCACGCTATCCGCATCTGGCGGTGAAACCCCTGCGCGGCAACGTCGGTACCCGTCTGAAAAAACTCGACGAAGGCCAGTTCGACGCGATCCTGCTTGCCGCCGCCGGTCTCAAGCGGCTCGGCCTCGGCGACCGCATCAAAAGCCTGCTGTCGGTGGAAGACAGCATCCCCGCCGCCGGCCAGGGCGCGCTCGGCATCGAGATCATGCGCGGCAGCCGCGAGGTGGCGGCCATGCTCGGCGCACTTAACCACCCCGAAACCGCCGCCTGCGTGCGCGCCGAGCGCCAGGTCAGCCGCGTGCTCGGAGGCAGCTGCCAGGTGCCGCTCGGCGCGCACGCAGTGCTGGAAAACGGCCGCCTGGTGCTGAACGGTTTCGTGGCGAACCCGGACGGCAGCGCCTACCTGCACGATCGTGCCGAGGGCGATGCGGCCGACCCCGAAGCGGTCGGCCAGGCGCTGGCCGACAAGCTGCTGGCGCAAGGCGCGCGCGCCATTCTCGACGCCCTGCCTGCATGACCGGCGTGCTGGCCGGACGCACCGTGCTGGTGACGCGGCCGGCGCACCAGTCCGTCGCGCTGGTGCAGGCAATCGAGGCGGCGGGCGGCCACGCCTACCCGTTTCCGGCACTGGCCATCGAAGCGGTGCCGGTGGCCGATCTGAGTGCGGCGCTGGCGCAGCTGCGCGCAGCCGATCGGGTGATTTTCATCAGTCCCAATGCCGTGCAGTTCGGCATGGCGGCGATCCGCTCGGCCGGCGGGCTGCCGGCCGCGGCCGAGGTGTATGCCGTGGGGCCGGGCACGGCACGCGCGCTGCAGGCGCATGGCGTCAATGGGGTCGTGATCCCGCCCGGTCAGGACACTGAAGCGTTGCTGGCCTTGCCGCAATTGCAACAGCTCGCGGGCCGGCGGGCGGTGATCGTGCGCGGCGTCGGCGGCCGCGCGCTGCTGGCCGGGACGCTGGCCGCGCGCGGCGCGCAGGTGCACTTTCTGGAATGCTACCGGCGTCTGCGGCCGCAGGCGGATGCCGCACCGTTGCTGGCCTGCTGGCAAGCGGGCGGCATCGACGCGGTGACCGTCGCCAGTGCGGAAACCCTGCATAATCTGGCCGCCATGCTGGGCGAGGCGGGCGCGTCGTTGCTGAGGCATACTCCACTCTTCGCGCCGCATGAGAAAATCGCCGACGCCGCGCGCCAGTTCGGCGTCGCCCACGCCGTTGCCACGGCGGGCGGCGATACCGGTCTGGTAGCCGGCCTGCTCAACTGGTTCAGGAACACCCCATGACCGATACGCCCGACACGCCCGTTTCGCCCCCCGTCGTCCCGCCCGCCGCCGCGCCGGCGCAGACCGGCGCGCATTCTGCGTCCTCGCCGCTGGCGCTCGTCGCATTGCTGATCGCGGCGCTGGCGATGGCCGCCGCCGTCTGGTCATGGATCGACAGTCACGAACGCATCCGCGACCTGAAAACCGAACTTGGGCGCAAACTTGCCGAAACCGGCCAGGACTCGAGCGAAACCCGTTTGCTGGCGCGCAACGCCGACGATGCAATGCGGCAGGCCACCGAGAGGCTGTCCCATCTCGAGTCGCAGATCGCCACTTCGCAGCAGCAGCAGCTTTCGATCGAGGCGCTCTACAAGGAGTTGTCGCAGGGCCGTGACCAGTGGGCGCTGGCCGAAATCGAACAGGTGCTGCTGACCGCCGCGCAGCAACTGCAGCTGGCCGGCAATGTGAAGGCCGCGATCATCGCGCTGGAAGGCGCCGATACCCGTCTGCAGCGCCTCAACAAACCGCAGTTCACCAACCTGCGCCGCGCGATCGCGGCCGATCTCGCCAGGCTGCGCGCGGTGCCTTCGCTCGACGAAGTGGGCGTGACCGCGCGCATCGAGGCGCTGGCGGAACGCGCTGCGGGCTGGCCGCTGGCGAGCGCGCAGGGTTCCGAAGCGCCGTTGGCGCCGCACACCGGCAGCCGCGCGAGCGGCATCGGCCAGGAGTTGTGGGCCGAGCTGAAACGTCTGGTGCAGATCCGCCGCATCGAAGGCAACGAAGCGGTGCTGCTGCCGCCCGACCAGGCCTATTTCCTGCGAGAGAATCTGCGCCTGCGCCTGCTGTCCGCGCGGCTGACGCTGCTGGCGCAGGATCAGGCGGCATTCCGGGCCGATCTGCGCGCGGTGGCGGAGATGCTGACCCGCTACTTCAATACGCGCGATGCCGGCGTGGCCGCCGCGCTCAAGGAAATTGAACGCCTGAGCGGCCTGCAGGTCGCGCGCGAGCTGCCCGGCATCGAGACCAGCCTGGCCGCGCTCGAAGCGTCGAGGGGGGATCGCTGATGCGCTGGCTGGTTTCCCTGCTGATCGTTGCGGTGCTGGCCATCGCGCTGGCGATGGCCGGCCGCTATGACCCCGGTTATGTGGTGCTGGTGTATCCGCCGTGGCGCATGGAAATCTCCTTTATCAGTTTCATGCTGCTGCTGGTCGGTTTGGTGGTGGGTGGCATCGTGCTGCTGCGGCTGGCATTGCTGACGCTCAACCTGCCGAGCATCGTGCGCGCGCAGCGCGAGCGCCGCGCCGCCCGCAAGCGCGACGAGAACTTTATCGGTGGTCTGATGGCCTATATCGAATACCGCTATCAGGATGCCGAGCAATCGCTCGGCCAGTGGCAGGGCGACGATCCGCGCCTCGCGGTGGCGCGCGTGCTGGCCGCTCGCGCTGCGCAGGAGATGCGCGCCACGCCGCAGCGCGAGCGTCATCTCAAGGAGGCAACCGAACACGGTGCCGAACTGGCCGCGCAGCTGTTCGAGGCGGAGACGCGGCTCGACGCCAAGGAAGCGAGCGCCGCGCTGGTGGCGATCAGCCGCGCCAAGGAAATCGCGCCGCAGCACACGACCTTGCTGCGACTCGAACTCAAGGCTCGCCAGATGACCGGGCAGTGGGACGAGGTCGACCGCCTGCTGGATGTGCTGATGCGCGCCAACGCGCTCGAGCCCGGCCTCGCCTTGCAGTATCGCCGCATGGCCTATGCTGAAAATCTGAAGCGGCGTGCCGACGACGATCGCGGTCTGCTGGAGTACTGGAAGAAAGTGCCGTCCAATTACAAGGTCGACGCCTGGGTGGCGCGGGCCGCGGCCCGTGCCTTCATCCTGCGCGGCGGCCATGACACCGCGCTCGACGTGCTGGAAGCCGCGCTCAATCACGAGTGGCACGAGGAGCTGGTGCTGCTGTACGGCGAAGTGCACGGCAGCGGGCCGACCCGGCAGATCGAGCAGGCCGAGAAATGGCTGCAGTCGCATCCGCGCGATGCCCATCTGCTGCTGGCGCTGGCGCAGCTGTGCAGCGTGCAGCAACTGTGGGGCAAGGCGCAAAGCTATCTGGAAGCCAGCCTTGCCATTGCGCCGAGCGCCGAGGGCCATATCCGCATGGCCGAACTGAAAGCGCAGAACAACCAGCCGGGCGAGGCCAGCCTGCATTACCAGAAAGCCCTGGCGCTCTGTCGCGCCGGCTAGGAATGGGGATTTTGGGCGCCGCCGGGGCTGCCGCGCATAATGTCCGATCAATTGGATTCTTGAGGAGGTGTCGTGATGCATGACCGTTTTCTTGCCGCAGCCGTTTTCGTGCTGGCCACGCTGCCACTGTCCGTTCCCGCTGCGGCCGCCACGGCGGCGCCCAAGGCGCAGAGCACGGCGCAGTCCAGCATCTACAAGATGAAGATCAAGCCGGGCGTCAGCCTGGGCGAGGCCGCCGATTCGATGCGCCTGCGCGCCAATGCGCTGAACCTGCAGCTTGTAGCCGAACTGCCGATGTCCAAGCAGGTGGAAGCCGTGACGGGCAAGCCGCAACGCACCATCATCATTTTCCAGTTCTGCGATGCGGTCCTGGCGCGGGACCTGATCGAGGTGAACATGGATTTCTCGATTTACATGCCGTGCCGCATTGCCCTGATCGAGGACGCGAGCGGCCAGGGCTGGCTGGTGATGATGGACGTGAGCATCGATGCAGTGGCGCAGGAAAAACGCCTGCCGCCCGCCCTGAAGGAGCGCATCACGGCGGTGCGCAATGCGCTGATCAACGTCATGCAGGCGGGCGCCGGCGGCGAGTTGTAGTGCTGCTTCAGGCGGCGTCGGTGCGCTCCGCATCCGCCGCGTAGACGAAGGCGTCGGCAAAGAATTCGTCTTCGGGCAGGCGGCGCGTTTTTACAAAACTGTCGCGCGCGCTGTCGATCATGACCGGCGCGCCGCAGGCATACACCTGATAGCCCGACAGGTCGGCGAAATCGGCCAGCACCGCCTCGTGCACGAAGCCGGTGCGGCCCTGCCAGGCGTCGCCCGGCTCCGGGTTCGACAACACCGGAATGAAGCTGAAGTTGGGCTGCTCGGCCAGCCATTGCTGCGGCAATTCGGCCATGTACAAATCCTTCAGCGAGCGCACCCCCCAGTACAGCACCAGTTCGCGGTCGGTGTGCTCGGCAAAGGCGTGCTCCAGCATGGCCTTGATCGGAGCAAAGCCCGTTCCGCCGGCAATGAAGATCATCGGCTTGTCGGATTCCTCGCGGATGAAAAAGCTGCCGAGCGGCCCTTTCAGGCGCAGGATGTCGCGCTCCTTCAGACTGGTAAACACCTGGTCGGTGAAAAGACCGCCCGGCACGTGGCGGATGTGCAGCTCCAGCAGCGCATCGTCGTGCGGCGGGTTGGCGAGCGAATAGCTGCGCGTCTTGCCGTCCTTCAGCTGGAAATCGATATATTGTCCGGCGAGGTATTGCAGGCGTTCGTTGGCCGGCAGCTTGATCTTCATCACCATCACGTCGTCGGCCCGCCTTTCCAGCTTTTCCACCCGGCACGGCAGCGTCTTCACGACGATATCCCGGGCGGCGCCGATTTCCTTGGCTTCGATGACCATGTCGCTCAAGGGTCTGGCGCGACAGAACAGCGCGCGGCCCTGCGCCTTCTCCTCGTCCTTCAGCGCATTGGGCGAATGCGTGCCATAGTCGAGCTGGCCGGACAGCACGCGGCCCTTGCAGGCACCGCAGGCGCCGTTGCGGCAGCCGTAGGGCAAGGCAAAACCTTCGCGCAGCGCGGCCTCGAGGATGGTTTCATCGTCGTCGACGCTGAACTGGTGCCCGCTGGGCTGAATGGTGACCTGATACGGCATGATGTGGGCTTAAAATGCGACAAAACGGTGGATTATCGCCCGGGAGGGCGGAGTTTTCACCTTGGCAAGGACGAGGTTACAGGCGGACGCATGAAAACGATCTTGATCGTGGGGTTTGGCGATGTCGCAGAACGGCTGGTGAAGCGCTACGGCCGCCAGGCCGCATTCATCGGCCTGACGCGGCGGCCCGAGCGCGCCGTCGCGCTGCGCGCGCTCGGGGTGACGCCCTATGTCGGCGACCTCGATGTGCCGGCGACGCTGAAGCGCCTGCCGCGCGTCGACGGCGTCTTCCACTTTGCGCCGCCGCCGAACGCAGGCACGACCGATCCACGCACCGCCCACCTGCTGCATGCGCTGGGACGGCGCAAACCGGGTGCGCTGGTCTACATCAGCACCAGCGGCGTCTATGGCGACTGCGGCGGCCACTGGGTGGCCGAGACGCGCCCCGTGGCGCCGGTCAACGGGCGCGCGGTGCGGCGGGTGGATGCCGAGCGCCAGCTGCGCGCGTGGGGCGAAGCGCAGGGCGTGCAGGTCAGCATCCTGCGTGCGCCGGGCATTTACGCGGGCGACCGGCTGCCGCTCGAGCGCATCAAGCGCGGCACCCCGGCGCTGGTGGCCAAGGACGACAGCTACACCAATCACATCCACGCCGACGATCTGGCGCGGCTGGCGTGGGCGGCGCTGTTCCGTGGCCGTTCGCAGCGCATCTATCATGCTGTCGACGCGCATCCGCTGAAGATGGGCGACTGGTTCGACAGCTGCGCCGATGCCTTCGACCTGCCGCGGCCGCCGCGGGTCAAGCGCGCCGAAGCTGAAAAAGTCCTGTCCGAAGCCCTGCTGTCGTTTCTGCGCGAGTCGCGCCAGCTGTCGAACGCGCGCACCACGCGCGAGCTGCGGCTGAAATACCGCTACCCGACCTCCGACGACCTGCTGCGCGAAATGCGTCAGGCACGCGGGCAGATGACGCTGTTTTGATTGGGATGCGGCGGCGCGCTAACGCAGCCGGTCGTCGTGCTCGCGCTTGAATTCGCCGTCGATCGTAGCCGGGGTGTCGTCGTTGGCCGGGCGCAGCGGGTCGACCTTGCGCCGGCCCCAGGTGCCCGGCACCAGCAGCAGCCCGAGCGCAATCGCATCGCTGATGAAGCCGGGAAAAATCAAGAGGCCGCCGGCGATCAGCATGCGCCCGCTGGCAAAGACCGACGCCAGCGGGTGCGCGCCCGACTGGATCGAAAACAGCAGGCGCGCGCCCCAGGCAACGCGCTCGACGCGGATCAGCATGACCCCGGCCACGGCGGCGAGCAGCAGCCACAGCAGCACCCAGCCGCCGATGGCGTCGGCCATCCAGAAAATGCCGACCGCTTCCAGAACCGGAAACGACAGCAGCAGTAGCACAATCCAACCAAAGCGCATGACATGGAACCTTTGTTAGTCTTGACGAATTTACCCGATCTCGCGCGCGCCGAGAAACTGGCGCAGGCGCTGATCGAAAGCCGGGCGGCGGCGTGCGTGAACGTTTTGGCGCCCTGCTGCTCCATTTACCGCTGGCAAGGCACGGTGGAGACAGCGACGGAGATTCCGCTGCTGATCAAAACCACCCGCGCCGCCTACCCGCAGGTTGAAGAAATCGTTCGCGTACAGCATCCTTACGCGGTACCTGAACTGATCGCAATACCGATAACGCATGGATTACCCGCCTACCTTGACTGGCTGGCCACGGAGACGCAAAAGCATGACTAATACCAGATGGGTACGTTTGTTTGGCGCACTGTCCGCACTTTGGGGCGCGCTGATCCTCTTTCCAGTGGCACACGCCCAAGAATTCCTCGACCCCGAAATCGCCTTCAAGTTCTCGGCGCGCGCACTCGATGCCAATACGCTGGAAGCGCGCTGGCAGATTGCCGACGGCTACTACATGTACCGCGACAAGTTCAAGTTTGCGGTCGAGGGCGCGTCGTTGGGGGCGCCGCGGATGCCGGCCGGCAAGACGAAAGAGGACGAATTCTTCGGCAAGGTCGAGACCTACACCAAGGAGGTGCGCATCGCGCTGCCGATCCAGCGGGATGCCGGCACCACCAGCGTCACCCTGAAGACGGTTTCGCAGGGCTGCGCCGACGCCGGCCTGTGCTACACCCCGCAGGAAGCCAGCGTGTTGATCAAGCTGCCTGCATTGCTTGCCGCGGTCACCGCGACCGCGCCGGCAACCGCCGCGACGGCGCCCGCTGCGACGGCCAGCGCGCCCGCCAGTGCGCTGGACAGCCTGCGCAGCCTGGGGGGCGATCTCGACATGCCCAAGCTGCTGCCGCCGGACGAGGCCTTTCTGGTCGACGCGGCGATGCCGGATGCCCAGACGGTGCGCGTCAATTTCGCGCTGACGCCCGATACCTATCTGTATCGCGACAAGCTCGCCTTCGTCGTCAAGTCGCCGGACGACGTCAAGGTCACCGGCGTCGACCTGCCGGCCGGCGACGTCAAGGACGACCCGACCTTCGGCCGCACCGAGGTCTATCACCAGAACGTATCCGCCCGCGTGAGCCTGTCGCGCGCGCTTGCCGCGGGCGAGCAGCTGGTGCTGGATACGACCTGGCAGGGCTGCAACGAAGCGGTCGGCGTCTGTTACCCGCCGATCGCACGGACTTTCGCGCTCAATCCGGACGGCAGCGCGGCCACCGTGGCCACGGCGGCTGCGACCGCTGCGGCCGCGGCACCCACCGAACCCGCCGTCAACGAATCGGACACCTCGCGCATCGAGCGCGTGCTCGCGGGCGGCAGCTACTGGCCGGTGACCCTGACCTTCTTCGGCCTCGGCCTCTTGCTGGCGCTGACGCCTTGCGTGTTCCCGATGATCCCGATCCTGTCGGGCATCATCGCCGGCCAGAAGAAGGACCTGACCAAGACGAGCGGCTTCCTGCTGTCGCTCGCCTACGTGCTCGGCATGGCGATCACCTATGCGATCGCCGGGGTGGCAGCGGCGCTCTCGGGCACGCTGCTGTCGAACGCGCTGCAGAACCCGGTGGCGCTCGGCATCGGCGCCGGTATTTTCGTGCTGCTGGCGCTGTCGATGTTCGGCTTTTTCGAGATCCAGTTGCCGAGCTTCATCCAGAGCAAGTTTTCCGACGCGTCGAACAAGATGAAGGGCGGCAATTTTATCGGCGTCTTCTTCATGGGTGCGCTGTCCGCGGTGATCCTCGGCCCGTGCGTGGCGCCGCCGCTGGCCGCCGCGCTCGCCTTCATCGCGCAGACCGGCAACACCGTGCTGGGCGGCCTGGCGCTGTTCGTGCTCGCGCTCGGCATGGGGGTGCCGCTGCTGCTGGTTGGCCTGTCGGCGGGCGCTCTGCTGCCCAAGGCGGGCGGCTGGATGAATGCCGTGAAGTACTTCTTCGGCGTGATGATGCTGGCGATCGCGATCTATCTGATCTCGCCGGTCATCCCCGGCTGGGTCGGCATGTTGCTGTGGGCGATGCTGCTGATCGGATCCGCCATCTACCTGCATGCGCTCGATCCGCTGCCGCCGCACGCCACCGGCTGGTCGCGGCTGTGGAAGGGCCTCGGCGTGGTGCTGCTGATCGGCGGCCTGGCGATCCTGCTCGGCATGCTGGCGGGCAGCCGCAACCTGTTGCAGCCGCTCGACGTGTTCAAGGGCGGCGCCGGTGCCGGCGGCGGGGCGGCGATGGCGGCCGAACAGAAAGGCCTCGCGTTCGAGAAGGTCAAGGACGTGGCCGAGCTCGACGCGCGCCTCGCCCAAGCCAAGGCTGACGGCAAAGCCGTCATGCTCGATTTCTATGCCGACTGGTGCGTGTCGTGCAAGGAAATGGAAACCTTCACCTTCACCGATGCGCGGGTGCGGGCGCGCCTGGCCGACGTGGTGCTGCTGAAGGCCGACGTCACCGCCAACAGCGAAGCCGACAAGGCGCTGTTGAAGCGCTTCAACCTGTTCGGCCCGCCCGGGCTGATTTTCTGGACCGCCGCCGGCGAACAGTCGGGCTACAAGGTGATCGGGTTCGAGAAGGCCGACAAGTTTCTGGCGAGCATCGATTCGGCGCTCGGCACGTAAGCCCTCGCAGTCGAGAAGCCCCTGCGCGCGCAAGCACGCAGGGGCTTCGTCGTTTCAAGACAACGAGGCCTAGGGCTGGCGGCGCAGCACCGTGATGGCGTCCATCAGCGGCGTGACGATGGGCTCGATCTTGCGCCGCATCAGCGAGCCGATCGCGGTGGTCTTGAGGAAGATCGGGCGCACGGTCTCGGCGTCCACCGCGGCCAGCGTATCGAGCGCGTCGCAGTCCTGCTTGAATGACGGCGCGGCGTTGAGCAGCGCCCGGCGCGCCGTGCTGCGGGCCTCGTCGTCGGCCTGCCGCAGCGGCGCGCACCAGTGGGCCAGCGCATTCAGCGTGTGGTTGACCACTTCCTGGTTTTCGGGACGGTCGAGGATGGTGGCCGTGGTGGCGATGAAGGTCTGCCCCTGCCCCGAGAGCACTTTTTCCAGCATGGCACTGTAGGGGTTGTCGGCCAACTGCGGCACGCTGGCGTGGTCGCTGCGCGGCGCCCGTGGATTGGGCAGGTTGTCCGGCTGCAGTTCGAGAAAGGCGACGTAATACGAGTTGCGACTGTTGCCGCGCTTCCAGATCGCCAGCCGCTCGGCGTCGGTGAGCACCCCCGAATACAGCATCACCGCCACGGTATCGAGTATGCCGACGTCATCCTCGTGCAGGAAAGCGAGGTGGTCGACCAGAAACTCGGCCAGCGTGCGGCCCATGCTGCCCTTGCATACCACGTCGCGCATCAGCATCAGCCGCGCGTTCTCGATCGTCGGCATGCACCACCAGGCGTAGCGCGCCAGCTCGTCGGTGAGCGCGGGCGAATGCACCACCGCGACCACCGCCTCCTCTTCGGCGATCAGCAGCAATTGCGCCAGGTGCTGCGTGGAGAGTCCGGCCTGTGATTGCCGCGTCCAGCGCGTCAGATGCACCGGATAGCCGCCGGGCGAGCCGAGCGCGTGGCCGGACAGCATTTCGCGCACCCGCTTCAGGTAGCGGTCGGCACGCTCGGTGGGCTTTAACGGCACGCTCGCCTCGCCCTGCGCTGTCAGCGCCCACAGCGTCATGTTCGATTCGTCGATGCGGACGGCCTTGAGCTCGGTGTTGAAGAGGACGTTGAGGCGCAGCTCGTCCTCGGGGGACAACTCGTCGTTCATAAGGCCTTGAATACCTCACGTGCGGCAGCGACCGTAGCGTCGATGTCGGCGTCGCTGTGCGCGGCCGAAACGAAGCCTGCTTCAAATGCAGACGGCGCAAGATAGATGCCGCGGTCGAGCATGGCGTGGAAGAAGCGGTTGAATTTTTCCTTGTCGCCCTGCATCACTTCGGCAAAGCTGGTCGGCGGCTTGGCTGCGAAATAGAGGCCGAACATGCCGCCGACCGAATCGGCGCTGAAGGTGCCGCCGGCCTCCCTGGCTGCGGCATTGAGGCCATTGAGCAGACGCTCGGTGCGGGCGGTCAGATTCGCGTGGAAGCCGGGTTCAGAGATCGCGGCGAGCGTGGCGAGCCCCGCCGCCACCGCGACCGGGTTGCCCGACAGCGTGCCGGCCTGGTACACCGGCCCGGTCGGCGCGAGCTTGTCCATCACGTCGGCGCGGCCGCCGAAGGCGCCCACC
>DAHWJK010000198.1:0-7228 GCA_027344185.1 Thiobacillus sp.
ACCCAGCCGATCAGGCCGAAGCCGACCAGGGTGAGCAGCGCCACCCAAACGTACGCGTTCGACAGGTCCGCCCACAACAGCGTGGTGACCGCGACCGACACCAGGATCAGCGCCCCGCCCATGGTCGGCGTGCCGGCCTTGACCAGATGGGTCTGCGGCCCGTCGCTGCGGACCGACTGGCCGATCTTGAGCGAGGTGAGCTTGCGGATCACCGCGGGGCCGACGATGAAGGAAATCGTCAGCGCGGTGAGCGTCGCCAGCACCGCGCGCAGCGTCAGATAACTGAAGACATTGAACGCTCGGATGTCCTGACCCAGATATTCGAACAACCACAGGAGCATGTCAGTGTTCCCCGTTGCCGGACCGCAGGGCGGCCGGATTTTCCATGAAGCTTTGCACAACGCGTTCCATCTGCATGAAACGCGACCCTTTCACCAGCACGGTGGTATCGGAAGTGAGTTCGTTTTCAAGCTCGGCCAGCAGTTCCTCGATGCGCTCGAAATGCATCGCACCGGCGCCGAAGGCCGCGACGGTTTCGCGGCTCAGGTCGCCCAGCGCCAGCAGCCGGTCGATGCGCGCGCCGCGCGCGGCAAGCCCGATCTGCGCGTGCATGGCAACGGCATCCGTGCCCAGCTCGCCCATGTCGCACAGCACCAGCACTTTTCTGCCGTGCTGCCGCGCCAGCACGGCCAGCGCGGCCTTAACCGAATCGGGATTGGCGTTGTAGGTGTCGTCGATGAAGGTGCTCCCATGCAGCGCCGGCTTTTTTTGCAGACGTCCCTTGACGCCGCCGAAGCCGGACAGGCCGACAACGATGCTGTGATGGCTGACATCGAGCGCGAATGCCGCCGCAGTAGCGGCCAGCGCATTCATCACGTTGTGTTCGCCCGGTACCTGAAGCTCCACCTCGCATTCGGCGTTCGGCAGCATCAGAGTCAGTACCGAGCCGAACAGGCTGGGCCGATAGTGCCCGCGCACCACCGACGGATGCCGGAGACTGAAATCGATGATGCTGCGGTGCGCATTCGTTTCGCGCCACAGCCAGGCATGGTCGTCGTCGGCGTTGAACACCGCGATGCCCGCATCCGACAGGCCGCTGAAGATCTCGCCTTTGGCGCGGGCAATGTTTTCGATCGAACCGAGGTAGCCGATATGCGCGGTCAGCGCATTGTTGACCAGCGCCACATCCGGCCGCGCCAGGCGTGTCAGGTAGTCGATTTCGCCGGCGTGGTTCATCCCCATTTCCAGCACGGCGAACTGATGCGTGCTGCGCAGGCGCAACAGCATCTGCGGCACGCCGATGTCGTTGTTGAGGTTGCCTTCGGTCTGCATCACGGCGGCATCGTTGCCGGCCTCCACCCGCAGGATGGCCGTCAGCATTTCCTTGACCGTGGTCTTGCCGTTGCTGCCGGTGATGGCGACGACCGGAATTGCGAACCGCTTACGCCACGCGGCAGCCAACCGGCCAAGCGCGAGGCGGGTGTCGTCGACCCGAAGGGCGGTCGTGATGTCGGGCGCCTGCGCCGCATCCAGCACCACGCCGACCGCGCCCTGTTGCAGGGCCTGCGCGGCGAAGGCGCCACCGTCGAATTTTTCGCCGCGCAGCGCGATGAAGAGATCCCCTGCCTGGATGTTGCGGCTGTCGGTGGACACGCGCAGCACGTCGGCATCGGCGCCGGTGCAGGGAACGCCGAGCAGGGCGGCGGCTTCGGAGAGCCGGAGATTCATGTCCATGCGGCCAGCGCCTTTTCTGCCACGGCCACATCCGAGAACGGCAGCCGCTCGCCGGCGACTTCCTGATAGTCCTCGTGGCCCTTGCCGGCAATCAGCACGACGTCGCCCTGGTGCGCGCCGCCGATGGCCTCGAATATGGCGCGCGCGCGGTCCGGCTCCACATGCACCGGGCCATTCGGTTTGGTGGCCGGCATGCCGGCCAGGATGTCGTCGATGACGTGGCGCGGATCTTCGTTGCGCGGGTTGTCGCTGGTCACCCAGACCTCGTCCGCGCCGTGCGACGCGGCCTTGCCCATCAGCGGGCGTTTGCCCTTGTCGCGGTTGCCGCCACAGCCGAAGACGCAGATCAGGCGCCCGTCACGGACGATTTCGCGCAGCGTCGCCAGCACCTTTTCCAGTGCATCCGGGGTGTGCGCATAATCCACCACCACCAGCGGATGCGCGCCTCCGCCCAGCGTCTGCATGCGCCCCGGCGGCGGCGTGATGGATGCCAGCGCCTGGCAGGCGGCGTCCAGTTTCACGCCGGAGACCAGCAGGGTGGTGAGCACGGCCAGCAGGTTGGCGGCGTTGAAGCGGCCCAACAGGGGCACGTCGAGCTCGGCATTGCCCCAATCGGTGCCCACCGCGAGATGCAGGCCCGCCTGCGACAGCTGCAGTTTCTCGCCGATCACGGCGCCGCGCCGGAAGCCGTAACCGGCCACGCGGGCCGGACGCGTCTCCCCTTCCAGCTGCTGGCCGAAGGCATCGTCGACGTTCAGCACCGCCCACTCCAGTCCCGGCCAGGTGAACAGGCGTGCCTTGGCCTCGGCGTAGCGTTCCATGTCGCCGTGGTAATCGAGGTGGTCGCGCGACAGATTGGTCAGCACCGCAATCTTGAATGTCGTGCCGTTGACGCGCCCCTGGGCGAGGCCGTGCGAGGACACTTCCATCGCACACGCGACGGCGCCCTGTTGCCGGTAATGCGCCAGGCGCTGCTGCAGTTCGATGGCGTCCGGCGTGGTATTGAGCGCGGGCGTGAGCGCGCCGGGGGCGTCTCCCACGGAGGGGAAGCCGTTGCCGACTGTGCCGATGGTGGCGGTTTTCTGATTCAGTTGCGACAAGGTCTGGGCGATCCAGTGCGCCACCGAAGTCTTGCCGTTGGTGCCGGTAATGCCCACCATATGGAGCGCGCGCGAGGGCTCGCCGTAGACGTGCGCGGCGATTTCGCCGATGCGCGCCCGCAGGCCGGCAACGCCGACATTGGGCACGTCGAGCGCGGGATCCCATTGGTAGTGATCGGCCTCCCACAGCACCCCGTCGACGCGCTGCGCCACCGCCTGCGGGATGAAATCGCGGCCATCGCGCGCCTCGCCAGGGCAGGCGACAAACACGTTGCCGGGAGCGGCTTTGCGGCTGTCGCCGACGAGTTCGGTCACCGGGATGCCGAGGCGCGCCAGGATATGTGGCACCGACTCGCGGATACCGGCCACGCCGAAATCGGGCTGCACCAGCGGGCTCGCCATCACGCGCCTCCCGCCGTGCGCAGCGGATGCTGCGTGATATGCGTCGCGCTCTCCGGCGCATCGGGCGGCAGCGCCAACTGGCGCAGGCTGGCCGCCATCACCTCGGCGAACACCGGCCCCGCGACGCTGCCGCCGTAATACACACCGCCGGACGGCTCGTCGATCACCACCCCGATGATCAGACGGGGATTGGATGCCGGCGCCATGCCGACGAAAGACGACAGGTAGCGGTCGGGCGCATAGCGGCCGTCGACCAGCTTGTGCGCGGTGCCGGTCTTGCCGGCCACGCGGTAGCCCGGCACCCGGGTGCGCATGCCGGTGCCGCCGTCCTGCGTCACCGTTTCCATCATCGCGCGCACCTCGCGCGCCACACCGGGCGAAAACACGCGCACGCCCAGGATTTCCTGCGGCTCGCGCTTGAGGAAGGACAAGGGCATCACTTCGCCGTCGTTGGCAAATGCCATATAGGCGCGTGTCAGCTGCAACAGGCTGACCGACAGGCCATAACCGTAGGCCATGGTGGCGTGCTCGACCGGCTTCCAGGTGTCGGCATTGCGCAGGCGGCCGGCCGTCTCGCCGGGGAAGCCCGAGCCCGGCAGCTCACCAAAACCGGAGCGGTGCAGCACTTCCCAGTATTGTTGCGGGGTGAGCGACATCGCCAGCTTCACCGCGCCGACGTTGCTCGATTTCTGGATGATCTCGCTGACCGTCATCTGCGGATGCGGATGCACGTCGCGCACCAGCTTGGCGCCGACGCGCCAGGTTTCCGGCGTATCGATCACGCTGCCGGGTTTGTAGAGACCCCGCTCGAGCACCGCGGCCGCGACAAAGGGCTTGACCGTGGAGCCCGGTTCGAAGGTGTCGATCACCGCGCGGTTGCGCATCGGCCCCGGCTTGTAGTTGCGACGGTTGTTCGGGTTGAAGATCGGCTGGTTGGCGAGCGCGAGGATCTCGCCGGTCTTGGCGTCGAGTACCACCACGCTGCCGCCCTTGGCCTTGTTCCTGGCGATGGCCGCCGCCAGCTCGCGGTGGGCCAGATACTGGATTTTGAGGTCGAGCGCGAGCGTGAGGTTGCCGCCCATCTGCGCGGTCTTGATCGGCGCGAGGTCGCGAATGGTATTGCCGCGCCGGTCGCGCAGAATCTGGCGGCGGCCTTCGCGGCCCGCCAGCCACTCCTGGTAGGCGCGTTCGACACCTTCCTGGCCCAGATCGTCGACATTGGTGAAGCCCACCACATGCGCGGCCACTTCGCCCGCCGGGTAGTAGCGGCGGAACTCTCGCCGCAGGTGCAGGCCGGGCGCCCCCATCGCGGTAATCCGCGCCGCCTGTTCCGGCGTCACCGGACGCCGCACGCTGAATTCGCCGCGCGTCTTGCGCGCCAGCTTTTTTTCCAGCGCCTGCGGCTTGATTCCCAGCACACGGGCCAGATGGGCCTGTTGCTCGGCGCTCAGATTGAGTTCGTCGGGACGCGCCCACAAGGACTCGACCGGCGTGCTGATCGCCAGCAACTGCCCGTTGCGGTCGGTAATCTGGCCACGGTGCGCAGGCAGGGTCAGATTGCGGTTGGACACCGCATCGCCCTTGCCCTGCAGATAATCGGTGTTAAGACCCTGCAGATAAAAGGCGCGTGCCGCCACCACCGTCAGTCCGACCAGCAGCAGGCTGCCCACGGCTGCCATGCGCCAGGGCGCAAGGTTGAGCTTGAGCAGTTTGCGCGAATGGTAGTTCATGGCGCGCTCACCGGCTTATCGGCCCCACCGGTTTCGAGATGAATGCGTTCAGGCGGCGGCGGCACCAGTCCCAGGCGGGTGCGCGCGAGCGCGTCGACCCGCGCCGGATTGGCCCAGGTACCTTGCTCCAGCTGCAACTGCCCCCACTGCTCGTCCAATACGCGCGCCTCTTTTTTCAGGCGTTCCAGTTCAACAAAATACGTCCGTGCGCGATGCTGCGACTGGATCACCGCAAGCGCGCACACCACCAGCATCAGCGCCAGGACCACGTTGAGGCGGCTCACGCTGCGGCCTCATCGGCGGCCGACTCGATGCCATCGACCGCATATCGGCCGCTGGCGCCCTTCGCCTTGCCGTCGATCCCGCTGCGCGGGCCCCTCGCCGGGTGGCTCATCTCGCCCCCGCTTCCGCCGCACTCACGCGTTCCGCCACGCGCAGCACGGCGCTGCGCGCACGCGGGTTGACCGCCACTTCGGCGTCGCTCGCATGCTGCGCGCGACCTACCAGCTTCAACCGTCCCGGCTTCAGCATCGCGGCCGGGATGGGCAGCCGCCGCGGCGGCTGCTCGCCCATCGCCTCGTCACGCATGAAGCGCTTGACGATCCGATCCTCCAGCGAATGAAAACTGATCACCGCAAGCCGCCCGCCCGGATGCAATCTGTCCACGCATTGCGGCAGCACGGCACTCAACTCTTCCAGTTCGCGGTTGATGTAAATCCGTACAGCCTGGAAGCTGCGGGTCGCCGGGTGCTGCCCCGGTTCGTGTCGCTTGACCGCTGCCGCGATGAGCTTCGCCAGTTGCCCGGTGCTGCGGATCGGGTCTTCCTGCCGTGCCGCAACAATCGCGCGCGCAATCGATTTAGCAAACCGCTCTTCCCCGTAGGTGCGGATGACTTCACATATTTCCCCTTCTGCCGCCGTTGCCAACCAGTCCGCCGCCGACAGCCCGCTCTCCGGGTCCATCCGCATGTCGAGCGGCGCATCGGCGCGAAAGCTGAATCCGCGCGCGGCATCGTCGATCTGCGGCGACGACACCCCGATGTCCAGCAAAATTCCGTCAACCTGCGCCACGCCCAGTTCGTCGAGTGCCGCGCCCAGCGCCGAAAACGCGCACTTCACCAGCGTCAGCCGGCGGTCCTGCAACGCCGCGCCGGCGCGGATGGCATCGGGATCGCGATCCAGCGCGATCAACCGGCCGGCCGGCCCCAACTGCGCCAGAATCAGCCGGCTGTGTCCGCCGCGTCCGAAGGTGGCGTCGACATACACGCCATCGGGTCTGATCGCCAGCGCCGTCACCGCCTCCTGTGCCAGCACCGGCACATGGGCGGGCGTCATCACAACGTAAAGCCCTCCAGTTCGGGCGGCAGCGCGTCGTCGCTGAAGCCCAGCGCCTGCGCCACCTTTTCTTCCCAGCGTGTCTCGTTCCACAACTCCACCTTGCTGCCCTGGCCCACCATCACCACGCTTTTGTCGAGCTCGGCAAACTTGCGCAGCATCGGCGGCAACAGCACGCGACCGGCGCTGTCCATGTCCATGTCGTGCGCATAGCCGACGAGCAATTGCTTGAGACTGCGGGTGCGGGGATTGAAATCGGACAGCCCGTTGAGCTTCTTCTCAATCGGCTCCCATTCGGGCAGGGGATACAGCAGCAGGCACTGGCCGGGGTCGGCGGTGACGACGACGCGTCCGCCCCCGTTCACCAGCAGGGCGTCGCGGTAGCGCGCCGGCACGACGAGCCGGTTCTTGCTATCCAGACTGACTGTTGCGACCCCGCGAAACATGCGCTCCCCCAATAATTGACGTGGCCGGATCCGGCCGTGTTTGGCGGGCGCATTCTCCCACAACTTCCCACCATTCACCACTGAGGCCCACTATAGGGGATAGTTTTGGGGGGGTCAAGCACGAAGACGTAAAAAAACCCCTATGCCTCAAGGACTTAGGGGTGGGTCAGGGTTGTGGATAAGTTTCTGGAAAAACCGTAGCTTAGCGGCAAATTCTGCCTTTTATTCTAGATAAAAACGCTAAGTATTTGAATTACATGATAAGTGAGAAAGTCGGTCGATAAGCCGGGTTCTGTCGTGGACAACCATTCCTCTAGGCGGGCCATTGCTGACCCGCTCCAGCCACCTACCCGCAGACTCGGCGAGCCGCGTCATCGTCTGCCTATTTGGTGTTGCTCCGGATGGAGGTTACCGCGTTTCACCGTAACTGAATACGCTCGTCTCTGTGGCCCTATTCCTCGCCTCGCGGCGTCCGGCCGTT
>DAHWJK010000073.1:0-19489 GCA_027344185.1 Thiobacillus sp.
CGACAACGGCAGCGGCATCCCGCGCGACGAGCTCGCGCTCGCGCTGACGCGGCACGCCACCAGCAAGATCACCAGTCTCGCCGACCTCGAACAGGTGGCGAGCCTGGGTTTCCGCGGCGAAGCGCTGGCATCGATCGCTGCCATCGCGCGAGTCCAACTCACCAGCCGCAGCGCCAATGCGCATCACAAGGCCACCGAGCACGCCTGGACGCTGCAGGTCGAAGGCGGCCGTCTCGGCGAGCCGGTGCCCGCCGCGCGTGCGATCGGCACCACCGTCGATATCCAGGACCTGTTCTTCAATACCCCGGCGCGGCGCAAGTTCCTCAAGACCGAGGGCACCGAATATGCCCACTGCGCCGAAAGCGTGCGGCGGCTGGCGCTGGCCAACCCGCAGGTGGCGTTCACGCTGACGCACAACGGCCGCGTGCAGCTGCGCCTGAATGTCGAGCCGGCTCACGCGCGCGTCCGCCAGGTGCTGGGCGATGCGTTCGAGGCGCATGCGATTGCGGTCGATGCGGCGGCCGGGGCGCTGCGCGTGGCCGGCTGGGTGATCCGCCCCGGCGCCGCCACCGCCAGCCGCGACAGCCAGCACGTGTTTGTCAACGGCCGTTATGTGCGCGATAAGCTGATCGTCCACGCATTGAAGGAAGCCTACCGCGATGTGCTGCATCACCAGCTGAACCCGGCGTACTGCCTGTTCATCAGCCTGCCGCCTGAGCTGGTCGATGTCAACGTGCATCCGGCCAAGACCGAGATCCGCTTCCGCGACAGTCGCGGCGTGCACCAGTTTCTGTTCCATGCGGTCGAGCGCCTGTTGTCGGTGCCGGTCGAGGCGGGGGACGCGGCTACCCACGATATACCGGCGCCGGCAGACTCCAGGTCCGCCTATGTCACGCCCCAGCAGGCGTCGATGCCGCTGCAGGTGAACGAGGCGATGGCGTTCTATGCACCGCTTCCGGGGTCAGGGGGCAGGAATCAGGAATCAGGGGGGCTGGTTGCGCCTGCGGCGCAGCGCTTGCCCGATGGCGTCGACGCGCCGCCGCTGGGCTATGCGCTGGGGCAGTTGCATGGTGTCTACGTGCTGGCACAGAACGCGCAGGGGCTGGTGCTGGTCGACATGCACGCGGCGCACGAGCGCGTCGTCTACGAAAAGCTGAAGACCGCGCTCGACGCCCGCGCGGTGCCGGCGCAGACCCTGCTGATTCCGGTGGCGCTGACGGTCGACGCGCGCGACGTCGCGGAAATCGGACCGCATCTGGAACAACTGGGCAAAATCGGCTTCGAGCTGTCGATCACCTCGCCGACCTCGGTGGCGGTGCGCTCGGTGCCGTGGCTGCTGAAGCATGCCGACCCGGTCGAGCTGACCCGCGCGGTGCTGCGTGAGGTCGCCGAATTCGGCGTCGCGCGCCTGTTGGCCGAGCGCCGCAACGAACTGCTGGCGACGCTCGCCTGCCACGGCGCGGTGCGCGCGAACCGGATGCTCACGCTGCCCGAAATGAACGCGCTCTTGCGCGAGATGGAAGCCACCGAGCGGGCCGGGCAGTGCAACCATGGCCGCCCCACCTGGTTCCAGATCAGCCTCAAGGAGCTCGACGGCATGTTCATGCGCGGGCGCTGATTTGGCAGCCTGCGGTTTTGAATATAAGCTTGAGCTAATTAGTCAGGTATTAACGAGATTCCCATGAGCGAACGCAATGAACGCAAGACCATTCCGATCCAGGACATCAACGAGGCCAGCAACTGCGCCAGCGCCGAACCCTATGCATTGATGGTGCTGGGCGACTCGATGCTGCCCGAATTCGAGGAGGGCGAAATCATCGTGGTCGAGCCGTCCGGGCTGGTCAAGGACGGCTCCTATGTCGTGGCCTTCGTTAACGACGAATTCATCTTCCGCCAGATCGTGAAGCACGACGACGGCTGGATGCTCAAGCCGCTGAACCCGATTTACGAAAATATTCCGATTGCCGACATCGATGCCGCCAAGGGCGTGGTCATCATGAAGAAGCGCCCCGGCAAGCGTAGCGAACAAAAAAGTTATATCTGATTGTCAACAAACACCCATATGTTATTGATAATGAAAACGTTGAACTGAAAATCTATTCATTTGTTTTATTGATCGCTCCATTAATCTATTAAATAAATTAGTTGACTAATTTAGTAGGGATTAATACACTGGCGCCTGTTGAACCTTAACCAATAGCAGGAGGCGTAACCATGAGTGGACTGATCGCAAATTTTCCCAATGACGGTGTTGTGACCATCAACCGGGTAATTCTCAAGCCCGAATACACGGTCGACGATCTGCAGGAACGGGTGGCATTTCTCTGTGAAAACGTCAAAACCTATCATTCGGATACCGGCTTTGTCGGTGGCTTTGTCGCGTTGAACTCGGGCGCAGTGTCGAACGAAGGCTCGACCATCGGCCAGGCCGTCGAAAGCCCGATGAAGGGCAAGGAGGCGCTGATCGTGACCTTCTGGACCTCATTCGAAGAGCACGAGAAGTCGCACCAGTCGGAAACCTTCCAGCCGCTGTTCCAGAAAGTGCTGGACCTGTGCGAGAACGGCAACGAGGAAATCGCCTACGAAATGTTGTGGTCCGGCAAGGCTTACGGCCCTGAGGAAATCGAGGCCGCTCGCAAGGCCAAGGCGCAGTACGCCAACGCGGCCTGATTGCGATAGCGGGCTGACCAAGGCGGCGGGCTTATCCCCGCCGCTTTTTTATGGTCGCATGTCAGGCAGGGCGTGACGCAGCAGGGCTTACGCCCGTGACGTTCACGCCCGCTTCAACTCAAGCGGTGCTCTCCATGCTGCGGGCATACTTGCCGGCTCGGGCGAGGCCGTTCAGATGGCAGCGATTCAACAGCGCACGCTGCGCGGCGACGACGTTTTCCTCCTGCCCTTGCCAGGCTTCCAGCACCGGCGCCTGCAGCGCGCGACCATAGGAAAAGCTGATTTGCCAGGGCTGGGGCTCCATCGCGTTCATCGCGTTCAGGTGGTCGGTCGCATCGACTGCGCTTTGCCCGCCGGAGAGGAACACGATACCGGGAACGGCGGCCGGCACGGCGCGCCGGAGGCACCGCAGCGTGGCCGCAGCCACTTCCGGCACGCTGGCCTGGACCGGACATAGCTTGCCGGCTACCACCATGTTCGGCTTCAGCAGCATGCCTTCGAACGCCACCCGGTGGGCGCCGAGCTCGGCAAACACCGCCTGCAGCACGTGTTCCGTCACGGCCTCGCAGCGCTCAATGCTATGGTCGCCATCCATCAGCACTTCCGGCTCCACGATCGGCACCAGCCCGGCCTCCTGGCACAGCGCGGCGTAGCGGGCCAGCGCATGGGCATTGGCGCGGATGCCGAACGGCGACGGAAGGTCGTGCTCATCAATCTCGATCACTGCACGCCATTTGGCGAACTGCGCGCCCAATTGCCTGTATTCGGCGAGCCGTTCGCGCAGGCCGTCGAGGCCCTCGGTCACCTTTTCGCCGGGATACAGCGCCAGTGCCCTGGCGCCCTGGTCGACCTTGATGCCGGGGATGATGCCCCGGTCCGCCAGCAGTTTGGGGAAGGGGATGCCGTCACGCGTGCACTGGCGCAGGGTTTCGTCGTACAGGATGACCCCGCCGACCGTGCGCTCGATGCCGTCGGCGGTGAACAGGATTTCGCGGTAGCGCCGGCGGTTCTCCTCGGTGGATTCCACCTGGATCGAAGCGAAGCGCTTCTGGATCGTGGGATTGCTTTCGTCCGCCGCCAATATCCCTTTCTGCTCCGCGACGATGGCCTGCGCCACGGATTTGAGTTGGTCGATGTCCATGGGGTGCGAGCCTCCGTTGGGGATGAGTGGGGCGGGGGCAACAGGATAAATGCCCTCATTGATCACTGTAGACCCTGGCTTGGGTGCGTCGCTGGCTACGCTGGCACAGCGGCCACCTCGACGCAACAGCCGGCTGCGGAACGCTGCCGGCGGCTCCAAAATGTGTTTGTTTCTAAAGTAATTTTAGTCCTTGTCGATGATGCATCACGGATGTCACATTTGGACGCGTATGCCTTTTCCTGAGGTTGCGGCTTTTTCGCGGTTGCTTCGTAACGCCTTGCTGACTTTTTTTCTGGTTGGCACCGTCGCGCTGTTCTCCTATGGGGCGTACGGCTGGCAACGCGAAAAAAAAGATGCCCACGATAACCTTTTGACGTTTTCCGGTTTTCTCGCTTCGGCCTCGCGGGCGTTCTTCGATGAATTGGGAAATGGTCTGGCGCCGCTGGGCGAATTGCTCGACCGCCCCGAACTGTACGACAACCCGGAAAGCTTGCGGCCGTATCTCGCGACATTCCAGAGCAGGCATCCGCAGGTTCGTGCAGTCGCTGTATTTTCGCCGGACGGTGAAATGCTGCTCAATACGGCGATCAAGCCGGGCGATTCGGTTCCCGATTTTCGCCTGGATCCCCCTTACATCAAGCAACTGCTCGCCGACATGGCAAGCCCGGCGCCTTACACGGTGGGGCCACCGGAATTCGGAAAGGCCATCAAGCGCTGGCGTTTTACCGTTCGTCATGTGGTGAGGGGCCGCGACGGCAAGCCCAGGCTCCTGGTTCAGGCCGCCGTGCCGCTGGAAAAGGAAGGCACCTTCCTGCACCAGCTTCCGGTCCCGCCCAACAGTTACATCGGTTTGCTGCGGGCCGATGGCTATCAGCAGGCCCGCTTTCCGGTGACAGACGCCAACGCCACGTACGGGCATTTATCGCCCGGCCCGGTTGCGCGCATGATCAAGGCGAATCCGGGATTGATCGAGGGGTATTTCTCGGGCGGTTCTCCCTGGGTGCCTGGAGAAAAGCAGCGGATCGGCGCGTTTACCAAGCTTTCCGGCATGGATTTGTATGCTTATGTCTCGGCCCCGGCATCCTACGTCACGTCTCGATGGTGGCGGCATAACGCCCCGATTTTTCTCAGCTTTCTGGTGTTCTTCGGGATTTTTGTGGCGATTGCCTATCGCGTCACGAAACGCGAACGGGCGCACAGCAAGGAACTGGTTGAGCAGGCGCGGCGCGATACGCTCACGGGTTTGCCCAATCGCGGATGCCTGAATGGCATCCTGGAAGCGAATATTGCCGCCGCTCGCGCGGGCAAAACGCCGTTTTCGATCTTGTTTATCGACCTCGATCGTTTCAAGGGCATCAACGATGCGCTGGGGCACGCAACGGGGGACGGCCTCCTGATCAAGGTGGCGCAGCGAATTCAGCCATTGCTGCGTCACGGGGATGTGCTGGGGCGGTTTGGGGGAGATGAGTTCCTGCTGGTCCTGCCCGGCAGCAATGAGACCGGGGCGATAATGATGACCCATCGAATACTGGACGCGTTCAGCATCCCGTTCGAGGTCAATGGGCGTGCCTTGCGCAACACGCCATCGATCGGCATCGCCCTGTATCCCGACCATGGGGACGACATCGAAACCCTGCTGAAGCACGCCGACACGGCGATGTACGAATCCAAGCGGCTGGGGCGCAATGCCTATACGGTTTACACTGAACAAATGGGTATGCAGGTCCGTGAGCGACTGGACCTGGAACATGAGTTGCGCGATGCCCTGCAACGCGACGAATTCCGGCTGCTCTACCAGCCCATTGTGGACATGCAGAGCGGCAAGGTGGTGGCGGTCGAGGCGCTGGTGCGCTGGGTTATGCCGGATGGAAGCTTGCGTCCACCTTCAGCGTTCATCCAGGCGGCTGAAGATTCGGGTTTGATCATCGAACTCGGGCAATGGGTATTGCGCACAGCCTGCATGCAAATGAAGCAGTGGGCGTCGTACGGTCTGGATTTGCGGGTTGCCGTGAATCTGTCCACCCACCAGTTTCAGGATATTCACCTGCTGAAAAAAGTGAGGATGGCCCTGCGCGACACGGAACTGGAGGCCGCGCGCCTCGAGCTTGAAGTCACGGAGAGCGCGGCCATGCTCAATCCGGAAGAAAGTATCAGAATTCTCGGGGAATTGTCCGGACTGGGCGTACGGATCGCGATCGACGATTTTGGCACGGGCTATTCTTCCTTGAGTTATCTCAAGCGCATTCCGGCGAACACCATCAAAATCGACAAAACCTTTGTCGATGGGCTCGGGCAGAAGCAGGACGCAACCATTGCGCGCGCCGTGATCGCTCTGGCCCGTGCCCTGGAAAAAGAAACGATCGCCGAAGGAATAGAAACCGAGAAACAGTTCGATATCATCAAGGCCATGGGGTGCGATTGCGCGCAGGGTTATTGGGTCAGCCGCCCCATCGAAGCAGATGCGATATACAGTATGCTGTCCCTGAATACCCAGCTGGTCCCGGCATCCCAATCAACCCCGGGCGAGGCCATCACCTGGATTCACGCCCACGAAAAATCGGCTGAATGAGGCCGCTCGACGCAGAATAGGCGGCCGTGCATCTGCGGCCATCCATCGGCTGCATCTTCCAAGCTGGGGCATAATCGCCCCCCATGTCCGCCCCCAGCCTGCCTCCCGCCATTTTCCTGATGGGCCCGACCGCCTCGGGCAAGACCGCGCTGGCGGTCAGCCTGGTCGAACGCTTTCCGCTGGAAATCATCAGCGTCGATTCGGCGCTGGTGTATCGCGGCATGGACATCGGCACCGCCAAGCCCGACGCCGCCACGCTGGCGCGCGCGCCGCATCGTCTGCTGGATATCCGCGACCCCACCGACGCCTATTCGGCGGCCGCGTTCCGCGACGACGCGCGGGCGTTGATGGCCGACATCGTCGCGCGCGGCCGCGTGCCGCTGCTGGTTGGCGGCACCATGCTGTATTTCCGCGCGCTGCTGCAGGGATTGGACGACCTGCCGCGCGCCGACGCGGCGCTGCGCAAGCAGTTGGAAGCCGAGGCTGCTGCCCGTGGCTGGCCCGCGATGCACGCCGAGCTGGCGGGAGTCGATCCGGCCGCCGCCGCCCGGCTGGCGCCGAACGATTCCCAGCGCATCGGCCGCGCGCTGGAAATCTTTCGCCTCAGCGGAAAGCCGATGTCGGCGCTGCTCGACCGTACCCAAGCTGGCCTGCCCTACCGCGTGCTGCAGCTCGCGCTCATTCCATCCGACCGCGCCGTGCTGCACCGGCGCATTGCCGACCGTTTCGATGCCATGTTGGCCGGGGGGCTGCTCGACGAAGTGAAGGCACTGCGTCAGGCCTTTGCGCTGACGCCCAACCTGCCGGCGATGCGTGCGGTCGGCTACCGTCAGGCCTGGGCCCACCTGGATGGCGACATATCGCTGGATGAGCTGCGCGAAACCGGCATCGCCGCCACCCGTCAGCTCGCCAAGCGCCAGCTCACCTGGCTGCGTTCATGGCCGGATGCGGTGGCGCTGGATTGTCTGGCCGAAGATCTGGAAGTGCAGGCGACGACGCTCGTGGCGCGCCATCTGAAGGCCTGACCGGGCTTAATCCGTGCTGGTCGAGTCGACCGTCGCGCGGGCCTGTCCGCGGTGGAAACGGATGCCGATTTTTTCACCTGGATTCAGCACTGCGGCATCCTGCACCACCGCGCCGTTGTCCTGAAGCACGATGCTGTAGCCGCGCGCCAGCACGCCTTCCGGGTTGAGGTGGGCGAGGCTGCTGGCGTGGCGATCCAGCATAAGCTGGCGCTGGCCGAGGCCGGCGGCGAGCGCGCGCCGGGTGCGCAGGCCGAGCGCGTCCAGCCGCTGCTGCTCGCGCCGGACGACATGGATCGGCGTCGCCAGCCGCTGGCTCAGCCGCGCGACGCGCAGCTGGCCGGCAGCCAGGCGCGTGCTGGCGGCGTGGCGCAGACGCTGTGCCAGCTGGGAGAGCTCAGTCTGGCGGCGGCGCAGCTGCTCGGCCGGATGGACCAGGCGGCGCGCCAGGTAATCCAGGCGCTGCATCTCGGTTTGCTGCCGTCGGGCGAGCTGATGCTGCAGCCGGCGTGCCAGTTGCTCCAGCTGCATCAGCAGTTCGGCCCGCACCGGGCTGGCGAGCTCGGCCGCGGCGGTCGGCGTTGGCGCGCGCAGGTCCGCGGCAAAGTCGGCCAGCGTGAAATCGGTCTCGTGGCCCACGCCGCTCACCACCGGCATCGGGCTCGCCGCGATCGCGCGCGCCACCGCCTCGTCGTTGAACGCCCACAAATCCTCCAGCGAGCCGCCGCCGCGGCACACCAGCAGCACGTCGCACTCGGCGCGGTCGCCGGCGCTGCGTATCGCCGCAGCAATCTGTGCGCCGGCGCCGGCGCCCTGAACCGGGGTGGGGTAGAGGATCACCGGCAGGCCCGGCACGCGGCGCGCCAGCGCGGTCAGCACGTCGTGCAGCGCCGCCGCCTGCGGCGAGGTGACGATGCCGATGCGGCGCGGAAAGCGCGGCACGGCGCGCTTTTTTTCCGGATCGAACAGGCCTTCGGCGCCGAGCTTGGCCTTCAGCTTGAGAAAGGCTTCGTACAGCCGCCCGGCCCCGGCGCGACGGATCGCTTCGGCGCCTAGCTGGAATTCGCCGCGCGCTTCGTATAGCGAGGGCAGGGCGCGGATCTCGACATGGTCGCCGTTGGCCGGGGTGAAATCGGCAAACTGGTTGCGACCGCGGAACATCACGCAGCGCACCTGCGCGTTCGCATCCTTCAGCGAGAAATACCAGTGCCCGGAAGCGGCGCGCATGAAGTTGGAGACTTCGCCTTCGACCCACAGCAAGGGCAATTGCGACTCCAGCGCGCGGCGCGCCATGCGGTTGAGCTCGCTGACGGTGAGCACGGGCAGGGCAGGGGCGTCGGGAATATAGTCCGAAAATTCCATGGCGTTCAGGATAACGGGTTCGCGCCCGGCATGCTTCATGCACAGTCACGGTTTCGCCATAAAAATTATTTTGATCACCCTATTGACGATAGGAGTGTTTTTATAAACCATTGATTTTTATGAAAAAACCGGATTGGCTACTTTTTGTGCCGAAACGGTTTTTCCTTTGTGGGCGGGCCTTTAGGACATGCGGTCGGCAGTTCCTCACAGACTTATCCACACGAATTGTGGAGAAGTCGATGGCCCTGCGAAATCTGCTGACGCCGACAATTCGTACTTGCCCAAACCTGCACGCGGGGGCTACATTTCGCCTGGTGTTTTCAATCTGGAGTGGTATTCAGTGTTAGCCATCATCGAGGCGGCCGGTTGGCCGATCTGGCCGTTGATCCTGGCGTCGGTCATTGCCGTCGCCATCATCATCGAGCGTGCCTACAGCCTGCGCGTCCAGGAAGTGGCGCCCGCCGGGCTGCTGCTGGACACGGTCAAGCGCTATCAGGAACGCGGTGTCACCCAGGAGCTGGTGACCGAGCTGGCCGAAGGGTCGCCGATGGGCCGGATTTTCGCGACTGCGCTGAAAAACGCGCACAACTCGCGCGAGGTGATGAAGGAGTCGATCGAGGAAGCCGGCCGCGCCGTCACCCACGACCTCGACCGCTTCCTCACCTCGCTCGGCACCGTCGCCAGCATGGCGCCGCTCCTGGGTCTGCTCGGCACGGTGATCGGCATGATCGAAATCTTCGGCGCGCAGACGTCCACCGGCACCAATCCCGGCCAGCTGGCGCACGGTATTTCGATTGCGCTCTACAACACCGCCTTCGGCCTGATCGTGGCGATCCCGGCGATGATCTTCTATCGTTTCTTCCGTGCCAAGGTCGAATCGCTGGTGGTCGACATGGAACAGCAGGCGATCAAGCTGGTGGAGATCGTCCACGGCGACCGGAAATAAGCATGAACTTCAGGAAAGGACGCCGGGAAGACTATCCGGAAATCAATTTGATTCCGTTCATCGACATCCTGCTCGTCATCGTGATTTTCCTGGCGGTGACGACCACCTACGCGCGCTTTGCGGAACTCAAGATCAACCTGCCCACCAGCCGTGCCGAGCAGACGCCCAGCCAGCCCAAGCAGATCGAGGTCGCCGTCGCCGAAAGCGGCCGCTACCAGATCGACGACACGACCATAGGCGACGCCTCGGTCGAGGAACTGGCCGCCGCGCTGCAAAAGGCCGCCGGCTCGATGAGCGAGCCGGTGGTGGTGATCAACGCCTACGCGCGGGCCGCGCATCAGTCGGTGGTGAACGTGATGGAAGCGGCGCGCCGGGTCGGGCTGTCCCGCATTACCTTCGCCACCCAGTCCGCCCCCTAAGCGGGCCTCGCATGCTGTCCGTGCAAACACTGTGGGCGCGCACCGGCGTGCTCACCCTGCTGCTGCTTCCGTTTTCCGCCGTGTTCGCCGCCGTATCCGGGTTGCGCCGCCTGGCGTATCGACGCGTCTGGCTGGCCTCGGTGGCGGTGGGCGTGCCGGTGATCGTGGTCGGCAACCTCACTGCCGGCGGCAGCGGCAAAACCCCGCTGGTGATCTGGCTGGTGCTGCAGTTGCGCGCACGCGGCTATCGCCCTGGCGTGGTCAGCCGCGGCTACGGTGGTTCCGCCCGCGGTTGCGTCGAGGTGATGCCCGACAGCGCCGCCGCCGACGTGGGCGACGAGCCGCTGCTGATCCGCACCAAGACGGACGTGCCGGTGGTGGTGGGACGCGACCGGGTGGCGGCGGCGCGTTCCCTGCTCGCCCGCCATCCCGGCGTCGACGTGATCGTGTCCGACGATGGCCTGCAGCATTACCGGCTGCATCGGGACATCGAACTGGCTGTGATCGACGCGGCGAGCGGACTGGGCAACGGGTGGCTGCTGCCGGCCGGGCCGCTGCGCGAACCGCCCAGCCGCCTCGCCCGGGTCGACGCCGTCGTCCAGGCGGTGCGCGGCGCTGCCGTGCCACTCCCCCTCGAGGGCGCCTGGCGCGCCGACTACCGCGCAGGCCGCGCCTATCGCCTGCAGGCGCCGCTGCACAAAATCGCGCTGCCCGACCTGCCTCCACAGGACTGGATTGCCGCCACCGGAATCGGCCGCCCGCAGGGTTTCTTCGATATGCTGACCGCGCATGGCATCCGTTTCAGTCCGCGCGTCTTTGCCGATCATCATGCTTTTCAGGCCGGCGATCTGCCGGCAGACGCCGCCGTGCTGATGACGGAAAAAGACGCGGTAAAATGCCGGACGATCGCAGGAGCGAACTGGTGGGCGGTGGAACTCGACGTTGCCCCCGAAGCCGGTTTCATGGACTGGTTGGACGCACGCCTCAAACGATAACAATCCGGGCGCGCGAAGGAGGGAACGATGGGTATGCCATACACAGACTGGAGCGACCGCAGGCATCCGTGCCGCTGGGAATCGGTCGAGGGCGAGGCCGGCTTCTGGATGCCCGACCGTTCCGAAATCGTCACCCAATTCTTCACCCGCTATCTGTTTTTTTCGCTGGCGGTCATCTACTTCTCCACGCTGGAGAGCGTGCCCTCGGTGCTGTTCACCATCGAGCACCTGCTGATCGCGCTCGGCGTCTATTTCCTCTTCAATACCTGGTTTTTCCGGCAGGCACTGCAGGGCGTCACGCTGCTCAACATCCGTAGCGCGATGACCGCCGACCTGATCATCGTCACCCTGTGCGTGATCCACGATCCCAATCCGATTCCACCTTCGGCGCTGGCCTTCCTGATGGTGCTGCTCGGCAACGGCATGCGCTACGGCATGCGCCTGTTTGCAGAAGTGCTGGGTGGCGCCTTCATTGGCATGGCGCTGTCCTTTGCCATGCGTTACCGCATCGGCGGTTTCGAAATCAGCGCCGGCGACGTGTTCTTCGGCGTGTTCTGGGTCAGCCTGGCCTTGTATGCCTACATCCTGATGGGCCACATCGAAACCCAGCGCAGCCAGCTCGACTACCGCAGCCGTTTCGACACGCTAACCGGCCTGCTCAACCGCCACGGCCTGCTGGCGGCGGCCGACCGCATTTTCGACAAGGCGAATCCCGAGGTGCCGGCCACCGTGTTGTTTGCCGACCTCAACCAGTTCAAGGCAGTCAACGACCGCTACGGCCACGGCGTCGGCGACCGCGTGCTGGCCGAGTTCGGGCAGATCTTCAGCGAGTCGGCCGAGATGGGCGTGTGCGGACGCTGGGGTGGCGACGAATTCGTCGCCATCCTGCCGCAGCGGAGCGAGGCGGACATGCAGCAGATTTTCGACCGCATCAAGACGCGCACCCAGGCCTGGAGCAATAGCAACGGCCTGCCGATGGCGGTGAGCCTCGGCACCAGCCAGGCGCCGCAGGATGGCCACGACCTCAACACGCTGCTCTCGGTGGCCGACATCCATCTCTACAAGAGCAAATCGCAGCAACCCGAAACGGACGCTGCCCCCGCGTTTTACAGGACCCTCACGAATGAACCCGAAGCTACTTGAAATCCTCGTCTGTCCGGTCTGCAAGGGTCCCCTCGACTGGAAAAAACCCGCGCAGGAACTGGTCTGCCGGGCTTGCCGCCTTGCCTATCCCGTCCGCGACGACATTCCGGTGATGCTGCCGGAAGAGGCGCGCACTCTGAATCCGGACGAAATCCACGGCAGCTGAGCATGCATTTCAGCGTCGTCATTCCAGCGCGCTATGCATCGAGTCGACTGCCGGGCAAGCCGCTGGCCGACATCGGCGGGCGGCCGATGGTGCTGCGCGTGCTCGATCGTGCGCTGCTGGCGGGGGCCGAGTCGGTTGTCGTCGCCACCGACGACGTGCGCGTGCAGCGGGCGGTCGAGGCCGCCGGCCACCGCGCGCTGATGACTTCGCCCGACCACCAGTCCGGCACCGAGCGCCTGGTCGAAGTGGCCGAAACCCTAGGCTGGGCGGACGACACGCTGGTGGTCAACGTGCAGGGCGACGAGCCGTTGATCGATCCCGAACTGATCCGCGAAGCTGCGCGCCAGTTGATCCTGCACGACGACGCGGTGATGGCCACGCTGGCGCATCCGATCCACGATCACGCCGACTTCATCAATCCCAATGTCGTCAAGGTCGTGGCCGACGAAGCCGGCTATGCGCTGTATTTCAGCCGTGCGCCTATTCCCTGGCCGCGCGATGCATTCGCTGCACAGCCAGCGAATCCAGAAAAAGTTGGCGCCAACCGGCAGCCCATGCCGCACGAATTCGGCGCGCTGCGCCATATCGGCCTGTATGCCTACCGCGCCGGTTTCCTGCGCACCTACGCCAGTCTTGCCAGCTCGCCGCTGGAACGCCATGAAATGCTGGAACAGCTGCGCGTGCTGTGGCACGGCTACCGCATCAGCCTCGGTATCACGCCGATGGCGCCGGCCCCCGGCGTCGACACGCCGGAAGACCTGGCGCGCGTGCGCGGCCTGTTTGCCGCGGCATAGCAGCCGCTTGAATCCCCCAATAAAAATTTTTAAGTGTTGCTCGCATCCCGCTTGCCTTAGGCTTAGACGGTTTGGCATAGTCATATTTATCAAGGGAGACTCGCAATGCGTTTGATTCTGTTGGGCGGGCCTGGCGCCGGCAAAGGCACCCAGGCCAATTACATCAAGGAAAAGTACGGCATTCCGCAAATCTCCACCGGCGACATGCTGCGTGCGCAGATCAAGGCCGGCACCGAGCTTGGCATGAAGGCCAAGGCCATCATGGACGCCGGCGGCCTGGTCTCCGACGACATTATCATCGGCATGGTCAAGGCCCGCCTGGCCGAAGCCGACTGCCAGAATGGCTACCTGTTCGACGGTTTCCCGCGCACCATTCCGCAGGCCGAGGCGATGAAGACCGCCGGCGTGCCGATCGATTTCGTGGTCGAGATCGACGTCCCCGACGAAGAGATCGTCAAGCGCATGTCCGGCCGCCGCGTGCACGTGGCCTCGGGCCGCACCTACCACGTCGAGTTCAACCCGCCGCGCATCGAGGGCAAGGACGACATCACCGGCGAAGACCTGATCCAGCGCGACGACGACACCGAAGAAACCGTCAAGAAACGCCTCGACATCTACCACGCGCAAACCGAGCCGCTGGTGAAATACTACGGCGACTGGGCCGCGCGCGGCGATGCCGGCGCACCCAAATACATCAAGGTTCCCGGCACCGGCAAGGTCGAAGGGATCCGCGATTCGATCTTCGCAGCCCTGGGTTGACGTTCACGCCAGACCGCCATGCCGCAGCAGATTCACCCGATGACCGAGACCGAACGCTGGATCGTGACCGGCGCGGTGAAGGAACGCTACGGCAAGGCGGTCGAGATCCAGGATGTCGAAACCGAAATCCGCCTGCATATCGATGACCGCGAACTGACATTGTGCCCGGGCTTCTACTGGAACGAGCGCGGCTGCCATTTCGTGTTGTCGAAGACCGGTGATTCGCGCTACCGCAGCATGTTCTTCTACCGCATCCGCGACCGCTTCGCGACCGGCCGCGAGGAATACGACGACATCGGCGACTGCGTCACCACGCTCTTGAAAATGCAGGCCGACGAAGAAGCCAAGCGCCTCGCCGAGAACGAGGCGTCCGGCAACAGTTGAATTTTGAAGCCAGCCCGCGCTGGCTTTTTGTTTTGCAAACGACCACACAGATAATCAAGGAGACAGCACCATCATGGCGAAAAAAATGAACGCCTTCTACGCACAGTCCGGCGGCGTCACCGCGGTCATCAACGCGTCGGCCTGCGGCGTGATCGAAACCGCGCGCAAGCACAAGGACACGATCGGCAAGGTCTACGCCGGCCGCAACGGCATCATCGGCGCGCTTACCGAAGACCTGATCGACACCAGCAAGGAATCCGCCGCCGCGATCGCCGGGCTGCGCACCACGCCGTCGGGCGCATTCGGCTCCTGCCGCTTCAAGCTCAAATCGCTCGAAGCCAACAAGCGCGAATACGAGCGCCTGATCGAAGTGTTCAAGGCGCACAATATCGGCTACTTCTTCTACAACGGCGGCGGCGACTCGGCCGACACCTGCTTCAAGGTCTCGCAGCTCTCCGAAGCCATGGGCTACCCGATCCAGGCCATCCACGTGCCGAAGACCGTCGACAACGACCTGCCGATCACCGACTGCTGCCCCGGCTTCGGCTCGGTCGCCAAGTACATCGCCGTCTCCACACTGGAAGCCAGCTACGACGTGCGCTCGATGGCCAAGACCTCGACCAAGGTTTTTGTAATTGAGGTGATGGGCCGTCACGCCGGCTGGATCGCCGCCGCCGGCGGCCTGGTCGAGGACCACGGCATTCCGGTCGTGATCCTGTTCCCGGAAATCGAATTCGACCAGAAGAAGTTTCTCGCCCGCGTCGACAAACTGGTGAAGGAGCACGGCTACTGCACTGTCGTCGTGTCGGAAGGCTGCCACTACCCGGACGGCAAATTCCTCGCCGAGCAAGGCACCCGCGACGCCTTCGGCCACGCCCAGCTGGGCGGCGCCGCGCCGGTGGTCGCCAACATGATCAAGGACGCGCTCGGCCACAAGTTCCACTGGGCCGTCGCCGACTACCTGCAGCGCGCCGCGCGCCACATCGCGTCGAAGACCGACGTCAAGCAGGCCTACGAGTTGGGCCAGAAAGCCGTCGAACTCGCGGTCAAGGGCCACAATTCGGTGATGCCGACGGTCGACCGCATTTCCGACGTGCCCTACAAGTACAAGATCGGCATGGCGCCGCTCTCGAAGGTCGCCAACGTCGAGAAGTTCATGCCGCGCGACTTCATCACCAAGGATGGCTTCGGCATCACCGACAAGTGCAAGCGCTATCTGACGCCGTTGATCCAGGGCGAAGACTATCCGAAGTACAAGAACGGCCTGCCGGTCTACGTGACGCTGAAGAACGTCGCGGTGGCGAAGAAGCTGGCGGCGTTCAAACTTTGAGGAGGAGAGGGATCAGGGGTCAGGATTCAGGGATCAGGGGTGGTGCGGGCATGGCCCGCGCCCTTGAATCAACTCGCGGCGAAGCCGCACGTCCCCTGACCCCTGGCCCCTGAATCCTGACCCCTAAACGATGACTCTCGACCGCGCCAGACAACTGCTCAAGGTACAAGCCGATTTCGGCGGCTTCTACAACGGCAACTCGTCCAAGCTCATCCTCTCCGAGGTGCAGCGTGAGCATGGGCAGGAGGCGGTCGATCAGATGATTCGGGAATTGGAGCTCGACCGGATCTTCGGGTTCGAGCCGGGGACGCGCTTCGAGGGCGGCCTGGCGATGGGTAGGTAGCAGTAGGGGAACGGTGGCGCAAGCTGCCGTTTTTTTCGTATCTGGAGGAGAAAAGATAATGAATGAAGGCTTGCTGTTTGCCCTCGTGGCGGCGGTGCTCGCACTGCTCTATGGGATCATCTCGATCAAATGGATTCTGGGGTTGCCGACCGGCAACAACCGCATGCGCGAGATCGCGGCGGCAGTGCAGGAAGGCGCACAGGCTTACCTGAATCGGCAGTACACCACCATCGGCATCGTTGGCGTTGTCCTGTTCCTCCTGATCGGTTTTTCGGACATCGGATGGCTCACTGCGATCGGCTTCGCGCTCGGCGCCGTGCTGTCCGGGCTCACCGGCTACATCGGCATGAACGTCTCGGTGCGCGCCAACGTGCGCACCGCGCAGGCCGCCTCGCAGGGTCTCAACGCTGCGCTCAACGTCGCCTTCAAGGGTGGCGCCATCACCGGCATGCTGGTGGTGGGTCTGGGCCTCCTGGGCGTCGCCGGCTACTACGCCGTGCTCACCCTGGTGCTGGGCGCAAGCAGCGAAGCCGCGACTCACGCGCTGGTGGGCCTCGCCTTCGGCGGTTCGCTGATTTCCATCTTCGCGCGTCTGGGCGGCGGCATCTTCACCAAGGGCGCCGACGTCGGTGCCGACCTGGTGGGCAAGGTCGAAGCCGGCATCCCCGAGGACGACCCGCGCAATCCGGCGGTGATCGCGGACAACGTCGGCGACAACGTCGGTGACTGCGCCGGCATGGCGGCCGACCTGTTCGAAACCTATGCCGTGACCATCATCGCCACGATGCTGCTGGGCGGCCTGTTGATCACCGGCTCGCCCGAAGCGGTGATCTATCCGCTGGTGCTGGGCGGTTTCTCCATCATCGCCTCCATCGTCGGCACGTATTTCGTCAAGGCGCGCGAAGGCGGCAAGATCATGAACGCGCTGTATCGCGGCCTGATCGTGTCGGGCGTGCTCGCCGCGGTCGCGTTCTATCCCATCACCAACTGGATGATGGGCGAGGGCGTGACGATCGACGGCGAACTCGTGACCTCGCTAAACCTCTACTTCGCTTCGCTGATCGGCCTCGCGCTGACCGCGGCGATGGTGTGGATCACCGAGTACTACACGGCGACCGAATTCAGCCCGGTCCGCCACATCGCGCAGGCCTCGACGACCGGTCACGGCACCAACGTCATCGCCGGCCTCGGCGTGTCGATGAAGTCGACCGCAGCGCCGGTGCTCGCCGTCTGCGCCGCGATCTGGGGCGCCTACGAACTCGCGGGACTTTACGGGATCGCGATCGCTGCGACCTCGATGCTGTCGATGGCCGGCATCATCGTCGCCCTCGACGCCTACGGCCCGATCACCGACAACGCTGGCGGCATCGCCGAAATGGCCGGCCTGCCCGACAGCATCCGCAACATCACCGACCCGCTCGACGCGGTCGGCAACAGGACCGAGGCCGTGACCAAGGGCTACGCGATCGGCTCGGCTGGCCTTGCCGCGCTCGTGCTCTTCGCCGACTACACCCACGCCTTGTCGACGCACGGCGGCCCGGCGCTGAGCTTCGACCTGTCGAACCACATGGTCATCATCGGCCTCTTCATCGGCGGCATGGTGCCCTATCTCTTCGGCGCGATGGGCATGGAAGCGGTCGGTCGTGCGGCCGGCTCGGTCGTCGTCGAAGTGCGCCGCCAGTTCAAGAGCATCCCCGGCATCATGGAAGGCACGGGCAAGCCCGAATACGGCACCTGCGTCGACATGCTGACCAAGGCCGCGATCAAGGAAATGATCCTGCCGTCGCTGCTGCCGGTCGCCGTTCCGCTGATCGTCGGCCTCACGCTCGGCGCGCAGGCGCTGGGCGGCGTGCTCGTCGGTACGATCATCACCGGCATCTTCGTCGCGATTTCGATGACCACCGGCGGCGGCGCGTGGGACAACGCCAAGAAGTACATCGAGGAAGGCAACCACGGCGGCAAGGGTTCAGAAGCGCATAAAGCTGCCGTTACTGGGGATACCGTCGGCGATCCCTACAAGGACACCGCCGGTCCGGCCGTCAACCCGCTGATCAAGATCATCAACATCGTAGCGCTCTTGATCGTGCCGCTGATCATGTAACGCAGCCAGCCGAGTACGGCCATCTCACGCCCGGGGCCACCGCGCCCCGGAACGACAACAATATATTGAAGAGAGGAATTGACGATGGCTAAAAACATGGGCGGCACCGACCGCATCATCCGTGCGGTGGTCGGCGCCGGACTGATTTATTACGCGATGTCCAACCTTCCCGGCGCGGACAGCTGGATGGTCCCGGCGGGTCTCGTGGGCTTCATCCTGATTCTCACGGCGATCTTCGCGCGTTGCCCGGCCTACATGCCGTTCGGCATTTCGACCTGCAAGGCCAAGTAGCTTCCGGTCTTTCGAGATCATAAAAGTGCGCTCTCGAGGCGCACTTTTTTTTGCGGGGCGTCTCGGTGGCGGCCCGTCGCCAGTCAAAAAAACCTCGTCCCGGCACGAAAAACGCATTGACAATCGGGAGGTTTTGCGAATGAAGGTTAAAGAAGTCTCCTCGACTGCCGTTACCTGGGCACGGTTGACGACCCGGAAGGGGCCCGACCGAACCCGCTGTTCCACCCGCTGATCACGCATCATCAACATCCGGCACCGCTGATCGTGCCGTTGATAAGTAAGGGAACGCATGGATCGGCTGATCGGGGAAGGGCGCTCTTTGCCAGTTGTCACGGCCCTCGGGTGCGAGCGGATACTTGCCAAAACCAAAGGAGAACGAAGATGAGCAATATCGGAATCAACGAACGTCTTGCCCGCGCCGCGATTGCATTTGCCCTGCTGTACTGGGCGATGACGCCGCTCGGCCCGACGCTACCCGCCGGCTACGGCGGCCTGTTCCTGCTGGCCACCGCGATCGTCGGCTGGTGCCCGTGGTACAAGTCTTTCGGCAGCAAGACCGCAAAGCAGCAGTAAACTTTCGCAGTCCCGCAAGGTCTGCCTAGTGCGCCAGCGTGGCGCACTTTTTATTTCCGGAACCGAAAAGCCATGCGTCCACTCTTCCTGCTGTTCGCGCTTGTCCTGACCCACGCCGCCCACGCCGGCGGCGTCGAGCGTCTCAAGGCGTTCATCGCCGGCGCCAAAACGGCCGAGGCCGACTTCACCCAGACCGTCGCCGACCGCAACAACCGCGTGACCCAGGAGGCGCGCGGAAAAATGGCCTTCGCGCGTCCGGGCAAGTTTCGCTGGGATTACCGCTCGCCCTACGAGCAGGTCATCGTCGGCGATGGGGCCAAGCTCTGGCTTTACGACGCCGACCTCGACCAGGTCACGGTCAAGCCGCTCGGCGAGGTCATCGCCGGCACGCCGGCCGCGCTCCTGGCCGGCGACGACGCGATCGAAAAATATTTCAGCCTGAAGGACTCCGGCGAATCAGGCGGCCTCGAATGGCTCGAAG
>DAHWJK010000091.1:0-4630 GCA_027344185.1 Thiobacillus sp.
GTCCCTTCGGGTTGCCGCGAGAAAGCGCGTCTGCGGCGTTGCGCCGCTTGGCAAGGGAGGGCCCTTGCCGGCGCGCCGCGCCTTGCATCCATCGCTTTCTCGCGGCAACGCGGACGCGAAATTCGTGTTAACACGCCCTAGATAGCCTGAGTCTGGCTGCGCCCCAGTTTTTTGGACTGGTAGAGCGCCTGGTCTCCGCGCGTCAGCAGGGCGTCCAGCGTGTCGTCGTTGCCCTGCCATTCCGATAGGCCGATGCTGACCGACCAGGCAATGGGCTCGCTTTGCTGGGCGGCTTCATGCAGCCGTTGTGCAACACACTGCGCGGCTTCAAGCGGGGTATCGGGCAGGATGGCCATGAATTCATCCCCGCCAAACCGGGTGAGCCGGTCGGTTGCCCGCAATGCCTTTTTCGCGCGTTCCGCAAAATCGACCAGCACCCTGTCGCCCGCAAGGTGGCCGTGGGTGTCGTTGATGTCCTTGAATTTGTCGAGGTCGATCAGCATGATGGTCAACTTGTTTCCATGGCGCCGGGCCCGGGCGATTTCGCGCTCGAGCTCGTCGATCGCCGCCTTCTTGTTGAGGCATTGGGTCAGGTCGTCATGGCGGCTCAGGTATTCCAGGTCCTGGCGCAGTCTTTCGGACGCCAGCATGATGAAGCTGATCGTCCCGATCGGAATCATCACGGACGGCAGCGCCATGTAGAAAAGCTGCGAGGTCGATTCGTCCAGCAGGCTGGTGGGCGCCTCGAAGCCCAGCATCAGGCTGCCCAGGCGCACGACGCGCGAGACGATCAGGATGACGAGTGCAAACAGCAGAATGGCGCGTCCTGTGGTGTTGGGCAGTTTTTTCAGGACCAGCACCAGCTGGTCCAGCAGCACCACCAGCGTGAACGCGCTCAGGGTCGCAAGCCGCATTCCCACGCTCGGCTGCACATAGGTGAACCACGCAAACAGGGCCACATAGGCCAGCACAAACCCGAACAGTTGCACCGCGTTGTCCCGGGGCGCCACCCCGGCAAACTTCCGGGTGCCGGCATTCATCAGCATGAAGCCGAGCAGCAGCATCAGCTGGGCCACGATGATGCTGAACAGGTCCGGTATCGTGTCGCGGGCGACGAACAGCGGAATGGCCAGCGCAATGACCAGTACCGACACGCCCCACTCCCGCAAGCCACGAATGTTCTTGGGGAAGGTCCGGGCAATGACCAGCAGCACCACGCTCATGGCCAGGGCCATGAAGCACGAGCTGATCAGGATGATTAGCGGGGGCGGCATCTAAATGGGCTGTTTATGGTGTGTGCCGGTTTGCCGGTGGGGGTCAGGCGTGCAAGCCATGCGGCTGTCTCCCTGAATCAGGCAGGGCCGATCTGTCATCGCTTGCCGCCAGCCGCGCGGGTACAGAGTCGGCGAACATTTTAGCGTGGTCCTTTAAGCTTCCATACCGTTTTGAATAATCGACCAGCGCGCCAGCTTGTCCTCCGGCGTCATCGACGCATGCGCCGGGCTGGTGGAAGGCAGCGTTTCGCAGCGGATGGCCTGGAGGGCGGCAGGCAGGCCGGGCAGTACCGTCCGGCGATAGAGTTCGGCGGCCTTCGATCCGTTGAAGGCGATCAGCCGGATCTGCGGGTGGGCCGCGATGAACGGCGCGAAATCGTTGGGTACCACGCTGTCGGGACGGATCGAGGCATCCAGGCTGCCGGGGCGGTGGGCGGCCGCGCACACGTCCCACAGCGCAATCCCGCGCCGGGTCAGGCGCCGCGTGCGTTCGTCGTAGGGCAGTTCGGGGCCGGCGCCGAAGAGCCGGCCCATCAGAGGCCAGAATGCATTGCGCGGCTGGGCGTAGTACTGCTGCTGCCGCAGCGACATCTGACCCGGCAGGCTGCCGAGGATCAGCACCCGGGCGTGCGCGTCGGCGATCGGCGGGAACCCGTTCGAAACCACGCGCGCCTACGCGTCTTCGCGCCGCGCGGTCATCAGGAACACCGGGTAGTCCTGCGTCCCGCTTGCGCGTTCCTTCGCAATGGCGAACACCGTCTGAAACTGCACAGCGGCAAAGCCCGCCTGGACGGCGCGCCGGCCCAGCTCGGCGCGATCGAAGCCGTGGTGCACGTCGACTTCCGGGCCGTGGAACGAGCCGTCTTCCGGGTCGAGATCGGCGATGCAAAGGTAGCCGCCGGGGGTCAGCAGGTCGTGGAAGAGGGACAGGATCCGGTCCGTGTCCGGCACGTGGTGCAGCGTCATCGCGGTCACGATCAGGTCGACGCGCTGCGCTGGCACCGGGCCGGCCAGCAGATCGAGTTGCAGCGTCGTCATGTTGGTGACGCCCTGCGCCGCGATTTTTTCGTTGACCACCTCGAGCATGCCGCCCGAACTGTCCGCCATCAGGATCGCACCCAGTTCATCCTTCAGCGGAAACGACAGCAGGCCCGTGCCGCAACCGTAGTCGAGCGCGGTCATGCCACGATTCAGCGGCACCGCCTGGCGAACGGCGTCGGCGATCTTCAGCCCGCGTTCGCGGAACAGCGGGTTGTCGTCCCACTGGCGGGCTTTGCCGTCGAAGTGGGCGGCGTCGAGTTGGGTGGGCTGGGGGGTCATGGGGTGAATGGTAAATGGGATGCCGGGTGATTGCATCGTACCCGCATCATGGTTGCGCACGTCCAGGCAGTTCCCGCTGCTATCGAAACGGTCCCCATCAGTATGGAGTGCGCCCCAGCGTATTGCCCGGCGGATTGTAATTGCAGGCCACCAGCCGGGTCGCGTTGCAGATCGCCTCGCCGCATCCCAGCTGCGAGGTAGCGCGCCAGACCATCTGGGTGTAATGGCCGATCTGCCGGTAATTGTCTTCGCTGATCGCGCCGCCTCGATAAAGCGCCTTTTCGCTCTCCCATCCTTGTGCAGCATCGATCGCCCGGTAATGGCGGGCGGTTCCCTGGAAGAGGTTTTCGCCGTAGCGGTTGGGCTGGCGATGCCGCATGCGGCAGCCATTGGCCGCCAGATGATCGGCCCACTGCTGTGCCTGCGCGGCGAGCCCCTCATCCCAGCGCAGCGGTGCCACGCCCACCTTGGCGCGCACCGCATTGTGGTGGGCGAGCATCGCGCGGATATCGGTCGGCTTCATTTGTGTCGGTCTGAGGGCCGGGCGGGCGGCGGGCGGTGTGCTCGCACGGACCGGGTCGGGTGAGCGGGCCGGGAGCGGCTCCGCGCATCCGCCGAGCAACGCAACAACCAATGGGAAGAAACGAATTGCAGAATGAGACATGAGTGGTTTTTCGTGCCGGGAATAGACCCCCGGATGGAGTCGCCCGCGTGCCATTTGGTTTCCATCGATGCAGGCATTGCGCCCGAGGAGAATCGGCGAGTTCCTACATCACCAGGTAATGGGTGCTGGTGAAACGACAAAATACAACCCCCTATAGTTCGCTCCAGGGAACGGGTGCGGCACACGCTATCTGCCACGCGCTTCCCGCCGTTGACAACCAACCCAGTGGAGGACAGAGAAATGAAATACACGACCGCTTTGATTCTTGTGCCCGCCATCGCCTTTGGCGTGGCGGCCTGCGACGTTCAAAAAACCCAGGAGGGCAAGCTGCCTGAAGTAGAGGTGAAGGGCGGCCAGGTGCCGAAATACGACGTCGACGTCGGTGATGTCGACGTCGGAACCGAAAAGAAGGAAATCACCGTCCCCACCATCGACATCGATACGCCCGCACAGGACAGGGCGGAAGAAAAAGCCGGCGCGGAATAAGGTTGCACTTTGCAAGCGGCCTGTTTTGGCCCGGGGGTTGCGGTCTGCAGGTACTCCCGTGGGATTTCGGCAGGGACGCACTGACTGGCTGTGCAGTCTGAACTGTTCAACGCTGCGGAGGTGCCGCGGCCGCAGCCGCTATACCCCGAGGGTTTTCAATACCAGCCTGAAGTGCTGGGCGCAGCTGATGAAACCGCGCTGCTTGCGCGCGTGCGCGGCTTGCCGTTCCGGGCATTCGAATTCCATGGCTTCCTGTTCGCGTGTGCGAGGAAATGGCAAGCATCAGAGAATTGTCGACAAGTACCATGATCGTGATCGACGCAGCGTCGGCAGCCAGCGCGATGCGCAGCGCGTCCTTGATCGCGTAGCCCCGCCGCAGGAAGGGCAAGGCCGTGAAGGCGAATCCGTGATGAACGCCTGGGAGATGGCCAGCGCGATGGTCGCAACGGCCAGCCCGGACTTCTTTTGATTCGGCTGACCCAATCCACTCACCGGCAAGCGCGCGCCGCAGCCCGACGCCGTCCCATGTCATGAACCGGATGACGGTTTGCCCGATGTCCGAATCGGAATTACTGGACGACAAACCTCCACACGGCAGGATGGAACATGGATTTTGCGAGGTTCAGTCGATGGCGAGGACGAGCTTTCCGGCGATCTCGCCGGTCTGGATCAATCGATGCGCTTCGGCGGCTTCGCGCAGCGCCAGGATCCTGTCGACATGAATGCGCAGCGTGCCTGCGTCGAACAGGTCCGCGCATTGTTCGAGTATCCACGCCTGATGCTGCTGGGCCTCGGTCCAGCCGAAGAGCATGGGGGAGAGCATCAGTTCCTGGCTGACGCGCAGGTTGCGCAGGCGAGCGGTCTTCCAGTCGGTATCCGGTTCGGG
>DAHWJK010000092.1:0-8919 GCA_027344185.1 Thiobacillus sp.
CCATTTGGCGGTGTCGGTGTCCTCGAAAATCGGCAGCATGCGGATGTGGAAGGCGGTGTCGCCGGCGATCACCAGCTTCTTCTCGGGCAGCCACACCATGGTGTCGCCGTGACTGTGCGAGGGGCCGAGGTGCAGGATCTGCAGGTTCCACGCGCCCATTTTCAGGTCGAGCTTGTCATCGTAGAGCTTGTCGGGCATCACGAACTCGGTCTTGAAGGCCTTGTCGCGCGCTCGGCTGCGCATGGTCGCCAGCACGTCGTAGCCGGTCGCCTCCATCTGCTTCGCGGTGTCGCGGTGCGCGATGATGGTGACGCCCTGTTCCTTCCAGTAGTTGGAGCCGAGCATGGCGTGGCCCTGGCTGTTTTCCAGCACGACGTATTTCACCGGCTGCGTGGTGCGCTTCTTGATCTCCTCGTGCAGGCTTTGCGCCAGCAGGTAATTGTCGCCGGCATTCACCACCAGCACGCCATCGTCGGTGATGACGAAGGACAGGTTGTTGTTGTGGCCGGAGTTGTCGTAGGTGCCGGGGGCGGTGGCGCCGATCGCCGACCACACGCCGGGAATGACTTCCTGCGGCAGGTCGTAGAGGAAGGAGGCCAGTGCCTTGTCGGGGTATTGCAGGGGCAGGCCGGCGCGCTTCCAGTTGAAAAAGCCGTCGCGGTAGTTCTTCACGTTCTTGTAGCCGAGCTTCATCAGCGTGTCGGCGGCGAGCGGACTGCGCTGGTTGGCACCGCAGTAGACGACGATCGGCGTGTTCTTGTCCGGCACCGCCGTCTCGACCTGGTATTCCAGCCAGCCGCGCGCGATGTTGAAAAAGCGCGGCGCGTCGACGTGGCCGCCAAACATGTTCAGTTCGGCCGGCGTGCGCACGTCGACGACCACGGTTTTAGGTTGGGCCTTTAGCTGCGCGACGAGGCCAGCGGTATCGAGTTGCGTCACCCGCTTGCGGGTCGCGTCCAGGATGCGCTGCGCGGCCTGCGTCAGCGGCGGCGCCTCGGGGATGGGCAGCACGACGGCGGACAGGTTTTGCGCCTGCGCGGACGCGCTCAGCAGCAGGGCGGCAGCCCACAGCGCGCGCAGAATCGGGGTGGCGGTCATGGCGGCCTCCTGATGTTTTTTATAGTGCATCTGTCATTGCGACGCCATGCCGACGAAAGGATTCTCGCGGCGTTCGTGCCCGAAGCTGGACATCGCACCGTGGCCCGGCACGAAGCGCACCGCATCGCCCAGCGGAAACAGCTTGCCGCGGATGGCGGCCAAGAGCGCAGCATGGTCGCCGCGTGGAAAATCGGTGCGGCCGATCGAACCCTTGAACAGCACGTCGCCGACGAAGGCCAGCTGCGCTTCCGGCTGGTAGAACACCACATGGCCAGGCGTGTGGCCGGGGCAATGCAGCACCTCGAAGCGGATCGCCCCCACCTCTACCGCATCGCCGTCCTCCAGCCACAGGTCCGGCGTGAATGCCACCGTGGGCGGAAAGCCGAACAGCTCGGCCTGCTGCGGCAGCAGGTCGAGCCAGAACTGCTCCTTGCGCTGCGGGCCGACGATGGGGATGCCGAGCGCATCGCGTAGCTCGACTGCCGCGCCCACGTGATCAAGGTGACCGTGGGTGAGCAGGATTTTTTCCAGCGCGAGGCCGCGCGCAGCCACCTCCGCCAGCAGGCGTTCGGCCTCGCCGCCGGGGTCGATCAGCGCCGCGCGGCCATGTTCGTCCCATACCAGCGAGCAGTTCTGCTGATACGGGGTGACGGGGAGAATGGTAAATTCCATGCACGCCATTATCCCGCCAAACACCATGTCCGCGCCCGATGCCCTGCTGCTGATTTCCACCCACTGCCCGCACTGCCCGGCAATGCTGACCGCGCTCGCCGATCTGGTGAAGCAGGGCACGATAGGGCGGCTGGAAGCGGTCAACCTGGAGCAGCATCCCGAAGTCGGCCAGGCGCTCGGCGTGCGCTCGGTGCCGTGGCTGCGCCTCGGCCGCATCGAGCTGGCCGGCATGCACGGCAAGGCCGAGCTTGCCGAATGGGCGGCCAAGGCCGACAGCGAGGCAGGCCTGGCCGACTGGTTTCATATGCTGCTGAAGGAAGGCCAGCTGCCCAAAGCCCAGGCGCTGATCGTGGCCGACCCCGCGCTGCTGGCGGCGGTGCTGCCCATCGTCGGCAACGTCGAGGCCAGCCTCAACGTGCGGCTGGGCGCCGGCGTGCTGCTGGAAAATTTCGCCGGCAGCGACAGCCTGCGCGCGCTGCTGCCGCGGCTGGGCGAACTGTCACGGCATGCCGACGCGCGGGTGCGCGCGGATGCCTGCCACTATCTGGGGCTGACGCGGGACACCGCCGCGCACGTCTGGCTGGAGGCGCGGCTGACGGACGAGGATGCCGACGTCCGCGAGATCGCGACCGAGAGTTTGCAGAATATTTCAGGCTAGATGCTCAAGGGGCGTTGCATGCGGGGTAAATGTCTTTGTGGAGAAGTCGAGTTCGCAGTATCCGGTACGCTGCCACACATCTATCAGTGCCACTGTTCCTTATGCCGCAAGGCGACGGGCTCCGCCGCCAACGCAGCGCTCATTGTCCCAAGCGAGCATTTTCAATGGATATGCGGTCAGGATCGCATTACCTCATATGCAGGGACGGATTACCGCTCTGACTTCTGTTCAAAATGCGGAAGCCCGCTGCCCAATCCTCTTCCGGGCAGCGCTGATTACTGGATACCCGCGGGCTTGCTTGAAGACAATGCAAGCCTGGAAATCGCTGCACATTTGCATGTTGGATCAAAGGCCTCCTGGGATGCTGTCGCCTCAAGCGGCATTCTGTATCAAGAAGCCCCTGACCTGGAAAGCCTGATAAATGTGCTGCGGCAAAACGCGGATACTTAAACCTTGCAGCCCATGTAGAGCAACCGCTTCCTGGCGAGATCGAATATGAAAATCAAACAATACCAAGTGGACGCCTTCGCCACCCGCGCCTTCGAAGGGAATCCAGCGGCGGTGTGTCCACTGGACAGCTGGCTGGACGATGCATTGCTTCAGGCCATCGCGGGAGAAAACAACTTGTCCGAGACGGCTTTTTTTGTGCCTTCGGAAAAAGGCTACCGGTTACGCTGGTTCACCCCGGTTAAAGAGGTTGATCTGTGTGGTCATGCCACGTTGGCAACAGCGCATATCCTGTTCGAAAAGCTTGGCTACGCGCAGCCGGTCATCAGGTTCGAAACGCGCAGCGGCGACCTGTTTGTGAAAAAGAAAGGGGCGCTGCTGGAAATGGACTTACCGGCCTGTCCGCCCACCCCTTGCACGCTTCCCGATCTGCTGGCCGACGGCCTCGGACGTCGCCCCCTCGAAGTGTGGGCCGCTGACGATTATCTCGCGGTGTTCGACAGCGAAGCGACCGTTCGCGCCATCACGCCTAACCAGGCCCTGCTCGGCCAACTGGGCCTGCGCTGCGTCGTCATCACCGCGCCCGGCACCGAGGTGGATTTCGTCAGCCGCGTCTTTGGACCCAAATTCGGCATTCCCGAAGACCCCGTCACCGGCTCGGCGCACTGCGCGCTCGCGCCCTACTGGGGCAAGCGGCTCGGCAAAGACGTGCTGAGCGCCCGACAGGTTTCCAGACGTGGCGGCAACGTCGGTTGCGAGCTCAAATCCGACCGCGTCCTGCTGTCGGGTGCCGCGGTCACGGTCATGGAGTCCGACATCTGCTTCTGAGCAGTCATCCGACTGAATGCCGCGCCAATAACCGAGCCACTGCCCATGTCCGTTCCCGCCGCCTATCTCGGCGTCATCCTGATCTGGTCCACCACGCCGCTCGCGATCCAGTGGAGCGCGCAGGGGACCAGCTTCAGTTTCGCCGTGATGGCACGGATGCTGATCGGACTGGCGCTGTGCGTGCTGCTGCTGTTCGCCACCCGCACCGCATTTCCCTTCATGCCGGCCGCACGGCGGCTGTATGCGATCAGCGGCCTGACGCTGGGTGTGTCGATGCTGCTTACCTCGTGGGGGGCGCTGCATATCCCGTCAGGACTGATTTCGGTGATCTTCGGCCTGTCGCCGCTGCTGACCGGAGTGTTCGCCGCGCTGTGGCTGGCGGAGCGCACGCTAACGCCGCTCCGCATCGCGGGGCTGGTGCTGGCGCTGGCCGGGCTGTGGCTGATTTTCGGCCAGCCGTGGCCGGGCGATGGCCATGCCACGCTCGGCACCGCCGCGGTGGTGGTCGGCATGACGACCCAGGCGCTCGGGCTGGTGTGGATCAAGCGGCTCAACGTGCGCATTTCCTCGCTCGCCATCACCACCGGCTCGCTTGGCGTGGCCACGCCGTTGCTGATCGTGGCATGGCTGGTGGCCGATGCCGCGCAGCTGCCGCCCGACATCACGCTCCGCGCAGCGATGGCCATCGTCTATCTCGGCGTGCTGGGATCGCTGGTGGGGTTTACGCTGTATTACTACGTGATCAAACGCCTCGATGCCGGCCGCGTCGCGCTGATCATGCTGGTGACGCCGGTGGCCGCGCTGCTGCTGGGCAAGGTGCTGAATCAGGAATACATCCCTGCGCTGGGCTGGGCCGGCATTGCGCTGATCGGCGCCGGGCTGCTGCTGTACGAATGGCAGGCGCTGCGGGGATTAAGGTCGGCGTCTGGCACGGCCGATAACACTCCATCCCCCTAAGCGGCCGAATAAGCGTATGCGCGAATTATTCTCGAACCTCCTCGCCGGTTTTCGCCTGGCGACCTACTTCAGGGTTGAGGCAAGCGAATTCCGGGTATCGATCCGCCAGCTGGTCTGGCTGACGCTGATCGAGTTCGCGCTTACCGTCGGGATCGGCTATCTCATGCTGGAAGGTGAGGGCTACTTCAATTCCCACATCGTGGTGCAGGGCCTGGCTTCGGTGACGATAACGCTGATGATTGCCGCGCTGCTGGCACACTGGCTGCGCACGCCGGCGCTGCTGCTCGGCTATGCCGTCGCTGCCACCGCGATGATGCCGATGCTGCTCGCCTATACCTATGGCGGGCATGCGATCTGGCAGCGGCTCGAGTTCGACCTCGACGACACGGTCTGGACCTGGCTATGGCTGGTCTGGGTTTCCGGCCTGCTGGTGCGCGCGGTCCAGCTCTGGGTGCCGCTCAAGCCGGGCCGGCTGATCGCAGTCGGCGTTTTTCTGGTCGCCGTGCTGGCCGTTCAGCTCGGGCTTCCGCAGCAGCAAGCCTGGTACGACCTGGGCACGAACGCCGAGAATCGCGTGCTTGAGATCGGCGGGCACGAGGCGCTGTTGTACCGGCAATCCGGCCTGCTCGACGGCACGTTGAATGCCCTGAAAACGCAGCGCCCCAATGTGGCCGACCTGTATTTTGTCGGCTTTGCCGGCTACGGCTGGCAGGACGTGTTCATGAAGGAAATGAATACGGTGCATGCGCTGTTCGACAGCCGCTTCGACACGCGCGGCCGTTCGCTATCGCTGATCAACAACAAGAAAACGCTGTCCACCACGCCGATCGCCACCACCACTGCGCTGCAAGCCGCGTTGGCGCACGTGGGCGATCTGCTCGACCCCGAGGAAGACCTGCTGTTCCTGTTCATCACCAGCCATGGCTCGGACGCGCCAGCCTACCTCTCGGTGGATCACGACAGCCTGCAGCTCACCCAGCTGACGCCCGAGCGGCTCAAGGCCGCGCTCAGCGCCACGCCGATCAAGTGGAAGGTGGTGGTGGTCTCCGCCTGTTATTCGGGCAGCTTCATCCCGGCGCTGAAGGACGACAACACGCTCGTGATCACCGCGTCGAGTGCGGACCGCAACTCTTTCGGGTGCGACGACAGCAACAACATGACCGACTTTGGACGCGCCTACTTCGACGAGGCGCTCAAGCAGACGACTTCGTTCACGGCGGCATTCGAACTGGCGCGCACGCGCATCGCCGAACGCGAGAAAGCGGCCGGGCTGACCCCGTCCCAGCCCCAGATCGCGCTGGGGAAAAATTTCGCCGCCAAATGGCAGGGGCGTTTTACCGATTAGTGTCGCGAATCCTTTTTATCCGGCGGATCGAACAAGGCATCAAGCGCGCTGCGGCTGGCCTGCGCGATCGCGGCGCCGCCGCCCTTGTAGGCTTCCGGCCGCGGCACGAACCAGCCGCAATCGTTGGCGCGCGTCTTGTCGGCGACGCGATCGGCCGCCAGTTCGCGGCACTGCCCGGCACGGTGCGCATCGAAATGACGGCACTGCTTGCACACGTGCAGGTCGGCGCGGCAGCTGGGGCAGGTTTCGCGGCGCGACAGCGGCAGCAACATGCCGGCCAGGCTGGCGCCGCATTTCCAGCATTGCAGGCTCATCGGGCGGTGAAATCCTGGCCGGGGTAATCGGGCGTGCGCAGCGCGTGGTATTCCAGATCGCCCAGCGCGATATGCTGCAGCGCGCGCGCATGGGTGGCATCCAGCACCACTGGCGGCGCCATGCCGTCCTCGGCGGCCTGCAGCCAGCGCGCGGCGCACATGCACCAGCGGTCGCCCGGCTGCAGGCCCGGGAAATCGTATTCCGGCGCCGGGGAAATCAGGTCGTTGCCGTGCTGCAGCGAATAATCGAGAAAGGCCTCGGTCATCTGCACGCACACGGTGTGACTGCCGATATCCTGCGGACCGGTATGGCAGACGCCGTCGCGGACGAAGCCGGTCATCGGCGACACGCTGCACACCTGCAGCAGACCGCCCAGCACATTGCGCGCGTCACTCATCCGACTCCCTCCACGTTGCCCTCTGCAAAAAATAACACAAGCGGGCTCAGGGTGGGGTCGGCGCGTCGCCGGGCTGCGGATCGGTCAGCGGGCCGATCAGGGCCGCGCCTTCCATCTCGGCATGGGTGCGTTCGACGTGCGCCAGCACGCTGGGCGCGGGGTAGCCGTCGGCCGGCAGGCCGTGCTCAGCCTGGTACTGGCGCAGGGCGGCCTGGGTGCGCGGGCCCAGCAGTCCATCCTCCGGCCCGGCGTCAAAACCCAGCGCATTCAGGGCCAGCTGCAATGACTGCAGCTGCGCCGTGCTGAGCGCGCCGGTCTCGCCCGGCTGCGCGGTCAGCGGCGCGCCGCCTGCCAGCTGATGCGACAGCTGGGCCACCGCCAGCGCGTAATTGACCGAGCGGTTCCAACGCATCACCACGTCGAAATTGTCGAAGACCATGAAGGCCGGGCCCTTCCAGCCCTGTGGCAGCACGACCGCTGCGCGGCCGCTGCCCGGCAGGGCGCTGCCGTCCGCCGCCTGCACGCCGCGCGCGGCCCAGTCGGCGACCGGCTGCCGCTGGTTCACGCCGGCCCCGCGAAAATCGAAACCGGCCGGCAACCGCACCTCCAGCGCCACCGGTTCGCCCGGGCGCCAGCCTGCGCGCGTGAGGTAGTTCGCCGCCGAGAACATGGCGTCGGGCAGCGAGCGCCACAGGTCGATGCGGGCATCGCCATCGGCATCGACCGCATAGGCGCGGAAGGTCGACGGCATGAACTGCATGTGGCCCATGGCGCCGGCCCAGGAGCCGTTCATCTCGGCCGCGGCGACATGCCCGGCGTCGATGATGCGTAGCGCGTCGAGCAGCTGGCTGCGGAAGAAGGTGCTGCGGCGGCCGTCGTAAGCCAGCGTGGCCAGACTGGCCGGAATGTTGAGGCTGCCAAGCGTGGAGCCATAGTTGGTCTCCAACCCCCAGAACGCCACCAGCACGGTTTTGGGCACGCCGTAGCGCTGTTCGACCGCATCGAGCAGCGCGGCGTGTTCGACGAGCAGCGCCTGGCCGCGTGCAACCTGCTGCGCGTCGACGCGCCGGCCGAGATAATCGGAAAAGGTCTGCAGGAATTCGGGCTGGCGGCGGTCGAGCTCGACCACGCGTTCGATCGGCGCGATGCCGTTCAGCGCAGCGTCGAGCGTGGCGCCGGAAATGCCTTGCGCCGCAGCGTCCTGGCGGAAGGCGGCCAGCCAGTCGTCGAAGCTGACCTGGGCGTGGACCGGCAGGCTCACCAGCGCAGCCAGCAACAGGCATGCACGCATCACCTTTCCGGCGCCAGCGGGCGTGCGCACACACGATGGACGTCCCAACCGGTCAAGCATTTTTCTGCAGCCAGTATTCGAGCAGCGCCAAATGCCACAGCTTGCTGCCCTGGATGCGGGTGTGGTGCTGTTCGGGGGCGTCCAGCAGCCTGTCGACGTAGGCCCGGCGGTAGAGGCCGCGTTCGCGGCAGGCCTGGGAATTCAGAATGTCCTGCATGAAGCTCAAAAAATCTCCACGTACGAATTTGAGGGCGGGCATGGGGAAGTAGCCCTTCTTGCGGTCGATCACCGCGTCCGGCACCCGGCCGCGCGCAATGCTTTTCAGTACGTGCTTGCCTTCCGATGCCAGCTTGAGGTGAGGCGGCATCGCCGCCGCCAGCTCCACCAGCTGGTGATCGAGAAAAGGCACGCGCGCTTCGAGCCCCCATGCCATCGTCATGTTGTCGACCCGCTTCACCGGGTCGTCGGTGATCAGCATGGTCGTATCCATGCGCAACACCTGATCGATGAATTCGTCGGCAAAAGGTTCCGCCAGGTGGGCGGCGATCAGTTCGCCCGTGTAATCGGGCCCGTGATACGCCGGCAGGGTCATGTCGAGAAATTCGTCGTGGTCGCGGTCGAAGTAATGGCGACGGAAGCGTTCCAGCGCCGAGCCCTGCGTGTCCGCCGCCATGCGCGGATACCAGAAATAGCCGCCGAACACCTCGTCGGCGCCCTGCCCGCTCTGCACTACCTTGACCGTCTGGCTCACCTGCTCGGCCAGCAGGTAAAACGCCACCGCGTCCTGCGCGAACATCGGCTCGGACATCTGGTCCACCGCCTCGGGCAGGCGGCGCAGCACTTCGGCATTTGGAATCAGGTACTTGTGGTGGCGCGTGCCGTACATCGCCGCCACCGGATCGGAGTATTCG
>DAHWJK010000093.1:0-3271 GCA_027344185.1 Thiobacillus sp.
CATGGCCGGGGCGGCGCGGGGGGCGGCCGGCGCGGTGGCTTGCACCGGCGCGGGTGCAGGCGTTGCCGGGCCGGTCTGCGCGAGGCGGGCCGGGGCCGGCGGGTCGAGCAGCATCACGTATTCGCGTTGCAGGCGCGTTTCGCAGTCGGCCACCAGCACGAACTGCGCGACGGGATCGTGGAGCGACTGGCGGGTGCGGATATGCAGCACGGCCTGGTCGCCGCTGCGCTGCAGGCTCAGTTCCGTGCGCGGCGGCGGTGCGATGGCGCCGGTGCCGGCCTCGAGCTTGAAGCAGTCTGCGGGGAGATCGGCGCCGACATCGAGCAGTGCCACGGTGGCGTGCAGCGGTTGTCCGAGGAAGGAACGCACGTTCAACTCGCCCAGCCCGAGGGCTGCGACAGCGCCAGCATGACACAGGCCCAGCAGGAGACAGACGGTTTTGACGTTCACGCGACCATGAATCAGGGGAAATATCTTGTGTTCCGGCTATTTGCGCCGCAACTTTAATATCGGTATTGAGGAATCGCACCATATTGGCACGGTTCCCGGGCTGTGTCAGCCCAGCAGCACCAGTCCCCATATCACCACGACGGTGACGAGCGCGATCATCACCGCTGCGCTGCCCATGTCCTTGGCACGTTTGATCAGCAGATGGTGCTCCAGCGAAATGCGATCGAGTGCGGCTTCAATCGCGGAATTCAGCAGTTCGACGACCAACACCCCCAGCACCGCGCCGATCATCAGCGCCCGCTCGATGCCGGTGTCGCCGAGATACAGCGCGAGCGGAATCAGCACCAGCGCGAGGAAGACTTCCTGGCGGAAGGCGTCTTCATGCCGAAACGCCGCTTTCAGCCCAGCCCATGAATAGCCGGCGGCATTCCGGATGCGGGTGAGGCCGGTCTTGCCCTTGAACGGGCTTTCATCAATCGGTTGGGGCTTGGCGTGTAGGCCCGCTCCCGCAGGCGGGAGCGGGTTGGGGAGAGGAGTGACAGCCTTGGGATCGGTCATGCGGCGGGCTTGTAGGCCAGGTCGAGTTCGCGCGCCGCCTTGACGTCGTCGAGGCGCCGCACCGGCAGGCTGTAGGGCGCGCCCTTCACCAGCTCGGGATGGGTTTCGGCTTCGTGCTTGATCTTGATCATCGCGTCGATGAAGCCGTCCAGCGTCTCGCGGCTCTCGGTCTCGGTCGGCTCGATCAACAGGCACTCCGGCACCAGCAGCGGGAAGTAGGTGGTCGGCGCGTGGTAGCCGTAGTCGAGCAGGCGTTTGGCGAAGTCCATCGCGGAGACGCCGGTGGCGTCCTTCAGCTTTTTCAGGGTCACGATGAATTCGTGGCTGGCACGGCGCGTCGGATAGGCCAGATCGAAGCCGGCGTCGCGCAGTTTCGCCATCAGGTAGTTGGCGTTGAGCGTGGCGTATTCGGCGACGCGCAGCATGCCCTCGCCGCCCAGCAGCCGGGCGTAGATGTAGGCGCGCATCAGCACGCCGGCGTTGCCCATGTTGGCGCTCATGCGGCCGATCGACTGCGGCAGGTCGGCCTCGGTCGCCAGCCGGTAGGCGCCGGTATCGAACAGCACCAGCGGAATCGGCATGAAAGGCAGCAGCCGCGTCGACACCCCCACCGGGCCCGCGCCCGGTCCGCCGCCGCCGTGCGGGGTGGAAAAGGTCTTGTGCAGGTTCATGTGGATGACGTCGAAGCCCATGTCGCCGGGGCGCACCTTGCCGAGAATGGCGTTGAGGTTGGCGCCGTCGTAATACGACAGGCCGCCGGCGTCATGGACGATCTTCTGGATTTGGGAAATCGTCTTCTCGAACACGCCGAGCGTCGACGGGTTGGTCAGCATCAGCCCGGCCGTCTGCGGGCCGACCGCCGCCTTGAGTGCGTCGAGGTTGACGGCGCCGGTGGCATCGGTCGGGATTTCCTTGACCGTGTAGCCGCACATCGTCGCGGTCGCCGGGTTGGTGCCGTGCGCCGCATCCGGCACGATGATCTCGCGCCGCGCAGTGTCGCCGCGCGCGTCGTGATAGGCGCGGATCATCGCCACCCCCGCGAACTCGCCGTGCGCGCCGGCCATCGGCGCCATCGACACGCCGGCCATGCCGGTCACGTCCTTCAGCATTTCCTGCAGCTCGAACATGCTGGCGAGGAAACCCTGGCCGGTCTCGTCCGGGCTCGCCGGATGGCGCGCCAGAAACTGCGGCAGCATCGCCAGCGAATTGCATGCGCGCGGGTTGTACTTCATCGTGCACGAACCGAGCGGGTAGAACTGCGTGTCGATCGAGAAGTTCTTCTGCGAAAGCCGCGTGTAGTGGCGCACCACGTCGAGCTCGGACACTTCCGGCAAGGCCGGCGCATCCTTGCGGCGCAGCGCGGCAGGCAGGTCGTCGAGGCTGCCGCCGGCGGCAGGCAGTTGGGCGGCAGCGGTGCGGCCGGGACGGGAATGGTCGAATATCAGCATGGGTCGTAGGGGCTAGGAGTTAGGATCTAGGGGCTAGGGTTGTGGGGGCGAGGAAATCGGGGGCGCGGCGTAGCCGCTCATCCCCTGGCTCCTAGTCCCTAATTCCTAGATCCTCAAAGTGCTGCCAACGCGGCGTCGTAATTCGGCTCCTGCTTGATCTCGGGCACAAGCTCCGCGTGCAGCACCTTGTTGTTCTCGTCGAGCACGACCACGGCGCGCGCGGTGATGCCGGCGAGCGGGCCGCTGGTGATGGCGACGCCGTAGTTCTTCATGAACTCGGCGCCGCGCATGGTCGACAGCGTCACCACGTTGTTGGTGCTCTCGGCGCCGCAGAAACGGCTCATCGCGAACGGCAGGTCGGCGGAGATGATCAGCACCACCGTGTTGCCGACGGCGGCGTCGTTGAATTTCCTGGTCGAGGTCGCGCACACCGGGGTATCCAGGCTGGGCACGATGTTGAGGATTTTCTTCTTGCCGGCGAAGTCCGCCAGCGAGACGTCGGCCAGGTCCTTGTTGACCAGCTTGAAGTCGGGTGCGGTGTCGCCCACCTTGGGGAAGGTGCCGGACACGTCGATCGGGTTGCCTGCCAGAGTCACTGCCATGTTCGCTCTCCTTTAAAGAATCGTTCAATTTCCGGACGCGCTATCGAGCGCGCCCGCTGCATTGCTTACCTGCTAGGGCGTGTTAACACTAATTTCGCGTCCGCGTTGCCGCGAGAAAGCGATGGATGCAAGGCGCGGCGCGCCGGCAAGGGCCCTCCCTTGCCAAGCGGCGCAACGCCGCAGACGCGCTTTCTCGCGGCAACCCGAAGGGAC
>DAHWJK010000097.1:0-4875 GCA_027344185.1 Thiobacillus sp.
GCTGGCGTTTTTCGGCATTCGACTCGCGGCCTTCACGGTGGCGGGCGGCCTGCTGCTGTTGCTGCTGGCATTGTCGATGGTGCAGGCGCACGTCAGCCCTCAGCGGCAGACGCAGGACGAGGCCGTGGAAGCCGAGGAAAAAGACGCGGTCGGCGTGGTGCCGCTCGGCATTCCGCTGCTGGCCGGGCCGGGCGCGATCACCCATGTCATCGTGGCGGCCGGCGCGGCGCAGGGCGACATGCTGCACCAGGGCCTGCTGCTGATTCCGGTGGCGCTGGTGGCGCTGTCGGTGTGGCTGGCGTTTCGCGCCGCACCGATGATCGCGCGGCGGCTTGGAAAAACGGGCATCCACGTCGTCACGCGCCTGATGGGCCTGATCATTGCGGCGATTTCGGTCGAGATGATCGCAACCGGCCTGGGCGAACTGTTCCCCGGTTTGCTGGCCTGATAAACGTGCAGGGCGCACCGATAGGGCGCGCGCTTTGCACCACGCATCCTTCATTTTCACGTTCTATCATGGGTTCATTGCCGGCACGATTGCTGCGTCGGTCATCCCTACACCATCAAGGAGTCGAACATGGAATTTGGCATTGTCGGACTGGGTCGCATGGGCGGCAACATGGCGCGGCGCCTGGCACGCAAGGGCGCGCAGATTGCGCTGTTCAACCGCAGTTTTGATGTGACGCAGGAACTGGCCGAAGAAACGGGCCATCTTGCCTGCGCCAGCCTGCAGGCGCTGGTCGACGCGCTCGCCGCGCCGCGCATCCTGTGGTTGATGCTGCCTGCCGGCGACGCAACCGAGGCCACGCTGCAAGCCTTGCGGCCGATGCTGGCGCCGGGCGATCTGGTGGTGGATGGCGGCAACTCGTTTTACAAGGACGTGCAGCGTCGCACCGCCTGGCTGGCCGAGCGCCAGATCGAATTTTCCGACGTCGGTGTGTCCGGGGGCGTGTGGGGGCTGGAAAACGGTTACTGCCTGATGTTCGGCGCGAGCGAGGAAGCCGCGACCCGACTCAAGCCCTACATGGAAAAGCTCGCCCCTGCGGAAGACCGCGGCTGGCTGCACTGTGGGATGGTCGGTTCCGGACATTTTGTCAAGATGGTCCACAACGGAATCGAATACGGCATGATGCAGGCGCTGGCCGAAGGCTTCGCGTTGATGAAAAACAAGCCCGGGTTCGAGCTGGACGTCAGCGCCATTGCCGAACTGTGGCGCCACAGTAGCGTGGTGCAGTCGTGGCTGCTGGACTTGTCGGCGGATTTCCTGAAGCAGGACCAGACGCTCGAGACGATCCAGCCCTTTGTCGGCGACTCCGGCGAGGGCCGCTGGACCGCACTGGAGGCAATCGAACAGGGCATCCCTGCGCCGGTCATGACACTGGCGCTGATGATGCGTTTTGCCAGCCAGGGCAAGGGCGATTACGCGAACAAGATGCTGGCGAAAATGCGCCAGGGCTTTGGCGGCCATGCCGTCAAGGAGGCCTGAGATGAACCTGGGCAAAAATGCGGCCACCGACAATCTCCCGTGCTCGTTCGTGATTTTCGGTGCCACGGGCAACCTCGCGTCCAACAAGCTGCTGCCCGCGCTGTATCACCTGGAAGCGGCCTCGCGTCTGGCCGAATCGTTGACGATCATCGCGTTTTCGCGGCGCGACTGGACGACGGAAGCCTGGCGCGAGCACATGCGCGAAGTCCTGAAGGACAAGATCAAGGGCTCGCTCGACACGCCGGTGTTCGACCGCTTCATCGCGCGCTTCAGCTATTTCAAGGGCGATCTCAACGTCCCGGCCTCCTACCAGGCGCTGGCCGAACGGCTGCCGCCCGAGTCGGCGTGTTCGAGCGCGGTGTTTTATCTCGCCATCAAACCGGCCGAATTCGGCGCGGTGATCCAGAACCTCGAAGCCGCCGGGCTCAACAAGCCGCGCGGCCTGAATCGCGTGGTGATCGAAAAGCCTTTCGGCGAGGATCTCGAGTCGGCGCAGATGCTCAATCGCCTGCTGCACCAGCATTTCGACGAAGAACAGGTCTACCGCATCGATCACTTTCTCGGCAAGGAAACGGTGCAGAACCTGCTCGTCTTCCGCTTCGCCAACACGCTGATCGAGCCCTTGTGGAACCGCAATTTCATCGATCACGTGCAGATCACCGTGGCCGAATCGATCGGCATCGAGAACCGTGCCGATTACTACGACCGCGCCGGCGCGCTGCGCGACATGCTGCAGAATCACCTGATGCAATTGCTCACCGTCGTCGCGATGGAACCGCCCGCCGCGCTCGAAGCCGACGCGCTGCAGGACGAGAAAGTGAAAGTGCTGCGCTCGATCCGGCCGATCGCCAAGCGTTCGGTGCATGCGCATGCGCTGCGCGCGCAATACGCCCGCGGCAAGATCGACGGCAAGCCCGTGGTGGGCTACCAGCAGGAAGAAAACGTCGAGCCGAATTCCATCACCGAAACCTTCGTCGCCGCCAAGTTCTACATCGACAACTGGCGCTGGCGCGGGGTGCCGTTCTATCTTCGTACCGGCAAGCGCATGCCGCACCAGACCTCGATGATCGCGATCCGCTTCCGCCATCCGCCGCAGCAGCTGTTCCGTGAAACCCCGCTCGAGTCGATCGATCCCAACTGGATACTGCTGTCGATTCAGCCCGACGAATCGATGCGCATGGAAATCCACGTCAAGCAGCCCGGACTCGACATGGACACGCGGCTGATGCAGATGAACGCGAGCTTCCTGAAGACCGACGAGCAGACGCTCGACGCTTACGAGACGCTGCTGCTCGACGTCATCGAAGGCGACCGCTCGCTGTTCCTGCGCTTCGACGAAATCGAATGGGCGTGGCGGGTGGTCGATCCCATCCTCAAGCACTGGGCGGTCGAGCGCGAATACATCCCGACCTATCCCGCCGGCACCTGGGGCTCGGCGGATGCCAATCGCCTGTTCGACAGCGACGACCAGATCTGGCGCAACGAACTGTGACGCGGGTGCAGACGCGGATATTCATGGACAGCGACGCGCTGGTGCGGGCACTCGCCGACGCGCTGTGCGCCGAAGCCGCTGCCGCCATCGCGGCGCGCGGTGCGTTTCATATCGTGCTGGCGGGCGGCAGCACGCCGCGTGCGCTGTACGCCGAACTCGCGCGCCGCGGCGTCGGCGATGCCGCTTGGCACGTGTGGTACGGCGACGAACGCTGCCTGCCTGGCGACCACCCCGAGCGCAACAGCGCCATGGCCGAAGCCGCCTGGCTCAAAGCGTCGGCCATTCCCGAAACGCAACGCTGGCCGATGCCGGCCGAGTTCGGCGCGGCTGAAGCCGCTGCGGTCTATGCGGACTGGCTTGAGCGCGTCGCTGATTTTGATGTCGTGCTGCTCGGAATGGGCGAGGACGGCCACACTGCGAGTCTGTTTCCAGGACACGACTGGGGCACGCAGCAAGACAGCCCGGATGTGCTGGCTGTATTCGACGCGCCCAAGCCGCCGCCCGAGCGCGTGAGCCTGTCGGCCGCACGCCTGAAACGCAGCGCCAGGATCTGGTTTGTGATCACCGGCGCGGGCAAGCACGCAGCGCTGCTGCGCTGGCAGTTGGGGGAACGGCTGCCGGTGAGTGCGGTGCACGGGAAAACGGAAACCGTCGCCTGGCTCGATCTCGCCGCGTGGCGCGGCGCCTGATCATTCGGCCGCGTCGAGTTTGGCCTTTTCGGTTGGCCTGGATTTTTCTGCTGCAGCCGCCAGCATCGCCTGGCGCGACGCCGGGGTTTCCAGGCTGATGCGGCCGAGCGTGCCGCTGCGGTAATCGGTCAGCAGAATCATCGCGGCTTTTTCCAGATCGAGTTCGCCGCCGCGGCCCTTCAGAATGCAGCCGCGTTTTTTCGCCACCGCTTCCAGCACCCCGGTGGCGTCCAGCCCTTCCAGCGAAAACCCGTAGCGCGCCTGCAGCAGCGCCGGGTAGCGTTCGAGCAGGATGCCCGCCAGAAACACCGCCACTTCCTCGTCGATCACCGCGTTGCGGCCGATCGCGTGGCTTGCCGCCAGCATGAAGCCGTCGGCGTCGTGCTCGATCTTCGGCCACGTCATCCCCGGCGTGTCGACCAGGATCAGCCGCGGCGACAGGTTGATGCGCTGCTGCGACTTGGTCACTGCCGGCTCGTCGCCCACCGCAGCGACACGGCGCTTGACCCAGGTGTTCATCAGCGTCGACTTGCCGACGTTGGGGATGCCCATGATCATCAGCCGCAGCGGCTTGAAGGTGTCGTCGCGGTGCGGCGCCAGCTTCTGCGCCAGCGCCGGCAGCTTCGCCACGTCGCTCGCTTTCTTGGCGGAAATCGCCACCGCCAGCACACCGGGTTGCTTGTTGAAGTAGTCGATCCAGGCACGTGTGGCTTCGGGGTCGGCAAGGTCGGCCTTGTTCAGGAGCTTGAGGCAGGCGCGCTGCCGATGCGTGCGCAACTCGTGGATCATCGGGTTGCTGCCGGCTTCCGGCAGACGCGCGTCGAGCACCTCGACCACCACGTCGATCTGCGCCATCGTCTCCGCGGCCTTCTTGCGCGCGGTGGTCATGTGACCGGGGAACCACTGGATCGCCATGTGGTGGGTGTCTCGTCAATGCGGCGGCGTCAGCCGCCGCCACCGCCGCTGCCGACGCCGTGCGCAGCGGCAAGCACCAGCGCGTCGAAGTCGGCCGCGCTCATCAGGCCTTTTTCGGCGACGAGGTCGCGCACCGGGCGGCCGGACTTCTCCGATTCCTTGGCGACTTCGGCGGCCTGGTTGTAGCCGATCTGCGTGTTCAGCAGCGTGGCGAGCGCGACGCTCTGGTGGATGAAAAACGCGCAGCGTTCCCGATTGACGACGATGCCCTTGAGGTTCTTTTCGGTGGCGGC
>DAHWJK010000104.1:0-15714 GCA_027344185.1 Thiobacillus sp.
GCCGAGGACATGACGCAGTTTCTGCAGACCTACCGGCCGTCCTGATCGCGTGTGCCGGAAATGGAAAAGGGGCTGGCCTGAGCCAACCCCTTGTCTTGTTTGGTGCGCCCGAAGAGATTCGAACTCCTGACCCCTTGGTTCGTAGCCAAGTACTCTATCCAGCTGAGCTACGGGCGCTTTGAAGGTTGCGCATTATACGCATTTTTTTGCTTCGATGGCAGATGCGACAAGCATGATTCGATTTGGCGGAGACGGAGGGATTCGAACCCTCGATACAGGTTTAAGCCCGTATGCTCCCTTAGCAGGGGAGTACCTTCAACCACTCGGCCACGTCTCCGAACCGCCGCGCATTGTAGCGGAAGCGCGCCTCAGACGCCACCTTGACGTTTACGCGGGCGGTTTTGAAGGGTGGCTGAGAACGAACCAGACGCCGTAGGCCATGACGGCTGCGGTGGCGAACAGCAGCCAGATCGGCGTGTTCGCGTACAGGGCCATGTAGGCCATGCTGAGTGCCATGCTCAGCAGCGAAACGATCTTGGCTTTCAGGGGGATGACGCGATGCGCCTGCCATTGTTGCAGCGAGGGGCCGAATACACGGTGCGTGTACAGCCAGTGGTGAAACCGTTTTGAGGATTTCGAGAATGCCCACAGGGCAAGCAGCATGAAGGGAACGGTGGGCAGACCGGGCACGAACATGCCGAGCGTACCCAATGCGAAGAAGAGCCAGGCGAGCAGGAAATAGACGGGCCTCATGCTTACCCGCTGTCGCCTGGCTGGGCGACCGTCAGGCGCTGGCCTTGTCGAGTTCGAAGGCCTGGTGCAGCGCGCGCACCGCGAGTTCCATGTACTTGTCTTCCACCACCACCGAGATCTTGATTTCCGATGTGGAAATCATCTGCAGGTTGATGTTTTCCTTCGACAGGGTCTCGAACATCTTGCGCGCGATGCCGACGTGCGAGCGCATGCCGACGCCGACGATGGAGACCTTGGCGATCTTGTCGTCGCCGGTAACTTCGCGCGCGCCGATGCTGGCCGCCGTCGCCTTGACGATCTCCATTGCCTTCGCAAAGTCGTTGCGGTGCACGGTGAAGGTGAAGTCGGTGGTGTTTTCGTGGCCGACGTTCTGCACGATCATGTCGACGTCGACGTTGGCGTCGGCGACCGGGCCGAGGATCTGGTAGGCGATGCCGGGATGGTCGGGCACGCCGACCACGGTGATCTTGGCTTCGTCGCGATTGAAGGCGATGCCGGAAACGACGGCTTGTTCCATGATGTTGTTTTCCTCGAAGGTGATGAGCGTGCCGTCGCCTTCGTCCTGAAAGCTGGACAGCACGCGGAGTTTGACTTTGTACTTGCCGGCGAATTCGACCGAGCGGATTTGCAGCACCTTGGAGCCCAGGCTCGCCATTTCGAGCATTTCCTCGAAAGTGATGGTCTTGAGCCGGCGCGCTTCGGGCACGATGCGCGGGTCGGTGGTGTAGACGCCGTCGACGTCGGTGTAGATCTGGCACTCGTCGGCCTTCAGCGCCGCGGCCAACGCCACGCCAGTGGTGTCCGAACCGCCGCGGCCCAGCGTGGTGATGTTGCCCTGCTCGTCGACGCCCTGGAAGCCGGCGACCACGACCACGTGGCCGGCATCCAGATCGGCCCGCATCCGGGCTTCGTCGATGCTGAGGATGCGTGCCTTGGTGTAGGCGGCGTCGGTGAGGATGCGTACCTGCGCGCCGGTGTAGCTCCTGGCCTTCAGGCCCAGATCCTTCAGCGCCATCGCCAGTAGCGCAATCGTGACCTGCTCGCCGGTCGACACCATCATGTCGAGCTCGCGCGGATCGGGGGTTGCCTGGATCTGCTTGGCCAGCGCGATCAGGCGGTTGGTCTCGCCCGACATGGCGGAGAGCACCACCACCACCTGGTGACCGAGCATTTTGAATTTGGCGACGCGTTCCGCCACGGCGCGGATGCGTTCGACGTTGGCGACCGAGGTGCCGCCGTATTTTTGTACGATGAGGGCCATGTTAGGGCTGGGATCTAGGGCTAGGGGCTAAAGACCGGGAGTTTAAAGGATTAGCGCTCGAAAAGCGCGATCGACTCCACATGCGCGGTGTGCGGGAACATGTTGGCGACGCCGGCGGCCATCAGCCGGTAGCCCTTGACGTGCACCAGCACTTCGGCGTCGCGCGCCAGCGTGGCGGGGTCGCACGAAACGTAAACGATGCGTGCGGGTCCGCCCTCGTTTTCTGATTCAGAACAGCCGGGAAGCGATTTGACAACCTCGATCGCGCCGGAACGCGGCGGGTCGATCAGCAGCTTGTCGAAGCGCCCGAGCGCGGCGAATTTCTCCGGTGTCATCTCGAACAGGTTGTCGACCGCGAAGCGGGCGTTGGGCAGGTGGTTGTGCAGCGCGTTTTCGCGCGCCCGGGCGACCAGCTCGGCGCTGCCTTCGATGCCGACCACGTCGGCGCCGCGCTTGGCGATCGGCAGGGTGAAGTTGCCCAGGCCGCAGAACAGGTCCGCGATGCGCTCACCCGGCTGCGGATCCAGCAGCCGCATCGCGTGGCTGACCAGCGCGCGGTTGATGGCCACGTTGACCTGGGTGAAGTCGGTGGGCCGGAACGGCATCACCAGGCCGAATTCCGGCAGGCTGTAGCTGAGTTCGGGCGCAATGTCAGGCCAGAACGGGCGCACGGTGTCGGGGCCCTTGGCCTGTTCCCACACCTGCACCTGGTGCGTGTCGGCAAACGCCCGCACGCGGGCGGCATCGTCGTCGGTCCAGGGTTCGAGCAGGCGGAACACCAGCACAGTGACGTGCTCGCCGACGGCCACCTCGATCTGCGGAATGCGGTCGGCGTTCGACAGCATGCCCATCAGGTCGCGCAGCGGCTGGATCAGCGCCGAGACGTCTGGGGTGAGGACTTCGCAGCTCGCCATGTCGGCGATGTAGCTGGAACGCTTTTCGCGAAAGCCGACCAGCCCGCCGCCTTTCTTGTCGACCCAGCGTGCCGACAGCCGGGCGCGCGTGCGATAGCCCCAGCTCGGACCGTGCAGCGCGGACAGCATCACCTCGGGTTCGACCTTGCCGATGCGGGCGAGGTTGTCTTCCAGCACGCGCTGCTTGGCGGCCACCTGTGCGCTGGCTTCCAGGTGCTGCATCGAGCAGCCGCCGCAGCGGCCGAAGTATTTGCAGCGCGGCTCGGTGCGCTGCGCGCTGGCCCGGAGGATGGCGACGGCGTTGGCCGAGTTGTACTTGGCATGCTTGCGGTAAATGGTGATTTCGGCGCGTTCGCCGGGCAGCGCACCGTCGACGAAGGTCACCTTGCCGTCGACGCGCGCGACGCCGTGTCCCTCATGATCGAGGGACAGGATATCGACCACCAGGCTCATTTCCAGGCCGCCAGAAATTCCTGCCAGTGCGGAGCAGGGTGGGCCTGCACTGTGCTGCGCGCAAGTTCGATCTCGGCGGCGTAGGCCGCCTCAGTGAGCGTACCGCGCATTTTCTGGAAGCGCAGGTAGACCAGCCAGGTGTTCATCACGTCGGTTTCGCAGTAATTGCGGATGGCGTCGATTTCCCCTTGCTGGAAGGTCTCGAGCACCTTCGAGCCGTCCATTCCCAGCTTGCCAGGAAAACCGCACAGCCTGGCCATCTGGTCGAGCGGCGCGTTGGCGCGCGGCTGATACATCGCCAGTACGTCCATCAGATCAAGGTGACGGGTGTGGTAGCGCCCCAGATAGCTGTTCCACTTGAACTCCTTGTCGTCGTCGCCCCAGTCCCAGTAGCGCGCGGCTGCCACGCCATGAATCAGCGCGCGGTAATGCAGGACCGGCAGGTCGAAGCCGCCGCCGTTCCACGAGACGAGTTGCGGAGTGTAGCGCTCGATGCCGTCGTAGAAGCGCTGGATCAGCTCGGCTTCGCTGCTGTCGGGCTCGCCGAGCGACCAGACCTTGAGCTGGTCGCCGCTTCGTAGGGTGCAGGAAATCGCGACGATGCGGTGCAGATGGTGCGGCATGAAGTCGCTGCCGGTTTTCTGGCGGCGGGCGAGCAGCGCCATTTCGGCGAGTTCGCCCGCGGGCAACCCCGCTTCGTCGATGCCGTTGACGGCGGCGAAGCCGGCGAGGTCGGGGATTGTTTCAATGTCGAAAACCAGGGTGGGGTGCATGGCGCGATGGCGGGAAAAAACCGCCATTTTACGCGCTCAATGCAGGGCTGCGTCGAGCGCCGAGGCCGCGATCATGGCGTCGAGGTAGGCCACCGAGATCTGGTGCATCGGAAGTTCGAGCTGCCGGGCGTGCCGGGTCAGCGTGTCCACGTCGTTGTTCTCGCAAGCGTAAGTCAGCTGCAGCATCGCGCCTTCGGGGGAGGGATGGGCGCTCAGCGCGCGGGCGCTGGTCGCCGACAGGCCCAGCCGGCGGATCAGGGTTTCCATCGGCAGCGCCAGCGCATGCGGCGCAATCGACAGCAGGCCGATTTCGAACGCGGCGGCGGCATTGTCCGACGCCGAACCCAGCCGGGTCACCTTGCCCATGAAGAGTGCGCGCGTGAGGGCGGTAACGGCATAGTGGCGGCTGGCGTCGGTCGGCGTCTTGCCGGCCAGCGCCAGTAGCGCGGCGATCCGGCTGGCGCGCTGCGACCCCAGCATCACCAACGCGTGCGCGGCCGATTCGGCGGGCCGGCTGAGGCCGCCCGCCGACGAATTGGCGATGGCGAGGAGGCGCGGCGCCATGTCGGGGTTGAGGCGGAAGAACTGCACCAGGGTATCGGGCGATTCGCGCAAAGCGATGGCCAGCAGATCCAGCTGCACGGCGTGATCATGGGTGATGATTTCGGCCGGGGGCTGGGTGTCGCCCGAAAAGAAGCTGCCCTTGAACCAGGCGTTGTCGGGCCAGCGGGCCTGGGTTTGGGCGTGCTGAACCCCGTCCACGATCAGGCGGGCGGACACCTTGGGCGGTGTCTCGTCGGCATGGTAGTTCAGGTAGCGCCAGGCCCCCGCGCTTTCCTGCACGACCGCATTGCGGCGGTTCAGCGTGGGGCAGAAGGTCAGGCCGGCATCCTGCAGGGCCAGCGCGCGACCGAGGTGCTGCTCGTTGTCGATGTCCACGCTCCAGATGACCTGGCGATGATTGATCTGCCGTGGCACGTCGCTGAACAGCACACCGGCGCTGATTCGAACCAGCAGCGGAAACTTGCCGCTCAGGCCGCCCTGGGTCAGGGAATAGAGCCCGGTCAGCAGCATGTCCTCTTCCATCTGGCGCAGCTCGGCCGGCGCGTCGGCGGGCGCGGCGCGACCGCGCAATACCAGCTGATGCGCCACCAGATTGGAGGCTGAGTCGAACAGCGGGTCGAACGACAGGAAGCGTGCCCGCAGCGTATCCTCGCGGGCCGGGCTGTTGTTGTCGATGCCCAGCATTTGCGTGACCACCACGGGCTGCTCCGCTTCCCCGGTGTTGATGCCGCCGCCGGCGATTTGCGAAGGACGGGGATCGTCTGAGCTCATGGTGATTCCTGCGAGGATGGTACGATCATTCTAGCGCCGAGCGTCATTTTTGGGCACGTATCCGTCATCTTGAATATTCAATTATTGCCAGGTCAGGAGCCCTCATGAACAAGCACACCCTGTTGACCCCGATTCTCGTCGGGCTGTTCGCCGCGTCCTTCTCCAGTTGGGCAGCACCGCGCGACGAAGTGGTCAGCACTGCATCCGATCAGCAGAGCGTGGCGGTCACGATCTACAACGACGATCTGGCGCTGGTGAAGGATACGCGTCGGGTGCGCCTTCCGCGCGACGCCAGCCTGCTGGCGTGGCGCGAGGTGTCGGCGCGGATGCGCCCCGAAACGGCCCAGCTGCGCAACCTGTCGAATCCCGCCGGCTTTCGGCTGCTGGAACAGAACTTCGACTTCGATCTGCTGACGCCGGAAAAATTGCTTGAAAAATACATCGGACGCGAAATCGCGGTGATCCGGGTGAATCCCGCCACCGGCGCGGAGACCCGCGAGGCCGCCACCGTGCTGGCGACCAACGGCGGCGTGGTGCTCCAGTTCGCCGACCGCGTCGAAACCGGCGTGCCGGGCCGGCTGGCGTTTTCCGGCGTGCCCGACACCCTGCGCGACAAACCCACGCTGGTAATCTCGCTGGTCAATCCGGCGGCCGGCCTGCAGAACCTGGAGCTGTCCTACTTGACCGGCGGCCTGTCGTGGCGCGCCGACTATGTGGCCGAGCTGAATGCCAGCGACGACCGGCTCGACCTGAACGGCTGGGTGACGCTGACCAACCAGAGCGGCGCGGCCTATCCCAACGCCCGCCTTCAGTTGGTGGCAGGCGATCTCAACCGGGTGCGCGAGGCGCAGCCGCGCGAACTGGCGACGATGGCGGCCAAGGTTGCCGATGCTGCCGAGATGCAGCAGGAATCGCTGTTCGAATATCACCTCTACACGCTGCAGCGCCCCACCACGCTGGCGGAAAACCAGACCAAGCAGGTGGCGCTGATGGCCGCCGCGGGGGTGCCGGTGAAGAAGGAATTCCTGCTCGAAGGCGCGAATTATTACTACTCCGGTCAGCACGCTGAACTGGGGCAAAAAATCAAGGTGGGGGTGTTCGTCGAATTCGACAACACAGGCAACGGCCTCGGCATTCCGCTGCCGCGCGGCGTGATCCGCCTGTACAAGAAGGACAGCCAGGGCAATGCGCAATTCGTTGGCGAGGACCGCATCGACCACACGCCGAAGAACGAAACCGTGCGCCTGAAGCTGGGCGATGCCTTCGACGTGACCGCCGACAGGAAACAGACCGCCTTCCAGAAGCTGGCCGGCACCAGCCGCTACAACTATGTGTTCGAGTCGGCGTACGAAATCGTGCTTAATAACGCCAAGCCGGAAGCGGTGACGGTCACGGTGCGCGAGCCGATGCCGGGCGACTGGACGATGGTTTCCGAATCGCAGCCGCACACCAAGGCGGCGTCCGGTATCGCCGAGTGGAAAGTCAGGGTGCCTGCCGAGGGCAGGACGACGCTCAGCTATCGGGTCAGGGTCAGGTACTGAGTCCGCGCCGCCGGCGTATGTCGGCGATGAGTCCCTGGGTGGAGCCGTCGTGCTCGCCGATTACGCGCACCGGATTCAGCGCGGCGCGGATCGGCGGCGCAAGCTGCTTGCCGAGCTCGACACCCCACTGGTCGAAGCTGTTGATCTGCCAGATCACCCCCTGCACGAACACCTTGTGCTCGTAGAGCGCGATCAGCATGCCGAGCGTGTGCGGGTCGAGCTTCTGGTAGAGCAGGGTGTTGCTGGGCCGGTTGCCGGGAAACACCTTGTGCGGGGCCAGTGCGCGTGCATCTTCGCGCCGCATGCCCTGGGCGATCAGTTCGGCTTCGGCCACCGCGCGCGGCTTGCCTTTCAGCAGAGCTTCGGTCTGCGCCAGGCAATTGGCGAGCAGCCATTCGTGCTGGTCGGCCAGCGGCGTCGGGTTGACCGCGGCCACCAGGAAATCGGTCGGAATCAGCCGGGTGCCCTGGTGCACCAGTTCGAAGAACGCGTGCTGGCCGTTGGTGCCGGGCGCGCCCCAGACGATGGGGCCGGTGTTGTAGTTGACCTGCTTGTTGGCCCGGTTGACGTTCTTGCCGTTCGACTCCATGTCGAGTTGCTGCAGGAACGGGACCAGCAGACGCAGGCGCTGATCGTAGGGAAACACGCCATAGGTGTCGGCGTTCCAGAAGTTGGCGTACCAGATCCCGAGCATGCCGAGGATGACCGGCATGTTGGCTTCCAGCGGCGCCTCCCGGAAGTGCAGGTCCATTGCATGGGCGCCGGCCAGCAGCGCCTGAAAATTGCCCCAGCCGAGCTGCAGCGCGATGGATAACCCGATCGCAGACCACAGCGAATAGCGGCCGCCGACCCAGTCCCAGAAGATGAACATGTTCTCCGGATCGATGCCGAAGGCCTCGACCGCCTGCGCATTGGTCGACAGCGCCACGAAATGACGCGCCACCGCGGCAGGCGAACGCAGCGCGGCCAGCAGCCAGGCCTTGGCCGAATTGGCATTGGCCAGGGTTTCCAGCGTGGTGAAGGTCTTGGAGGCGACGATGAACAGCGTGGTCTCGGGGTCGAGCTGCGCGAGTGTGCTGCTCAGGTGCGCGGGATCGAGGTTGGAAACGAAATGCACCCGCACGCTCTCCACCGCATGGTGATCGAGCGCGTGGCACACCATCGCCGGGCCGAGGTCGGAACCGCCGATGCCGATGTTCACCACATTGCGGATCGGCTTGCCGGTGTGGCCGCGCCAGCTGCCGTCGTGGACGGCCTCGACGAAGCGCTGCATGCGCTTCAGGACCTTGGCGACTTCGCGCTCGACATCCATGCCTTCGACCATCAACGGCGGTCGCACCGGCGCGCGCAGTGCGGTGTGCAGCACGGCGCGCTGCTCGGTGAAGTTGATGCGCTCGCCGCTGAACATGGCATTGCGCATCGCATCCAGCTCGGATTCCTGCGCCAGCTGCATCAAAAGCTGCAGGGTTTGCGGCGTGACGCGGTTCTTCGAATAGTCGAGCAGCAGGTTGCCGCAGCGCAGCGACAGCTGGTCGAATCGGGTGTCGTCTTCGCGGAAGGCGGCGCGCATGTCGAAGCTGCGCATGGTCTTGAAGTGCGCTTCCAGGGCCTTCCAGGCGGGCAGGTGCTTGAGCGGTTTCATGATCGGACAGTGTGTGGAGCAGGCTTCGAAGGTATCATAAGCAGGCAGTGCCGACGCCCCCTGCGCGAGGGCGCTGCGAATTTTTGGACGCTTCGGGAAGAGACAGCATGGTCACCGTGACACAGCACGCCCTCGTATACATCACCTATTCCATTCTCGACGAGCGCGGCATGGTCGTCGAGCAGCACGACATTCCAGTCGGCTACGTGCAGGGTGCCCGCAGCGGCATTCTTCCGGCGATCGAGTCGGCGGTGGCGGGCCGCAAGGTGGGCGACCGCGTCGAGATTTCGCTGGCACCGGAAGAAGGCTACGGGCTGCGCGACGAAAGCCTGGTGTTCGTCGACGATCTGGAGAACGTGCCGCCGCAGTTTCGGCGCCTCGGCGCCGAAGTGCTGTTCGAAAACGAAGCGGGCGAGACCAAGCCTTTCTACGTGACCAAGATCGAGGACGGCAAGGTGACGGTCGACGGCAACCCGTCGCTTGCCGGACAGCGCGTAACCTGCCTGGTCAACGTGATCGACATTCGCGAAGCAACGCCTGAGGAAATCCGTAACGGGCGTCCGCTCGATGTCAACACGGGCACCGTTCACTAGGGCGTGTTAACGCTAATTTCACGTCCGCGAAATTCGTGTTAACACGCCCTAGTGTCGAACACGAAGCGCTGACGTAATTAAGCCGGGAGCACTCCCGGCTTATTTTGATGGCGTTGCGTGCTTACTTGGCAGGGCAGGCTTTGTCGCCGGGGATCTTGCCTGGCAAACGCAGGAAGGCCTCGAACGGGCCCATCACGCCCATGGCTTCCATTCTGGGGCCGGTGAATTTCAGGCGGCCGAACATCATGGCTTTCATCGGGCCGTACTCGCCCGCACCCATCTGGTTCCAGCGCTCGGTGGTGGCATGCATGATGTAGTCGGACGAACTGTCGAGGTTGGTGCTCTGCACGGCGCCGCCATAGACGCACATGGCCTTGCCGTCGCGCGCCGAAATCCGCATTTCGGTCTTGGTTGCTTCGCCGCAGTCGGTGCGATACAGGTGAATGATCTTGTGGCCGCGGCCTTTGTCGTTCTTGATCCAGTCCTGGGCGAGACCGTTGGTCAGGGTGGCCTCCTTGTTCCAGGCGTCGCAGGCCTGGGCGGTCCATTCGGCAGACATCATGGGAGGTGCGGCGTGCGCGGTGCTTGCAAGGACTGCCAGGGCAGCCAGGGCGATGGTCGTGTATTTCATGTGTTTCCTCCTCAATTGGTTGAATAATCCGGCCTACAACGTATTGGTATGTAAATACTAGGTCCGCAGAGGGCGCACGATAATCGGCTGTCGGGGGCTTGTCAATGCGACAGCCGGCTTTTCACGCAGCCATAGAGCCAGGTGCCATGCAGCGCGCTCGCGAGTGCCGCCAGCGCGCCGATCAAACCCATGCCGAGCAGCGAAAAAATAGGGCCGGCGGAGCCCGATGATGCTCCGCTCGTCGGGGCGTCCGGTTTTATGTAGGTGACGGCGGTCCTTACGGGCGCATGAGACTGCGCTCGACCAACTCGATGCGGCGTGCGAGCCGCGCCTGCGCGGCGGCGTTGCCCTGGGCGACGGCCTGTTCATGCTGCAGTTTCAGGTAGGTCAGCAGGGGCTGGCGCCAGCCCTGGGCCGAGGCGGTTTCGGTGGCTAGGTCTAGCGTCGCGGCATTCGCTTCCTGCCGCATCACCAGCAGGCTGGCCTCGAGCAGACGCGCCAGCGGGTCGCCGACACGGGCAGGCACAGCGTGCCGTGTGTCGGCCGCCGCGCGCACCAGGTCGCGGTGCTGCGCTGGCAGAAGCGCGGCATCCAGTCCCTCCCACTGCAGCGTGAGGAAGCGGTAATAGGCCTGGTCGGCCGCGTCGGGCGCCACGGCGGCCAGCTCGGCATAGTCGGTGCAGGCATCGTCGATCAGCATCGCGCGGCGGGTGGCGCAATGCACCAGCCACAGGCGCGCGGTTTCGGCCATGCGGCCGGCGCCGCCAGTGGCGTCGACGGCCTGCTGGAAATAGCGTTCGGCCAGTGTGTTCTCGCCCAGCAGGGCATGTTTCTGGTAACGCGCGATCAGGTCGGCCGAATCGGTTTTCCAGTCGGGCGGTGGCGGGCCGCCGCTGCCGCAGGCGGTCAGCAGGACCACACCGGCCAGCGCAAACAGGGTCTTCATGGCAGCTTCACCTCGGGATCGCGCTTGAACGGCCATTTCCTGTTGATCTCGTTCACCAGCGCGTTGGCCTTGCGCACCGCATCGTCGATTTCGGCGCGCAGCGCAGCGATGTCCTGGGTGCCTTCCTTGACGTTGGCGGAAATGTCCACGGCATTGGCCATCACGGCATCGGCCTTCTTCAGGCTGGCCTGCGCGTCGTTCAGCATCAGCCGCACCTGCGCCAGCGATTCGCGCGTCTGCTCGGCCACGCCGTCTTCCGAAAACAGCCAGGCATCGGTCTTGCTGGCCATGCCGTCCATCTTCAGCGCGAGGCCGTCGAGCTTGATGATCAACGCGCGGGTCTTGTCCAGCGAGTCGGTCACTGCGCGCGCCTTCTCGGGGCTGCCGAGGATGCTTTCCAGCATGCCGTATTCGCCGGTCATGCGGCCGGTCACGGTCTGCACGTTGGCGAGCGTGGCGTGGATTTCGCCGTCCTTGCGGGTCAGGTGCTCGACGTTTTCGAGGATGGCCTTGACCCGTTCGACCAGGGCAGGCAGCTCGCTGCTGATGTCCGAGGTGAGCAGCAGCACGGTGGAATTGTCGGGCAGCGCGGGCGCGTTGAGGTCGGGCGACTCGACGCGGATCTTGGCGCCGCCGACGATCGGCTTGTCGAGCGTGAAGGTGCTGTTTTCCTTCAGCCATTTGGCATTGCGTTTGAGAAACCGGGCATGGATGATGATGCCGCCTTCATCGTTCAGGCCCAGGGTGGTGACGCGACCGATCTCGATGCCGGAGAACACCACCGGCACCCCGGGCGCAACGTTGTCGGCGCTGGCGGCGGCGAACTTCAGCTGGAACGTGCCTTCAAAAAATCCGCGCGCATGCAGCAGGTAGACCATGAAGGCGCCGGCCAGCAACAGCGATGCGACAGCAAACAGTCCGACCTTGAAATGCAGTTTGTTCATGCTTGATAAAGGGCCTGATTCCAGCTGAAGTCGTAAATTTCCCAGGTGCCGCTGATTGCGTCCTGCGCCGCCAGGTGCGCGATGAAGGCCGGATAGGGCACATCGTAAAGCATGGCGCCGGGACGGTCGATCACCAGGCGGGGGCGCTTGAGCATGCAGGCGCGCGCAAGCTTGGTGACGAAGCGCTGGGCGGGCGTCATGTCGGGGTCGCGCAGCGGGGCGATGGCGGCATAACCCAGCTGATCCAGCATGGCCTGCGCCTGGCGGGCCGATTCGGCGGCGTCGTAATGACGCTGGTACAGCGGGATCAGCGCAATGTTGTCGAGTGCCGACAGGTTCGCCCGCAACGGCAGGTCGGGCGACACGCGCGCCACGTCGTCGGCGAGGGCGGCGATGGCGTCCGTCATTGCTGCGCGATCGGCAAACGGGGTCAGATGTATTTGAGCGCTAATGACACCACCTCGATCGTCACAATGGCGAAGAACACCCGCATCATGCCGCGCAGCACCGAGACCGGCACCATGAAGAGCTTCTTCGGCGTTTCCAGACCGGCGGTCACCGGGATCAGCGTGACCGCCAGCCCGAACAGCGCGCATTTGGCGATCAGTCCGGCCATGATGTGGAAATCGATGATGTTGGACACGGTGCGGGTATAGGGCTCGAAGCCCGCCGTGTTCACTCCGTAGACCGCGAGGTAGCCCACGATCAGGGCGATCAGGCCCGCCAGGCCGGCCAGCGTGACGACCGACACCACCCCGCCAACCAGCCGCGGCAGAAACTCGAACTGCATCGGCGGAACCTTGCAGTGCGCCAGCGCATCCAATTCGTTATTGACCCGCATCAGCGCGACTTCGGTGTTGATCGCGCTGCCCGAGCGCAAAGCGATGAACAGCGCAGTCAGAAACGGCAGCAGTTCCAGCACCAGCACGCGGATGGTCATTTCGCTGGCGAATTCGGTCAGGCCGAAATCGCGCGCGGTGGACAGGATGATGGTGATCATCAGCCACGAAATCACCAGCACGTAGGCGAGAAAGACCGGCAGGATCTGTACCGCGGTAAAGTAGACCTGCTTGATCACCACGTCGAAGGTGGCGCGGTTCCAGGTGGAAGGTTCCAGCAGCAGCAAGACGGCCCGGGCGAGAAAGGCAAACAGGCCGTAGCCGACAGTGAACCACCCCGCGAGCTTGGCGCCGAGCGATTCGATGGACGTCGCGAGGAAATTCATCGCGGCATCTTAACGCCTTAAATGACGCTTGCGCCATCGAAGGCCAGGCCATACAGTTTTGCAGTGAATGCAGTAATAACGGAGAGACACACCATGAAACCCAACCTGATACCGGCAGCCGTGCTGCTGTTTTGCACCGCATCCGCTTCGGCCTGGGCTGCGCCCGGGACCGTGTTGCGCAATGAAAAGCTCTACCTCCAGCCGAGCGCAAACGCCCGCGTGGCGGCCAGCGTGCCCAAGGGCACCCGCGTCAATATCCTGGCCAAGCAGGGCGGCTGGCTGCGAGTGACTGCAGGCCGATCCACCGGCTGGATCCGGCTGTTGTCGGTGCGCGCGGGGGCAGGCGGCCTCGGCGGCGCCGGCGTCGGCGATGTGGTGGGGGCTGCCACTACCCGCTCCGACCCCAGCCGCGTGGTGGCCGTCGCCGGTCTGCGTGGCCTGACCGACGCGGACCTGAAACAGGCCAAGTTCAATCCGGATGAGCTGGCGCGGATGGAAGCGGCCGGCGTGTCGGCGGCGCAGGCCCGCAGCTTTGCCGGCCGCGCCCGTCTCGCCGCCGTCAATGTGCCGGCGCTGCCGGCGCCTGCCAGGTCGGCCGAGCCGGCTTCATCATGGGAGACCAACTGATGAGTGCGCAACGTGTGATCCTGACCCTGTCCCTGGTCGCCTTCTCAGGAGTGGCCGCCGGATTCGATTTCGGCAAGGCGCTGGAAGAGCGCATCAACAAGGAACTGAACCGCGACCAGCCCGCCCAGCCGGCGCCCGCGCAGCAGCCGGCCGGCACCGCGCCGGCGCAGAACGCCGCCGCCACGCCGCCCGCCAACCAGAAGATCGATGCTCGCCAGCTGGGCTTCGCGCTGTTCGGCGACTATTCGATTGAGGAGGAAAACCGCATCGGCCGGCAGATCGCAGGCAACCTGCTCGGCGCCGTGCCGCTGGTGCGCGACGACAAGCTGCAGAACTACGTCAACCTGGTCGGCACCTGGGTGGCCCAGCACAGCGGACGCACCGATGTCACCTGGCGTTTCGGCGTCCTCGACAGCGAAACCATCAACGCCTTCGCCGCGCCGGGCGGCTACATCTTCGTCACCAAGGGCCTGTACCGTCGGCTCAACAACGAAGCCGAGCTGGCCGGCGTGCTGGCCCATGAAATCGCCCACGTCAGCCAGAAGCATCATCTCAAGGTACTCAAGCAATCCAGCCTGATCGGTGCGCTGGGACAGGCGGCCAGCAGCAAGGCGAAGGACAGCGACCCGGTGGTGCAGAATCTGATCGGCAACGGCGCCGAAATTCTGGCACGCGGGCTCGACAAGAATGCCGAGTTCGAAGCCGACCGCGTCGGCATCGTGTATGCCGCCCGGGCCGGCTACGATCCCTGGGGGCTGCCCGCCGTGTTGCAGGACATGGCCGCGCTGCCCGCCCAGGACGGCCGCACCGCGCTTCTCTACAAGACGCACCCGCATCCCGCCACCCGGCTGGATGCGCTGGGCGAGGCGGTGGGCGGACGCCTCGACGCGGTGCGCGGCAAGGAAGTGGGCGACCGGTTCTACCGCCTTCCGTGAAGCGCTTGCCGCGCGGACTGGCGCAGGCCATCCTGTCTGCGCTCTGGGTGCTGCTGATCGCGGCGCATGTCGGCGGGGTCATTCAGATCGCGCCGATGCAGCGCGCCGAGGCCTGGCTGTATGATGCCTGGCTGAAGCGCACCGCGCCGGCCGGTTTCGACGACCGCGTGGCGATCCTCGACATCGACGAAGCCAGCCTCAAAAGCGTGGGGCGCTGGCCGTGGAGCCGCGAAGTCATGACCACGCTGGTCGAGCGCCTGTTCGATCAGTACGGCGTGGCGGCGCTCGGCTTCGACGTGGTGTTTGCCGAATCTGACACCAGCTCGGGACTCGCTACCCTGCGCCAGCTGGCGCGGCGCGACCTCGCAGGCAGCCGCGAATTCCAGACTGCGCTGAAACAGCTGGCGCCGCAGCTCGACTTCGACGCACGCTTTGCCGCGGCGCTGGCGGAGCGCCCGGTCTCGCTCGGCTATTATTTCATTCCGGAGGGCTACGGCGACGCGCGCACCGGCCTGCTGCCGTCGCCGTCGCTGCCGATGACTGCGTTCGAGCCGCTCATGCCCGGCACGCCGGCGGTGGGCTACGGGGCCAACCTGACAGCGTTCCAGCAGGCGGTGCCGACGGCCGGGTTTTTCAACATGCGCGCCGACGAAGACGGCACCGCGCGCCGCATGGGCCTGGTCCAGCCGTTTGGCGACGGCTATTACGTATCGTTGTCGGTGTCGTCGCTGCAGGTAGCGTTCGGCGGCGATCCCGTGCTGGCGGGCGTCGACCGGCGTTCCATCCTCGGCCGCGAATACGTATCGCCCTGGCTCGAAGTCGGCGGCCTCCGGCTGCCGCTGGACGCCGACGGCGGCGTGCATGTGCCGTATCGCGCCGGCGCGCCGTTTCCCTATATCTCGGTGGCCGACGTGCTGTCCGGCAAGGCTGCGCCGGACCAGCTTGAAAACCGCATCGTGCTCTTGGGATCCACCGCGCCGGGGCTCGCCGACCTGCGCGTCACGCCTTTTTCCAATGCGTTTCCGGGCGTCGAGATCCACGCGCATTTGATCGCCGGCATGCTCGACGGCACCACCCGCGTCACGCCGCCGTGGTCGGACGACGCGCGCCTCGTGGCCGTGCTGCTGCTGGGCGCGCTGCT
>DAHWJK010000118.1:0-3036 GCA_027344185.1 Thiobacillus sp.
GGTGATCGTGGCCAAGCACGACGACCACTTGCCGGCGTACCGGCAGGAGGAGATCTACGCCCGCTCCGGCGCGCGCATCCCGCGCTCGAGCATCGCGGCGTGGATCGGCATCGGCGGCGTGTGGCTGCAGCCGCTGGCCGAGGCGATCCGCACCGCGCTGCTCGGGCAGCCCGTGCTGCACGCCGATGAGACCCCGGTGGCCGAGCTCAAGCCGGGCGCGGGCAAGACCCACCGCGCCTACGTGTGGGTGTATCGCAGCGCGTGCCAGCCGCTGGTGGTCTACGACTACCGCGGCAGTCGCGGCGGTGAGCATGCGCGCGAGTTCCTGCGTGGCTGGTCGGGTACGTTGGTGGTCGATGACTTCAGCGGCTACAAGGCGCTGTTCGCCGCTGGCGCCATCCGTGAGGCAGGATGCTGGGCGCACGCGCGGCGCAAGTTCTTCGAGGCGCACAAGCTCACCGGCAGCGCCCTGGCCGCCCAGGCGCTGGAGCGCATTGGCGAGCTCTACCGCATCGAGCAGGACATCCGTGAGCTTGACCCCGATGAGCGATTGCGGCGACGCCGCCAGGACACCCAGCCGCGGCTGCACGCGCTGCATGCCTGGCTGCGCGAGCAGCGGCCCAAGCTGGCCAAGGCCGACGCCACGGCGCGGGCGATCGACTACGCCCTGGGGCGGTGGGCGGCACTGGGCGTGTTCGCCAACGACAGCCTGGTTCCCATCGACAACAATGCCGCCGAGCGCGCGGTACGACCGATCGCGCTGGGACGCAAGAACTGGCTGTTCGTGGGGTCACGCCAGGCCGGCGAGCGCGCCGCAGCGCTCATGACCCTGATCGAATCGGCCAAGCTGTGCGGCCTCGATCCCTGGGCCTACCTCAAGGACGTGTTCACCAAGCTGCCGACCTGGCCGAACCGCCAACTGCACGATCTGCTGCCTCACCACTGGACGCCGCCATCGTGATCGATCGCACGCAGATCGCCGCGGCGCTGGACAGCGCCAGCAGCCTGGAGCTGTACCAACTCGCCTGCCTGCTCGAGCGTATGCTGGCCGACCCGCGCCGCATCGTGGCGGTGCGCAAGCTGCTGCATCATGGGCAGCTGGTGCGCTGTGTCGATGCGCGCAGCGGCGAGCTCGTGAGCATGCGCATCGCCGCGCTGCACGACACCGAGGTCACGCTCATCGACCCTCGCGGCGGCAGCCAGGGCCGCCGCGTGCCCTACACGGCCATCGAGCCACCCGAGCAGGCCGAGGTCATCGACGCGCACCCAGACGCTCCGAGCCCCAAGCAGCCCGAGGCCGCGCCGCGCAAACCCGGCCGCGCCGACTTCAAGCGCGGCGACAAGGTCGCCTTCGAGGACAAGTACCTGCGCCGCCAGGTCGGCGTGATCGTACGCATCAACCAGCTCACCGCAAGCATCGACTGCGACAGTGGCGAATCCTGGCGCGTCGGGTTCCATCTGCTGCGGCACGTCGTCGACATCTGACCCCATCACGGGACCCGCCGCCCGTCAAGAATGGGGATCGCTGGACGCTTACGCGGGAGAGGGAGAAGGGGTTGCTCGTCGTAGGCGACCAGATCAAGCCGAGGGCGGAGTCGACTACCGACCCGTTGGCTGACGCGCTGTCAGCAGTGCGCGCGGCTACGCAGGCAGTGGCGAGGGGCGTTACGGAAAACCGCCGCTTGAGCAGGTGCGGGCAACGCAGACGCCCAATCCATGGGCGCAGCTTCTGGAGGCTGTGCAGGGAGAGGGCGACGGGAGTCTGCTGCGCGCGATTCAGGAGAAGCGGTACGGCACGTCAAGCGGCGTGGTGGGTGAGCGGAGCGGCTGCTCTCCCAGCCCAGCGTCCGTTTTCATCCCCTGCGCTCAGCCAGGCCGGAGTGCGCTTCGTCAAGTTTGCCTTCGAGGCACAGCCGCACGCTGGCCATGATGGCCTCGACGCAGGCGGCGCGCAGGACGCACAAGTCGCGCCACGGGTAGCGTTGGTTCGCAAAGCGCGACTGCAGGTATCCCATCAGGAACGCCAGCCGCATCTCAGTCGCAAGCGTCACGCGCTCAGGACCCGTGCCCAGCTCGTCTGCCAGTTCCTGGGTGACACTGGTCGCAAGCGAGATGATGTCACCGTACGACGGCATCAACGCCTCCGGCAGGGGTTGCTCGATGACGGCACTCGGGCCGGCGGTGCGGTACACAAGTTGGTAGTAGTCGGGCCGATTCTCCCAGAAGTCCAGGAACGACTCGAGGAGGGCACGGTGACGCTCGGTGGGAGTGGTCTGCGCTTCGACGCGCGCCTGCATCGCCAGCAGGCACTCCGCGTAAGCCACACGCCAAAGCTCCTGGAGCACGGCGTTCTTGCTCTCAAAATACCGATACAGCGACATCGCGCTACGCCCAAGCGCCGTTGCCAGCGCCTGCATCGTGATGGCCTCGGTGCCGCCCTGTTTGAACAGTTCGAACGCCGCCGCCACGATGGCCGCTTGAAGCAAGCGATAGTCGTCGGCGTTACCACGTCGAACGCGGGGCGGAAGGCACGTATCGGGCTTGGTAGAGGGCGTGGATTCCATGATTCGGGATAACCCTAACAACTTGTCGGGTATCGATAAGCGTAAATATAAACAGATGCGTAGAATCGCAGTCTACTTGAGCTTGCTCTGTCGAACAAGACAGTGTGTCCCCGTGCGGTACGAGCGCTTCGAGCGCCGGCTGTAGCGCGAGCCCAAGCCAGCCTGGCACGCACGGTGGCCTGGCGTCACTGACTCCACACGCTGTAGAGACTCCTCGAGGCGCCCTGGCTCAAGAGGCCAGGGATGTCCGTTTGCGTCCATTCCGGTCCGCCACCCGCGGGCGCAGGCCCTGACGCAGCGCTTCCCCCGACGCGGTCGAAAGCGGCATCACCCCCGATGGCCACCCAAACTCCCCCACCTTTGGCCACCTAAGTTCCCCCACCCTGGCCACGGCGCGATGACGCGCTGACAGGCCGGCGAGCACGCCGGCGGCCAGAGGTCTGGCAGGACGTTACTTTCCCCTCCCTCAACG
>DAHWJK010000124.1:0-8644 GCA_027344185.1 Thiobacillus sp.
GACCTGCCGGACAGCATGCCGCAGTATGCGGCGCAGCACACCCGCAACGAAGCGACGCTGAAGTCGATGAACGCCAACCGCCAGGGTTCGCTGCTCGACTTCATCGAGGATTTCACCCATCGTTTCCCGACCTATGTCGACGAGTACGAGACGCTCCTGACCGACAACCGCATCTGGAAGCAGCGCACTGTTGGCATTGGAGTCGTGTCGCCAGAGCGCGCCAAGGCGCTGGGCTTCACCGGCCCGATGCTGCGCGGCTCGGGCGTCGAGTGGGACTTGCGCAAGAAGCAGCCGTACGAAGTCTACGACCGCATGGATTTCGACATCCCGGTCGGGACCAACGGCGACTGCTACGACCGCTACCTGGTGCGCGTCGAGGAAATGCGCCAGTCCAACCGCATCATCAGGCAGTGCGTCGACTGGCTGCGCAAGAACCCGGGCCCGGTGATCGTGGAAAACCACAAGGTCGCGCCGCCGTCGCGGCTCGACATGAAGCAGAACATGGAAGAACTGATCCACCACTTCAAGCTGTTCACCGAGGGCATGCACGTGCCGGCGGGCGAGGCCTATGCAGCGGTGGAGCACCCCAAGGGCGAGTTCGGGATCTACCTGGTGTCGGACGGCGCCAACAAGCCCTATCGTCTTAAAATCCGCGCGCCGGGCTATGCGCATCTGGCGGCGCTCGACGAAATGAGCCGCGGCCACATGATCGCCGACGTCGTTGCCATCATCGGCACGCAGGATATCGTTTTCGGGGAGATCGACCGCTGATGTTGTCGCCAGAATCGCTCGCGTTGATCGACGTCGAAGTCGCCAAGTATCCCGCCGACCAGAAACAGTCGGCGGTGATGGCCGCGCTGCGCATCGCGCAATCGGAAAAGGGCTGGCTGAAGCCCGAGCTGATCGAATATATCGCAGACTACCTCGAGATGCCGGCGATCGCCGCCTACGAAGTCGCGACTTTCTACAATATGTACGACACCCGTTCGGTGGGGCGCCACAAGATCACCCTGTGCACCAACCTGCCGTGCGCACTGATGGGGGCCGGCGAAATCGCCGAGCACCTGAAGCAGAAGCTCGGCATCGGCTTCGGCGAGACGACCGAGGACGGCCGCTATACGCTGAAGGAAGGCGAGTGCATGGGCGCCTGCGGCGATGCGCCGATGTGCCTGCACAACAATCATAAAATGCACACGCATCTCACGCCCGAGAAGGTGGACGCGTTGCTGGACGAGCTGAAATGAGCCTGCTCAAGCCCACCCACAAGATCTGCAGCTGGACCCAGGAACTCGACAACCCGGGTTCGCTCGCGACCTACGTCGCCAACGGCGGCTATCAGGCGCTGCGTCGCGTAATCACCGAAAGCGTATCCGGCGACGCCATCATCGCCGAACTGAAGACCAGTGCCTTGCGTGGCCGCGGCGGCGCGGGCTTCCCGACAGGCCTGAAGTGGAGCTTCATGCCGCGCGCGTTCCAGGGCGACAAATACATCGTCTGCAACAGCGACGAAGGCGAGCCGGGCACCTTCAAGGACCGCGACATCCTGCGCTACAACCCGCACCAGCTGATCGAGGGCATGGCGATCGCCGGCTACGTGCTGGGTGCCAAGGTGGGCTACAACTATATCCATGGCGAGATTTGGGACTGCTACGAGATCTTCGAAGCGGCGCTGAAGGAGGCACGCGACGCCGGCTACCTGGGCGACAAACTGTTCGGCACCGATTTCTGCTTCCAGCTGCACGCCCACGCAGGCTACGGCGCCTACATCTGCGGCGAGGAAACTGCGCTGCTCGAATCGATCGAAGGCAAGAAGGGGCAGCCGCGCTTCAAGCCGCCGTTTCCGGCGAGCTTCGGCCTCTACGGCAAGCCGACCACGATCAACAACACCGAGACGCTGGCCAGCGTGCCATGGATCGTGCAGCACGGCGGACAAGCCTTCCTCGAGCTCGGCAAGCCCAACAATGGCGGCTCCAAGCTGTTCTCGGTGTCGGGCCATGTCAACAAGCCGGGCAACTACGAAGTGCCGCTCGGGATGCCGTTCTCCGAACTGCTGGAGATGGCGGGCGGCGTGCGCAACGGGCACAAACTGAAAGCCGTGATTCCCGGCGGCTCGTCGGCCCCGGTGCTGCCGGCCGGCGTTATGATGGACTGCACGATGGATTTCGATTCCATCGCCAAGGCCGGCTCGATGCTGGGCTCGGGCGCGGTCATCGTGATGGACGAAACCGTGTGCATGGTGCGTGCGCTGGAGCGGCTGTCGTATTTCTATTTCGAGGAATCGTGCGGCCAGTGCACGCCCTGCCGCGAGGGCACCGGCTGGATGTACCGCATCATCCATCGCATCGAGCACGGCGAGGGCCGGCCGGAAGACCTGGAATTGCTGAATAGCGTGGCGGGCAAGATCGGCGGCCACACCATCTGCGCGCTGGGGGACGCCGCGGCGATGCCGGTCCAAAGCTTCCTCAAGCATTTCGGCGACGAGTTCGCGTACCACGTCGAACACAGAAAGTGCATGGTCTGATCGGATGGCTACGTTGACTATTGAAATTGACGGCAAGGCGCTCACGGTTGAGAGCGGCGACACCATCATGGATGCGGCCAACGCGGCCGGCATTACGATCCCGCATTTCTGTTATCACAAGAAGCTGTCGATCGCGGCCAACTGCCGCATGTGCCTGGTGCAGGTGGAAAAGGCGCCGAAGCCACTGCCGGCGTGCGCGACGCCGGTGACCGACGGCATGAAGGTACAGACCCGCTCCGACTACGCGATCGCCGCGCAGAAGAGCGTGATGGAATTCCTGCTGATCAACCATCCGCTCGACTGCCCGATCTGCGACCAGGGTGGCGAATGCACGCTGCAGGACCTTGCGGTGGGCTATGGCGGCTCGTCGTCGCGCTACCAGGAACTCAAGCGGGTGGTGCGCGAGAAGAACCTCGGGCCGCTCATCGCAACCGACATGACCCGCTGCATCCACTGCAGCCGCTGCGTGCGCTTCGGCCAGGAAATCGCCGGCATCATGGAGCTCGGCATGGCCGGACGCGGCGAACACACCGAGGTCATGCCCTTCCTCGAATCGCAGGTAGCGTCCGAACTGTCGGGCAACGTGATCGACCTGTGTCCGGTCGGTGCGCTGACCAGCAAGCCGTTCCGCTACACCGCGCGCAGCTGGGAACTGTCGCGCCGGCCTTCGATCAGCCCGCACGACAGCCTCGGTTCCAACCTCGACGTCCACGTCAAGGACAACAAGGTGATGCGGGTGCTGCCGCGCGAGAACGAAGACGTCAACGAATGCTGGCTCGCCGACCGCGACCGCTTTTCCTACCAGGGCCTGAACACCCCGGAGCGGCTGACGCAGCCGATGATCAAACAGAATGGCCAGTGGGTCGAGACCCCCTGGCAGGCGGCGCTCGAGTATGTTGCCGACAAGCTGAAGGCCATTCCCGCGGAGCAGATCGGCGCGCTGTCGACGCCGTATCGTCCCGCGGAAGAGCTCTTCCTTCTGCAGAAGCTGATGCGCGGTCTGGGCAGCGGCAACGTCGACCACCGCCTCCGGCAGTCGGACTTCTCGCTCGACGACAAGGCGCACGGCGGCTTCTGGCTGGGCATGCCGGTAACCTACATGTCGCGGCTGAACCGCATGCTGGTGGTCGGTTCGAACCTGCGCAAGGACCATCCGCTGATGGCACACCGCATCCGAGAATCGGTGCGCTGGTACGGCGAGCTCAACCTGATCAACGCGGCGGAAGACGAATTTCTTGGCAAGGTTCACGCCAAGCGCATCGTCGCGCCGTCGCAGCTTGCAGCGTCGCTGGCGGGCGTGTGCCGCGCGCTGGCCGAACTCAAGAATCTGCCGGTGCCCGGAATTGCAGCACACGGTGTCGCCGACGACATTGCGAAGAAAATGGCCGAGAGCATCGCGGGCGGCGAGACGCGTGCGGTCTTTCTCGGCAACATGGCGCAGCACCACCCGAGCTATGCGCAGATCCATGCGTTGGCGCAGGAAGTGGCGAAGCTCGCCGGTGCCAGCTTCGGCGTCTTGGGCGAGGCGGCCAACAGCGTCGGCGCCGTCGCGGTGGGCGCGATTCCGGGCCGTGGCCCCTTGGGGCAGACCGCGATCAAGGGCCTGAACGCGCAGCAGATGCTGACCGTGCCGCTGTCCGCTTACCTGCTGCTCGGGGTCGAAGTCGAGCTCGACACCCATGACCCGGTGACCGCGATGTCCAGCATCAATGCCGCGGACTTCGTTGTGGTGATGGCGCCCTACAAGGGCAAGTCGCTCGACTATGCCGACGTGCTGTTGCCGATTGCACCGTGGACCGAAACGTCCGGCACCTTCGTCAATACCGAAGGCCGGGTGCAGAGCTTTGCCGCCGTGGTCAAGCCACTCGGCGAAACCCGTCCTGCCTGGAAGGTGCTGCGTGTGCTGGGCAATCTCCTGGGCTTGGCCGGCTTCGATCACAACGACAGCAAGGAAGTGCTGCGCGACGCGCTGGGCGATACGCCCACCGGCAACGTACAGGCCTTCCTCAGCAATGAAGTCAGCGGGGTGGCGCCGGCACAGCCGCAGGCAGTCAGCGGGCTCGAGCGTGTCGCCGAAGTGCCGATCTATCAGACCGACGCCGTGGTGCGCCGCTCGGCCTCGTTGCAGATGACGCAGGATGCCGCGCTGCCGGTGGCGCGCATGCACGGCAACCTGATTGCGAAGCTGGGGCTGACGGAGAATGGCCGCGTCTCGGTGCGCCAGACGGCGAGCGCGCTGACCCTGAAAGTGCAACGCGATGATTTGTTGCCCGACAATTGCGTGCGCATTCCCAGCGGCCACCCATTGACGGCGGGGCTGGGTCCCATGTTCGGCCCGATCACGGCGGAGCCGGTCTGATGGAGAGCGTGGGCATGGACTGGACCGCCATACAAACCGTCGTCTGGACGCTGATCAAGATCATGGCGCTGGTGGTGCCGCTGATGCTGGGCGTCGCCTACCTGACCTATGCGGAAAGAAAGATCATCGGCTGGATGCAGGTGCGCATCGGTCCCAACCGCGTGGGCTTCCATGGGCTGCTGCAGCCGATTGCGGACGCAGTGAAACTGCTGATGAAGGAAATCATCATTCCGTCCGGCGCCAACAAGGGCCTGTTCATCCTCGGCCCCATCCTCGCCATCGCGCCGGCATTGGCGGCGTGGGCGGTGATTCCGTTCACCGACAGCCTGGTACTGGCCAACATCGATGCCGGCCTGCTGTACGTGATGGCGATTACCTCGATGGGCGTCTACGGCGTCATCATCGCGGGCTGGGCGTCCAACTCCAAGTACGCGTTCCTCGGCGCGATGCGCTCGGCGGCACAGATTGTGTCGTACGAAATCGCGATGGGCTTCGCGCTGGTCGGCGTGCTGATGGCGGCGCAGTCGCTCAACCTGATCGACATCGTGCAGGGCCAGTCGGGCGGCCTGCATCAGTGGTACATCTGGCCCCTGTTCCCGCTGTTCATGGTGTACCTGATCTCGGGCGTGGCCGAAACCAACCGTGCGCCGTTCGACGTCGCCGAGGGCGAATCCGAAATCGTCGCCGGCTTCCATGTGGAATATTCGGGCATGGCGTTCGCCGTGTTCTTCCTCGCCGAATACGCCAACATGATCCTGATTGCCGCGCTGACCACGATCATGTTCCTCGGTGGCTGGCTGTCGCCGGTCGAATTCCTGCCGGACGGCATCGTCTGGTGGCTGCTGAAGACCGGCTTCGTGCTGTTCCTGTTCCTGTGGTTCCGCGCCACCTTCCCGCGCTATCGTTACGACCAGATCATGCGCCTGGGCTGGAAGGTGTTCATTCCCATCACCATCGTCTGGATCGTCGTCGTCGGCGGCATGATGCAGACGCCGTATGGTTATCTCTTCCATTGAGGCGGCCATGAGACGGCTATCCCTACTATGAAACGAGTGGCGCATTTCTTCGGCAGCCTGTTCCTGATCGAACTGCTGCGCGGCATGATGCTCACCGGGCGTCACCTGTTCGCGCGTAAGATCACGATTCAGTTCCCGGAGGAAAAAACGCCGCAAAGCCCGCGCTTCCGAGGCCTGCACGCGCTGCGCCGCTATCCCAACGGGGAAGAGCGCTGCATCGCCTGCAAGCTGTGCGAAGCCGTGTGCCCGGCGCTCGCCATCACGATCGAATCGGAAAAGCGCGACGACGGCACCCGCCGCACCACGCGCTACGACATCGATCTGACCAAGTGCATCTTCTGCGGCTTCTGCGAGGAGTCCTGCCCGGTCGATTCGATCGTCGAGACCCGCATCCTCGAATACCACGGCGAAAAACGCGGCGACCTGTATTACACCAAGCCCATGCTGCTGGCGATCGGCGACAAGTATGAAGAACAGATCGCGAAGGACCGCGCGGCGGATGCGAAGTATCGGTAGGGCACGCGTAGCGTGCCCGGGGCTAGGAGCTAGGAAATAGGAATTAGGGGTGGTGCGCCTTCGCGCGCTGATTTGTGAATAACACGACGTACGAACGCAACGGGAGGCAGGCAAACGGAAAACGGGTATCGGGCACGAGCGGTGATTTAGTCATCCCTAGCCCCTAATTCCTAACTCCTAGCCCCTAAAAAATGACCTACACAACCGCCATCTTCTACTTCTTTGCCGCCATCCTGGTATTCGCCGGCCTGCGCGTGATCACCGCGCGCAACCCGGTGCACGCCGCCCTGTTCCTGGTGCTGGCCTTTTTCACCGCCGCCGGCCTGTGGGTGTTGCTGGAGGCCGAGTTCCTCGCCATCACGCTTGTGCTGGTCTATGTCGGCGCGGTGATGGTGCTGTTCCTGTTCGTGGTGATGATGCTCGACATCAACCTCAACAAGCTGCGCGAGGGCTTCTGGGACTACCTGCCGCTGGCCGGTTTCGTCTCGGTGCTGCTGGTGATCGAAATGGCGCTGATTCTTGGCAGCCGTCATTTCGGACTCGACGTCATGGCCACCCCCGAATCGCACCCGGCGGACTACAGCAATACCAAGGAACTCGGCCGGCTGCTCTACACCGATTACGTCTACGCGTTCGAGTTGGCCGCGGTGATCCTGCTGGTGGCCATCGTCGCCGCGATCGCGCTGACGCTGCGCCGCCGCAAGGACAGCAAGTTCATCGATCCGGCCGAGCAGGTCAAGGTCAAGCGCAACGACCGCCTGCGCATCGTCAAGATGCAGTCGGAAAAGCGGCCAGGGGTCAGGGGTCAGGATTCAGGGGAGGAGGGCGCATGATTTCCCTGTCGCATTACCTGGTATTGGGCGGCATTCTGTTCGCCATCAGTGTGCTGGGCATCTTCCTCAACCGCAAGAACGTCATCGTGCTCTTGATGGCGATCGAGCTGATGCTGCTGGCGGTGAACATGAACTTCATCGCGTTCGCGCATTACCTCGGCGACATCCACGGGCAGATCTTCGTCTTTTTCATCCTCACCGTGGCCGCAGCGGAATCCGCCATCGGCCTGGCCATTCTGGTGGTGCTGTTCCGCAATCTGCACACGATCAACGTCGATGACCTCGACCACCTGAAAGGCTGATGCGGATGGACATGCAGACGCTCTATCTGATCATCCCACTGGCGCCGCTGTTTGGCGCGATCGTTGCCGGGCTGTTCGGCCGCCTCGTCGGCCGCACCGGCGCCCATGTCGTAACCATCGCCGGCGTCGCCATCTCCTTCATCGCTTCGGTGCTGGTGTTCCAGGACGTGCGGGAAGGGAATACCTTCAACGGCACCGTCTACACCTGGATGGTGCTCGGCGATCTCAGCTTCGAGATCGGCTTCCTGATCGATTCGCTGACCGCGATGATGATGCTGGTCGTCACCTTCGTCTCGCTGATGGTGCACATCTACACCATCGGCTATATGCACGACGACCCCGGCTACCAGCGCTTCTTCTCGTATATCTCGCTGTTCACCTTCTCGATGCTGATGCTGGTGATGAGCAACAACTTCCTGCAGCTGTTCTTCGGCTGGGAAGCGGTGGGGCTGGTGTCCTACCTGCTGATCGGCTTCTGGTACACCAAGGAAACGGCGATCTACGCCAACCTCAAGGCCTTCCTGGTCAACCGCGTCGGCGACTTCGGCTTCATCCTCGGCATCGGCCTGGTGTTGGCCTATTTCGGCTCGCTCGATTACGCCACGGTGTTCGCCAAGGCGCCCTCTATGGCCCGCGAGACCATCACCCTGTGGCCGGATACGCCGTGGATGCTGATGACGGTCATTGGGATCCTTTTGTTCATCGGCGCGATGGGCAAGTCGGCGCAGTTCCCGCTGCACGTCTGGCTGCCCGATTCGATGGAAGGCCCGACGCCGATTTCCGCGCTGATTCACGCGGCGACGATGGTGACCGCCGGCATCTTCATGGTCGCGCGGATGTCGCCGCTGTACGAACTGTCCGACGTGGCGCTCTCCTTCATCATGGTGATCGGCGCGATCACTGCGCTGTTCATGGGCTTCCTCGGCGTCGTACAGAACGACATCAAGCGCGTGGTGGCGTATTCGACGCTCTCCCAATTGGGCTACATGACGGTCGCGCTCGGCGCCTCGGCCTACTCGGTCGCGGTGTTCCACCTGATGACGCACGCCTTCTTCAAGGCGCTGCTGTTCCTGGCCGCCGGTTCGGTCATCATTGCG
>DAHWJK010000130.1:0-9629 GCA_027344185.1 Thiobacillus sp.
ATTCCGCGCCAATCGTTCTGGCCGATGGCGACAGCACGATCATCCGTAATAACGACATCGTCATTCAGCGCGGCCTGTTGGGTACGCCGCCGAAATACGCCATTGGCCTATTTCGGAGTAAAGGGGTGGTGTTGGAAAACAATCGCATCTATGGCGCTGACGCTCTTTATAAAGCGTTCGACGAAAAGAGCAGCGTTGTCGATAAGGGTGGTAACGAATTTCGGTCGATCTTTCGCAGGCCTTGGAGCCATCCCAAAGCAAACGCCCAGTAAGAACGGTAATCCCCCCATAAAACAGCAGGAGTCAGAAGTGGAATTTTCTCGTAATCTACCCCGAGGAGGTTCCCTTGAAGAAATCGCGTTTTACCGACAGCCAGATCATTGCCGTATTATCGAGTGGCGTGACAGGCCGGCTGCGATCCGCTGCGACAATGGCCCCGAGTACATCAGCGGCGCGTTGCTGGCGTGGGCGGAAACGCGCCAGATACGCATTGAGCATATCCAGCCCGGCAAGCCGCAACAGAACGCCTACGTGGAACGCTACAACCGGACGGTGCGCTACGACTGGCTGGGGCAGTATCTGTTCGACTCGATTGAGGAAGTGCAGGAGTCGGCAACCCGCTGGCTATGGTCGTGCAATCACGAGCGTCCGAACATGGCGCTCGGCGGCATCACACCCATGCAGAAATTGATGTTCGCCAACTAATCCATTTCTGGCGACTGCTAAAAATGGGGGGATTACCCTGTAATGCACGACCTGAGCCCGTGTCCCCACCCTGCGCCTCTCCTTGATCAGGTCACTGGCATTCATCCGGCGTCCGGGGGCTTCCTCCGGGCCGGGTGTGTTTCAGGCGACTTTCCGCAGGACAGGCGCTTCGGCGCGGGGCAGGGCGCGCGCTGTCCGGCTCGTGGTCCGTGCATGGCGGGGCGCGGAGGTGATGTGCGTCGGGGGCTGCGCCGCAATGTCGGCTTCGATGCGGAACACCGCGACGGCTTCGACGAGCTCGCGTGCCTGCGAGCTGAGGCCGGCGGCGGCGGCGGCGATTTCCTCGACCAGCGCGGCATTCTGCTGGGTGGTTTCGTCCATCTGGGTGACGGCTTCGCCGACCTGTGTGATGCCGGCGCTCTGCTCGACGCTCGCTGCGCTGATTTCGCCCATGAGGTCGGTTACGCGGCGGATGCTCGCGACCACATCCTGCATGGTGGCCCCGGCGCGGTCGACCAGCACGGAGCCCTGATCGACGCGCGCGACGCTTTCCTCGATCAGGTGCTTGATCTCCTTGGCAGCCTCGGCGCTGCGCTGCGCCAGGGTGCGCACCTCGCCCGCGACCACGGCGAAGCCGCGGCCCTGCTCGCCGGCGCGCGCGGCTTCGACTGCGGCGTTGAGCGCGAGGATGTTGGTCTGGAAGGCGATGCCGTCGATGACGTTGATGATGTCGCCGATCTTGCGGCTCGATTCGCTGATGCCGCGCATGGTGTCGACCACCTGCGCCACCACGTCGCCGCCCTGTTCGGCGACGCCGGCGGCGCTTTTCGCCAACTGGTTGGCCTGCTGGGCATTGTCGGCGTTCTGTCGCACGGTCGAGCCCACTTCTTCCATCGAGGCGGCGGTTTCTTCGAGTGCGCTGGCCTGGCTTTCGCTGCGCGAGGAGAGATCCTGGTTCCCTTGCGCGATTTCGGCGCTGGCGGTGGCCACCGATTCGGCGCCCTGGCGCACCCGGCCCACAACCTGCGTCAGTGCAGTCTGCATCTCGTCGAGCGAGGCCAGCAGGGGGCTGAATTCGTCGTGCGCGTCGTCGTGGATGCGGACGGTCAGATCGCCATCGCGCACGCGGTTGGAGACTGCCTGCGAGATGGCCACCCGGCGTTTGAGCACGCTGCCGATGTGCCAGGTCATGGCCAGCAGGCCAAGCGCCACCGCCAGTACGGCAGACACGACCAGGATGCGAGTGCTGTCGTTGCCCGCCTTGATGATCCCGAGTTCCTTGTCGAGGTGCTCGGTCTGGTAGGTCTTCTCGGCTGCCAGCACCTCGAGCAGAAGGTTGCGTGCAGGGATGGTCTCGTTGACCAGCATCGCGAAGGCGGCGTCCTTGTCGCCGGATTCGATCAGCCCGATGTTCGTGCCGCCGATGCGCCAGAAATCGTCCATCAGAGGCGCGAGCCTGGCGAACAATTCACGTTCGGCCTCATCGAGGATCCCGGCCTCGAATGCCTTGAGGTCGTCGTCGATCTGGCGGCGCTTGTCGCCAATGTCGGCGAGCGTTGCGCGCAGATCGTCTTCCGTGGTGACCAGCATGGCGTGGCGAATCTGCAGGGAGACGCGGGTGATGTTCAACTCGACCGAGGCGATCCGCATCAACTGCGGCATGCGGATTTCGCCGGCCCGGTCGGCGAGGGCGGCATCATTCTTCAGGGCGACCCAGCCGCTGATCGAGACCGCGCCGAGCGCGGCGAGCAGAAGGAAGGAAATCAGGTAAAGCCGTTTCGCGATGCTGAAATTGAAGAGTGTGCGCATGGTCTTGTCTCGGTTGGTTTCGATGGTATTTACGGTGTGGTTCACCGGATCGCGTTGCCGGTGCTCCTGCGGCCGCGTGAAGCCGACCGGATGGATGCACGTAACCAGTGCATCGACTGTCCTAGACAAAACTTTAACAAAATAAGCAATAAAAGTACTTTTGTACGATATTGACTGGACAAATAAGATGCGGCGCGCAATCAGGATTGAACACCAGGGTGGCCGTTGCCGAGCATTTTGCTGTGCATGCCTCGACGGTGAACCGAATGGTGGCGCGTGATGACGCTGCTCGGGGCGAGAGATGCCTGGCCCGGCGGATAGCCGGACGTGCGGTTTACGGTCTGAAATCCATGCGCCCGACCACGCGCGGCGCTTTGCCGGCCTGCCGTTGCAGCAGCACGCCCTCGCCTGAGCCCACGCCGAAACCGGCGATCGCCTGGATGTTGACGAAATGGGTGACCAGGATGATCAGCGGGCCGTCCATCGGTTGCCGCGCGAAAAAGGCGTTCAACGCGACCAGGCTGCTCATGCGCTCCTGTTCGCGCTCGAAAAACGAGTTGAGCGCGGGCAGGGGCGTCACCGGACCGAGGCCGATCAAACGCGCGGTCTCCAGGCTGCGGCACCATTGGCTGGAGTAGACGCGCGCGTCCCGCACCCCCTGTCGCCGCAGCCAGTCGCCGATGGCCGTGGCCTGGGCGCGGCCGACGGTATCCAGGTTGCGCTGGGTGGTGCAGTCGTCGAGCTTGAATTGCTCCGGATCGCCGAAGCCGGGGGCGTTGGCGTGCCGCACCATCAGGACGTGGCCGCTTTGCTGCAGGCGCGTTGCGAGGTCGATTTCGCTCGCATGGGCGAGCGCAGGCAGCTGCAGGCCCAGTAACAGCATCCACGCGACCAGCCGTCGTATCCAATATGTTCGCAAGGGGGTCATGGCGAATCCTTTCCTGAATGGGTCATGCCGCTGAGCGCGCGCGAGCGGCCCGCCTGATTTGTAGCACCGATTCGAAACGATCATCAAGACGCGGCACGCCGGGCAAGGCGCTTCAGTGGTCCGCCGCTGGCTTTACCGTCCGCAATTTCTTGGTTTCTCCCCGCCGTTGCTTGCTGTCCAGCCGCCGCTTCTTCGACGCCAGCGTGGGCCGGGTCGGCCGGCGCGGCGTGTCGACTTCGCAGGCTTCGCGAATCAGCTCGAGCAGGCGTTCCAGCGCATCGTCGCGGTTGCGCCGCTGGCTGCGGTAGCCTTCGGCTGAGAGGATCAGCACGCCGTCCTGGGTGAGGCGACGGCCGGCCAGGGTGATCAGGCGTTCGCGCACCGGCTCGGGAAGCGAAGGGGAACGGGCGACGTCGAAGCGCAGCTGCACCGCGGTCGACACCTTGTTGACGTTTTGCCCGCCGGGGCCCGAGGCGCGCACGAAGTCCTCCTGGATTTCGCGCTCGTCGAGCTCGATCTGGGCGTTGACCCGGATCATGCGAGGGCCGGGGCGACTACCACTTCACCACGTGCACGTTGTTGAGCGTGCGCCCGAGAAAGCGCTCGCCGATGGTCTGGAAGCGCAGCGGCAGGTCGGTGACGTAGAAGTCGTAGCGCGGCTGCGCGGGACCGGGATTGGCCAGTTTTTTGTCGGCCAGCACCGCGGCGACCTGCTCGGCCATGGCTTCGGCGGAGTCGACCAGCTGCACGCCGTCCCCCAGTACCTGCCGCAGCAGCGGCTTCAACAGCGGGTAATGGGTGCAGCCGAGCACCAAGGTGTCGATGTGCTCGGCCTGCAAGGGCTTCAGGTAATCCTGCGCCGTCAATCGCGTCACTTCATGGTCGAGCCAGCCTTCCTCGACCAGCGGCACCAACAGCGCGCAGGCCTGCGAATGGATGCGCGAATCGGGCGCGTATTCGTGGATGGCGCGCGCGTAAGCGTTGCTGTTGATGGTGGTGGGCGTGCCGATGACGCCGATTTTCTTGCCGCCGCGCGCGGACGCCGCGCCGGCATCGATGACGTCGAGCACCGGCACCGGCGAGAGGTCCTTGACGATCTGCGAGGCCACCGCCGCCATCGTGTTGCAGGCGATGACCAGGAGCTTGACGTCCTTTTCCAGCAGGAACTGCGCGATCTGGGCGGTGAAGTGGGCGATGGTCTCGACCGACTTCACGCCGTAGGGCACGCGCGCGGTGTCGCCGAAGTAGACGATGTTCTCGTAAGGCAGGCGCTCCATCAGCGCGCGCACCACCGTCAGCCCGCCGATGCCGGAATCGAATACGCCGATCGGGGAGTTTGCATTCGTGGACATGGGTGGCAGGATGGCGGGATGAGAAAGACGGCATTTTACCTGCAGGGCCCGATCCAAAGGCATACGGCATGAGCGGCTGCGGCTGCGATTCGGTCTGCGGCACCGTGCCGCCCGATCCGCGCTACCGGCGCGCGCTCTGGATCGCACTGGTGCTGAACGCGCTGATGTTCGGCGTCGAGATCGTGGCCAGCTTTGCCGCGCAGTCGGTGTCGCTGCTGGCGGACGCGGTGGATTTTCTGGGCGACGCCGGCAACTACGGCGTCGCGCTGTTCGTGCTGGGCCTGGCACCGGTGTGGCGCTCGCGCACCGCGCTTTGGAAGGGCTGGCTGATGGCGGGCTTCGGCGTATTCGTGCTCGGCAAGTCGACCTGGCAATGGTCGGCCGGCGTGGTGCCCGAGCCTTTCATCATGGGTTGGGTGAGCCCCCTGGCGCTGGCGGTCAATGTCGGCGTGGCGGCGCTGCTGTATGCGCACCGCCAGGGCGACGCGCAGGCGCGCTCGGTATGGCTGTGCTCGCGCAACGATGCGCTCGGCAATCTGGCGGTGATGGGCGCGGCGGGCGGGGTGTGGGCGACGGTGCACGGCTGGCCGGATATCGCAGTGGCCTTGCTGCTGGCCGGGCTGGCGCTGACGTCGGGGGCGTCGGTGATTCGGCACGCCAGGCAGGAATTGAAGGCGATTTAAAGCGCGGACTGACGCGTCAGTGCCCATGCGACGTGTTCGCGCACCAGCGCGGACGGATGATCCAGCCGCGCGCCGAGCGCGGCTCGGGTTTCGGCCGAGGCCGGCGCGTTGCCCAGCGCGACCGCGATGTTCCTCAGCCAGCGTTCGTGCCCGATCCGGCGGATCGACGAGCCCGCCAGACGATCGTTGAAGTCGGTTTCGCACCAGGCGAACAGCTCCACCAGCCGCGCGCTGTCGAGGCCATTTCGAACCCCGAAATCCGCCAGCTCGGCAGTCTGCGCAAACCGGTTCCACGGGCACACCAGCTGGCAGTCGTCGCAGCCGTAGATGCGGTTGCCGATCAGCGGGCGCAGTTCCAGCGGGATGCTGCCCTTCAATTCGATCGTCAGATAGGAAATGCAGCGCCGCGCGTCGAGCGTGTAGGGGGCGACGATGGCCTGGGTCGGGCAGATGTCGAGGCAGGCCTGGCAGGTGCCGCAGTGGCTGGCTTCGGGCGCGTCGACCGGCAGCGGCAGGTCGGTATAGATTTCGCCGAGAAAGAACCACGAGCCGTGCTGGCGGTTCAGGAGCAGCGTGTGCTTGCCGCGCCAGCCGAGCCCGGATTGGGCGGCGAGCTCCACCTCGAGCACCGGGGCGCTGTCGGTGAAAACGCGGAAATGGTGCACGCCGATTTCCGCGCTGATTTTTTCGGCCAGGCGCTGCAGCCGGTGGCGCAACACCTTGTGATAGTCGCGTCCCAGCGCGTAGCGGGCCACATAGGCGGCGTCGGGGTCGGCCAGCACCGCGTGCGGGTCGGCCGATGCCGGCGGAAAATAGTCCAGCCGTGCGCTGATGATGCGGACAGTGCCGGGCACCAGCTCGGCCGGACGGCTGCGCTTGGTGCCGTGCGCCGCCATATAATCCATTTCGCCATGAAAGCCGCGATCCAGCCATTCCTGCAAGCCCGCCTCGGCCGCGCTCAACTCGCCATCGGCAATGCCCACCGCGGCAAAACCGAGCTCGCGCCCCCATTGCTTGATTTGTCGCGCCAGTTGACTTAAATCCTGATCATGCATACAGCCGATGATACCGTGCGCTGCAGTTGCAGCCTGGCCGACGAGGCCGCGACGCTGGCGTTTGGCGCGCAACTGGCGCGGGAACTGACCCCGGGGCTGACGTTCTACCTCGAGGGCGACCTCGGCGCCGGGAAGACCACCCTGGTGCGCGGCATGCTGCGGGGGCTCGGATACAACGGCCGGGTAAAAAGTCCGACCTATACCCTTGCCGAAACCTACAGCCTGCCGGCGTTTGAGCTGTATCATTTTGACCTGTATCGGTTGCACGACCCGCGCGAGTGGATGGACGCCGGGTTTCGCGATGTCAGCGACGGCCAGGCAGTCAGCCTGATCGAGTGGCCGGACAAGGCCGCCGGCTGGCTGCCGCCACCCGATGTGATCGTCCGGCTGCGGATGGCCGACGAGGCACGCGAAGTCGAGTGCGAGGCCGCAAGCGCGCGCGGCGCACATTATCTGGAGAAGAGTTGCACGCTTTGCTGAAGGTTTTCCTGCTATGCGGTGCGCTGACGTCGGGCTGGGCCCAGGCGCTGCAGCTGACTGCGACCCGGCTGTGGCCGTCGCCCGACTACACGCGGATCACGCTGGAGGCACCGCAACAGGTTACGCACACCTATTTCCGTCTGGCGAATCCCGAGCGGCTGGTGATCGACCTCGAAGGCGTCGAGGTCGGTGCGGCCCTCACTGCGCTGGCCGGCTTGCTGAGCGCGGACGACCCCTATATCAGCGCAATCCGCGTCGGCCTGAACCGTCCCGGCGTGATGCGCGTGGTGCTGGACCTCAAAGCGCCGGTCAAGCCGTCGGTTTTTCAGTTGCCGCCGCTGGGCCAGTATGGCCACCGCCTGGTGGTGGACCTCTATCCGGCCCAGCCGGGTGCGGCGGCGTCAAATCCGGCGATGGCGCAACCGGTGACGGCGCAGCCGCCCAGGCCGGCGGCGGTGCCGCAATACGCCCGCCTCATCACCGTGGCCATCGATGCCGGCCACGGTGGCGAAGACCCCGGTGCCGTCGGCGCCAAGGGCTCGTATGAAAAACACATCACGCTGGCAGTGGCGCGCAAGCTGAAGGAAAAAATCGACGCGCAGGAAAACATGCGCGCCGTGCTGATCCGCGATGGCGACTATTTCGTGCCGCTGGCGCAGCGGGTCACCAAGGCGCGCGCAGTGAAGGCCGACCTGTTCCTGTCGATCCACGCCGACGCCTTCATCAAGCCGCACGCCCGCGGCTCGTCGGTTTTCGCGCTGTCGGAGAACGGAGCCACCTCGGTTGCCGCACGCTGGCTGGCCAAGAAAGAAAACGACGCCGACCTGGTGGGCGGCATCAACATCGACGTCAAGGATCCCTTCCTCAAACGCACCCTGATCGACCTGTCGCAGACGGCCACGATCAACGACAGCCTCAAGCTGGGCCATGCCGTCCTCAAGGAAATCGGCACCGTCAACACGCTGCACAAGCGGCATGTCGAGCAGGCGGGGTTCGCAGTGCTGAAGGCGCCCGACATTCCGTCGATCCTGATCGAGACTGCGTTCATTTCCAATCCGGAAGAGGAAAAGCGCCTCAACGATCCCGGCTACCAGGACACGCTGGTCGACGCCATTGTCGTCGGCATCAAGAAGTATTTCGATACGCACCCGCTGACCGCGCCGGCGCGGCTGACCCTCAATCCATGACCGCTAGCCTGCTGGGCGCGGCGGCTCCGGGCTTCGACCGGCCGCTGGCGGTGCTGGAAGCGTGTCATGCGCGCATTGCCAAACAGTGCGACATCCTGGAAAAACTGCTCGCCCATCTGCCCGCCCACGGCGGCGACGCGCAGGCGCAGCAGGCCGCGCGCGCGGTGCTGGCCTACTTCGACACGGCGGCGGTGCACCACCACGACGACGAGGAGCGCAACCTGTTTCCGCTGCTGGAGCAGGCCGGTGCACCCGGCGCCTGCGAGCTGGTCGAGACCCTGACGCTGGAACACGACGCGCAGGCACAGGTCTGGCGCCGCCTGCGTACGCAATTGCAGGCGATCGAAGCCGGCACTGCCGCCGTGCTGGACACGGTGCTGACGCGCCGCTTCGTCGACATGAACCGCGCCCACCTCGAATTCGAGAATACCCATGTGCTGCCGCTCGCGCAGCAGACCCTCGGTGCGGCCGATCTCGAGCGTCTAGGCCGCGCGATGGCGGCGCGGCGCGGCGTGCCGTTTGCGGGTTCGTTGTGAACATCCGCATCCTGCCCGATGTGCTGATTTCGCAGATCGCCGCTGGCGAAGTGGTCGAGCGCCCCGCTGCGGCACTGAAAGAAATGCTCGAAAACAGCCTCGATGCCCGCGCCACCGAGATTCAGATCGATCTGGAGCGGGGAGGCATCAAGCGCATCCGTGTGAGCGACAACGGCAGCGGCATTGCGCGCGATGAACTCGCGCTCGCGCTGACACGACACGCCACCAGCAAGATCGCCAGTCTCGCCGACCTCGAGCAGGTGGCGAGCCTGGGTTTCCGCGGCGAGGCGCTGGCTTCGATCGCCGCCATCGCGCGGGTCCAACTCACCAGCCGCAGCGCCAATCACACCAGCGGCGAGCACGCCTGGACGCTGCAGGTCGAAGGCGGCCGCCTCGGCGAGCCGGTGCCCGCTGCGCGTGCGATCGGCACCACCGTCGATATTGAGGACCTGTTCTTCAATACGCCGGCGCGACGCAAGTTTCTCAAGACCGAGGGCACTGAATACGCGCATTGCGCCGAAACCGTGCGGCGGCTGGCGCTGGCCAACCCGCAGGTGGCGTTCACGCTGACTCACAATGGCCGGGTGCAGCTGCGTCTCAACGCCGAGTCTGCCCACGCGCGGGTGCGCCAGGTGCTGGGGGAGGCGTTCGAGGCGCATGCGATTGCGGTCGATGCGGCGGCTGCGGCGTTGCGCGTCGCCGGCTGGGTGATCCGTCCCGGCGCCGCCACCGCCAGCCGCGACAGCCAGCACGTGTTCGTCAACGGCCGCTACGTGCGCGACAAGCTGATCGTCCACGCGCTGAAGGAAGCCTATCGCGATGTGCTGCATCACCAGCTGAACCCGGCGTACTGCCTGTTCATCAGCCTGCCGCCTGAGCTGGTCGACGTCAACG
>DAHWJK010000172.1:0-1737 GCA_027344185.1 Thiobacillus sp.
GCCGAAGTCGTGGTTGTCGCGTTCGACCAGCTTGTCGACCGGCTGGTAGGCCCAGTTCATGCGCGGGAATTTCGCCATCGCGACCGAGCAGGCCTTGGCGATCGCCACCGTCACCGACACCTTCTTCGCCTTGGCGGCGGCGGTCAGCGCGGTGGTGTTGATGTTCATCGTGACGTTGAAGGTCGGCAGCGTGAGCGAGGCGGTCATCGCGTGGCTCACGGCCTTTTCCATCGAGGTCATCTTGCGGCCCTGGCCCGGCACGTCGACCTGCGGCAGCGCATGGGCGACTTCCTGCATCGACGGACGCGCGCGCGCCACATCGGCGGAGACGATGACGCCTGAGGGTCCGGTGCCGGCGAGACCGGCGAGGTTGACGCCCAACTGCCCGGCGACTTTGCGTGCATAGGGACTGGCCTGGCGGCCCTGCGGACGCGCCACCGGGGGCATGGCGCCGGTGGCGGACACCTGGGCGGGTGCGGTCTTGGGAATGGGGAGGTGGGCCGGCTTGTCCGCCGCATGCGGGGCGACCTTGTGCAGGTCCTGGACCTTGTGGTCGGCGGAAATCGTCACGCCGGTGTCGTTGGCCTTGGCCGCATCGTCGACGATGAAGCCCATCGGGTGGCCGACTTCGACCACGCTGCCGACGTCGGCGATCGGGCCGGAGAGGAAGCCTTCCTGGAACACCTCGACGTCCATGATGGCCTTGTCGGTTTCCACCGTGGCGACGATGTCGCCGCGCCTGATCGCATCGCCCGGCTGTTTTTCCCAGGTGACGACGACGCCCTCGGTCATGGTGTCCGACAGCTGCGGCATCACGATCGGCGTGCCGGCATGGTGCGGAATCATCTCGGTTTGCGCCTGCTGCTCCACCACTTCGTCGGCGGCAATCGCCACGTCGCCCGCGGTGTCGGTGATGTAGCCGAGCGCCGCGCCGACGGCGATGGTCGCGCCGACCTCAGCGAGCGGCCCGGCCAGATAGCCGGCCTTGAACACTTCGACGTCCATGATGGCCTTGTCGGTTTCGACCGTGGCAACGATATCGCCGCGCTCGACGCGGTCGCCGGCCTGCTTTTCCCAGGTGACGACCACGCCCTCGGTCATGGTGTCCGAGAGCTGGGGCATCGTGATGGCGTAGTGATTCATAGGATTCAGGGGTCAGGATTTAGGGGTCAGGGAGTTGGCGATAGTTTTGCGGCCAGTGCGCTTCTCAGGCCATGCAACATACGTCCAACCTCGTTGGTCTGCTCAAGCAGACAAAGCAACTCGGCTTGGGGGATATAACCCAGCCGGTGCGCGAGTTCGAGCTGTGTTTCTGCTTCAGCCAGCGAACCCTGCGAAATCGATATAAAACGCAAGTAATCCTTCGTTGAATTTCTTGCGTGACCTTCGGCAATATTGGACGGGATGGAAACGGCTGCGCGCTGAAGCTGATTGGCCAGTGCATAGGTTTCCCGGGAGGGGAAGGATTCGGTGGTCAGGTAGATGTCTTCTGTCAGTTTCATCGCCATTTGCCAGACCTTGAGATCACGGTAGTTATTCACGCCCTGACCCCTGAATCCTGACCCCTGATCCCTTACGCCTTACCAAAGATCTTCAGAACAGACTTCACCACATCCTCGTGATCCGGGATCGCTGCTTTTTCCAGCGTGTGGTTATACGGCTGCGGCACCAGCGCAGAGTGGACGCGCACCGGGGCGGCGTCCAGTTCGAAGAAGCATTCCTCGTTGATGATGGCGA
>DAHWJK010000173.1:0-6181 GCA_027344185.1 Thiobacillus sp.
TGCCCATCAGCCTGAAAATCTTCAGCATCACCATGGCCCTGCTGGTGCTGATGGTGGTCGTCACCTGGGTGTCGGTGCTCAACTTCCGCCAGCTCAACAACCAGGTGCGCGCGCTGTCCGACTGGTACCTGCCGCTGCAGCAGCAGGTGGCCAGCGTCGAGATCCTGATCCGCCAGCAGATCGTCCACATGGAACGGGTGATGTCGGGCATGCAGGCGGCCCGGCCCGATCCCGACTATCTGGCGAAGGAATCGAACGGCTTCGACATGCGCGGGGTCAACGCCGACCAGATCGTCGATTCCTCGCTGCGCTTCCTCGCCGAGGCCGAGGCGGAAAAGGACCTCAAGCTCGACCGCGCCACACTCGCGGTGCTGGGCGAGCAGCTGCCAACGATCCAGACCGCGCGCCAGAATTTCCACCGGACCTTTCGCCTGTTCCAGATCGAGGCGGAGGAAGGCACCCCGCGTTCGCAGGAACTCGTCCGCGAAACCCTGTTGCGCGAGAAGGACGCCGTCGACGTCGAAATCGGCAAGACCATCGACATCCTCAACAAGCTGACCCAGGACACCGCCATCGCGGCCAAGGAGGAGGAGAAACGCGCCACCACGCTCAACTGGATCATCACCGCGCTGGCTGCCGCGCTCGGCTTCCTCTCGGCGCTGTTCTTCACGCGCTCGCTGGTCAGTCCGATCAAGCGCCTGCTCGGCGGCACACGCGCGGTGGAAGGCGGCGACCTGGAGGTGGAAATCCATGTGCACTCGCGCGACGAGATCGCCACGCTGGCCACCTCGTTCAACCGTATGGTCGTCGGTCTGCGCGAGAAGGAGCGTATCCGCGAAACCTTCGGCCAGTACGTCGACCCGCGCATCGTCAAGACCCTGCTGGAAAACCGTATCGGCGCCGACAAGGGCGACCGCCAGGTGATGACCGTGTTTTTCTCCGACCTCGAAGGCTTCACCCGGATGTGCGAAGGCCTCACGCCGGACGCCGCGGTGCGCTTTCTCAACCGCTATTTCTCGATGATGTCCGAAGTCGTTCGTGCCGAGCAGGGCATCGTCGACAAATACATCGGCGACTCGGTCATGGCCTTCTGGGGCCCGCCCTTCACCGATCCCGCCGACCACGCGCGCCTCGGCTGCATCGCCGCGCTGGACCAGATGGCCCGTCTTGAGGACTTCCGCGCCTGGCTGCCCGAGATGTTCAGCGTCCGTGACAACGTGCCCGTGGTCAACGTCCGCATGGGCATCGCCAGCGGCGAAGTCACCGTCGGCAACATCGGCTCCGAAACCTCGCGCGGCTACACCGTCATTGGCGACACCGTGAACCTCGCCTCGAGGCTGGAGCAGGCCAACAAGTTCTACGGCACGCGCATTCTCGTCAGCGAAACCACGCGCACGCTGGCCGGCGACATGCTGGCCTTCCGCGAAATCGACAGCCTGCGCGTCGCCGGCAAGCTGGAAACGGTGCGGGTATTCGAACTGCTGAGGATGGCCGACGAATTGAGCGACGCCGACCGGCAACGAATCCAGGCGTACGAAGCCGGACTCGCGCGCTACCGCGCGCAGGACTGGGATGCGGCCGAAGCGGCGTTCCGCGAATGCCTCGCTATCGAACCGCAGGATCCGCCCAGCCAGGTCATGCTGGCGCGGATTGCGGCGTTTCGGCAGAAGTCGCCGGAGGCGGGGTGGGATGGGGTTTGGGTGGCGCTGAGTAAGTGAGTTGCGTGAGGTTGTATTGCCAAACTCTAGAATTCGGCGCTGTTTGATCAGCGAGAGATCTCTTCCTCAAGTTGCTTTTGCCAGTAGGCATCAGCTTCCTGACAGGCTTCGAACATTGCGAGCATCGTCATCTTCCACCAAGCCGCAGCGTCTACAAATGATTGTAGATCCTCGTCAGACAAATTCAGCGATTCAGCTGTCTTGGGATGTGTCACTCGATCCCTGACTTTGACCGCCCTCCGCATTGCCGACCAACCTGGATGCTGTATATCGGGATCAAATGTCGCCCCGTGATTCTTGATATAGCAGCGGATTGAGAACAGGAGGCTTTCTGGAAATTTCAAAAACTGCTGTGCTGATTTTGGATGACCTTTCTCATCAATTGAGTAGCGCTCCTCGCGCAGTAGCGCTGTCTCTGCTTCGGTTATGAATTCTGTTCCGTGAAGTGATGCGAGAGTCACTTGCCGAAGCGCATACGACAGACCCTCGATAAGTGCAAAGTGTGCCCGAACAAGCGCTCTTTGTGCGTACTTTGTATTCTCAAACTGACCATATGCAGTGGCCGCTTCAACGTCGCGATTTAGGATGCTCCACACTGCCTGAAGCTGGGCGACAGCTGCACTACGGTCCATGGCATTTATTACGGTTGGCTATTCAACAAGAACCACAATCAGTGACAGCCCCCGCTTTTACCGCCGACAATCACGCCGCCCGCTCCATCGGCGAAACATCCTGCTTGATCCGTTCGCCATTCTCGGACAGGGCGATTTTCATGTCGTAGTCCGACTGCAGGCCCAGCCAGAATTCGGCGCTGGTGCCGAAGTAGCGGGCCAGGCGCAGGGCGGTGTCGGCCGAAACGGCGCGGCGCTCGCGCACGACATCGTTGATGCGTGGCGCGGGCACGCGCAGGGCGATGGCCAGCGCGCTGGCTGATAACCCCATCGGAACCATGAACTCCTCGCGCAGGATTTCACCCGGATGGATCGGGCGCATACCGTTCACAATCGTCATCTTGGTCTCCTGTCAGTGGTAATCGACGATTTCCACGTCATAAGCGTTGCCGTTCTCGAACCGAAAGCCAATACGCCATTGATCGTTGATGCGTATGCTCCAGGTTCCCTTCCTGTCGCCTTTGAGCTTTTCCAGCCTGTTTTGCGGGGGGACGCGCAAGTCTTCCAGCTGAGCGGCCCGGTGCAGCATCTGCAGCTTGCGTTCTGCGGCAGCCCTGATATTCACGAAGCGTTTGACCGTAGTGCCAGCAAACAGGGCCTGGGTGTCTGCGCATTTGAATGACAGGATCATATGCTTAACATATAACGTATTGCGTTAAATGTAAATAGCTACAAGAGGCGCGCAAGATCTGGTTACTACGCGTGTAGCGGGCGTCTCAAGCCGTAGAGCATGGTTTTGGTCTTGCCAGTGGTGTGCGCCATCTCGGTCTGACGCAACGCATGCTATTCGGCGACACCCTCATCCCCATGACACGTACACCCCGGCTCGTTGCTGGTGGAGTTGTCGCAGCAGACGATCTTGCCGGCGCGGCAGCCGCAGATGCCTTTGTGGGCCTTGCAGCAGGCTGTCTGGATCTGGGCAAGGTGCATGCCTTTGCCTTGGGCCTGGGCGATGCAGGCTTCGGCCGAAATCGTTTTTTGCTGCGTGGCAGCGGGGGCGACGTCTACCGTTGAATCGGCCGCGGCCGGAAGCATGAAGAAAGCCGGGACAATGGCCAGCAGGGCGAACAGGGAACGGATGCGCATGGGAGTCTCCTTGGGAGTAAGGGTCTGCCTCACTATAGCCGATCGGGCGCGGCTTCAGGCGTCGCGCAGCAGCAGTCCCAGCATCAGCGCGGCGGCGACGAGGATCGCCGCCAGCAGGGTGAAGGCGCTGGCGTAGCCGGCGACGCCGACCATGAAGCCGGTGAGCACCGGGCCGATCGATTGGCCGACGTCCATCACCGTGCGCAGCACGCCCATCGACGAGCCGAAGCGGCCGTCCTTCGTGAGATCGGCGACCAGCGCGGCGGTGGACGAGGTGACGGTGGCGAAGCCGAGGCCGAACGCCAGGCTCAGCACCGACAGGCCTAGAAAGCTGGGGAAGAAGGGCAGCAGCGCCACGCTCGCCGCGCCGATCAGCAGCCCCGGCAGGATCACGCGGCGGCGCCCGACACGGTCGGACACGCGGCCCATCAGCGGCTTGATGAAGACAATGCTGAGCAACTGCGCGCCGAGGATGATGCCGATCTGCCACGCCGGAATGCCGAGCGAGGACGCATACAGCGCGAGGAAGGCTTCGATCGCGCCGAACACCAGGTATTGCGCGGCTTCTACCGTGCTCACCAGCATGATGCCGCGGTCGCGCAGCACGGTTTTCAAACTTGACCAGAAACGAGGCAGCTCCAGCTTCGTTGTCGGGCGCGGCTCGTGGTCCTTGAGCAGCAGGCCGGCTGTCAGCGCCAGCACGCCAGCGATCGCGCAGGCGATGTAGACCGCGCCGAAACTCGCCAGCGAAATCAGCGCGCCGCCGAGGAAGGGCGCGATGGAGCGCCCGACGATGGTGACCGACGAATAGGTGGAGAGCCGCGCCGCACGGTCGCTGGTGTAGCGCGCGGCAATCGCTGCGCTCGCCACCGTGCCGAAAATCGCGGTGGCGAAGCCGTGGTAGAAGCGCACCGCCATCAGCTGCCAGGCGGTGTCGATCACCAGGTAGAGGAAGGGTGCGGTGGCGAACACGACCAGCGACGCCAGCAGCACGCGACGCCTGCCGAGATGGTCGGACAGCGCGCCGGCGGGGTAGCTGATCAGCACGCCGGGAATCGTCGAGGCCATGACGATCCAGCCGATCTCGGCCGGCGTGGCGTTGAGCGAGGCGGCGAACAGCGGCAGCACCGGCGTCTTCGACAGCGTGGAGCTGAAAATGGCCAATCCGCCGATGAGCGCAATCAGGACGAAGAAGGAAGGCTGGACGGATTTCATCGGGCCGCAGGCGTTGCCATTTATTGGGGTCTGACTTTGCCCGGCACTGTAGCGTGAAATCGCCTGGCGTGTGAAGGCCGCGGAGCGGGACGTTCAGGCAGCCGATAACCGGGTTGCGCGCGCAAGTCATGGCGTTGGGGCGGCATCCAGCGGACGGCCGGCGCTGGTCTATAGTGAAAGTCGACCGACCGTAAGCCAAGGAGACAATCATGAACCCACTGCATCGCATGGAGCGCTTTCTCGACCAGCACATGATCCCGTTCGAGATCGTGTCGCATCCGCATTCCCAAACCAGCGCCGAAACCGCCCGCGCGGCGGGGCTGCCGCCCGGCCGCCTGGTCAAGGGCGTACTGCTGGATGGCACCGATTGCCAGATGGTGGCGTTGATCCCCGCCGATAAGGAAGTCCATCTCGGCAGGCTGGGGGTCGATTATGGCGCCGAACTCAGCCTGGCCGACGAGGAGAGCGTGAGCCGCCTGTTCAGCGAATGCGCGCCCGGCGTGGTTCCCGGCCTGCCGAATGCCTGGGGGGTGGAAATGGTGTGGGACGACGATTTGATGGCGCAGCCGGATGTCTTTCTGGAAGCCGGCGACCACGAGCGTCTGCTGCGCATCGAAACCCGCTTTCTGCGCGAAGCCTTCGGCGACTCGCCGCACTGTCATTTCAGCCAACCGCGCATGCAGCATATCCACTGATCTGATCCGCCCTGCCCGGCCGGGCAGGGCGGGATTTGATTCGGCCGGGGATTCGATTAGGCTAGGCATTCTGTGCCCCAGCCGGGGCGAACGATCGATCGCCTGACGGGTCCCGCCGCCGTGAACGCCAACCAAAACGACACCTCGCACAATCCGCATCGCGCAATGGGCCGTGGCATGGCATGGGTCGCCAGCCTGCTGGTGCTGGGCCTGCTCTACCTGTTTTTCGAGGGCAGCCTTGAGGCGCGCGACCATCCCAATCGCCAGCTGCAGATCGCGCCCGGCACCGAGCTGACGCTCAAGCGCAACCGGGCCGGCCATTACGTGTTTCCCGGCACCATCAATGGCGAGGCCGTCACCTTCCTGCTCGATACCGGCGCCACCCTGGTGTCGGTGCCGGCGCACCTCGGTGCCGGGTTGGGGCTGAAAGCGGGCGCGCCGATGCCGGCCGTCACCGCCAACGGCACCGTGATGACGCGGGCGACCCGGATCGACACGCTGGCATTCGGACCGTTCGAAATCAACGACGTGCACGCCAGCCTCAATCCCGGAATGGGTGATGACCAGGTCCTGCTGGGCATGAGCGTGTTGAAACAACTGGAATTTACCCAGCGAGGCGACACCCTGATCCTGCGCGCATTGGGGAGCTGACGGAAAAAAGCGCTTGGTCTTCCCGATTTTCTGTGATATCAATGCAGCATCTGTTGGATTCAAGCTCTAAATTGCCGTACCTCTGGTAAGCGTTTTCCTTGAAATTCGATCGATAGGGCATGTCGCCCAATTTTTTTAGATAGAT
>DAHWJK010000209.1:0-17140 GCA_027344185.1 Thiobacillus sp.
CCCCTGCCGAGAAGGACTAAAAACCCACCGCCCGCACCCCCGCGTCTACTGGTCGGTTTGCTCTGGACAGGTGGTCGGATTGCGCTGGACCGCGTGGTCGGCTTCGCCTGGAATCAGTGGTCGGTTTGCGTGGAATAGGCACAGCAGTCGACGCCAAGTGCTTGCAGGCATGCTGCATTTGCCGGGTGCATGCGGTAGAGCACGTCTTTCGCTGCAGGCGTCGCGCAGGTCGTGATGCTGGTCTCCAGGTTCACGATGCGCAGAGCAGCCTTGCCCAGATCGATGATCGCGTCGCCCCAGATCTCGTCGACGGCGAGTGGCTCGCCGATCATGCCGTTGACGCGGCTGGCCAGCGCGACATAGTCTTTCGCCGATCCGACGAAGCGCTCGTACAACTGCGGAGCGGATGGGTGCGGCAAGATCTGGTCGATGCCGCGTCCGAGCATCGCATCTCCCATCAGCGCGATCGTGACCTCGCGAGCGTCCATCTAATCAGGCCTGCTTGCAGGCAATCGGCGTCAGCACGGCTCCGCGCCCGCGGGACCGAGGGCGCGCGGGGCGCCCAGACGGCTTGCAAACCAGTCGGCTGCCAGGTGTGCAACCTGCTCGAGTGCGCCCGGTTCCTCGAAGAGATGCGTCGCGCCGGCAACGGTGCGCAGCGTGCACGGTGCGCGCAACTGCCGCACAGCCTGCTCATTCAGCGTCAGCACTTCGGGATCGAGCGCGCCGACGATCAGCAAGGTCGGTGCGCGCACGCGATGCAGCCAGACAGACGCGAGATCGGGCCGTCCGCCGCGCGAGACGACGGCGCCGATGGAACGTGGTCGTTGGGCCGCGACTTGCAGCGCCGCAGCAGCTCCGGTTGACGCACCGAACAGCCCGATGCGCAATTCTGCGGTACGAGGCTGTTCGCCCAGCCAGTCGACGACACAGAGCAGACGCTGAGCGAGCAACTCGATGTCGAAGCGCAGCGCACGCGTTCGGGCGTCGATCGCCTCCTCTTCGGACGTGAGCAGGTCAAACAGCAGGGTGCTCAAGCCAGCGCCGTTGAGTTGCTGCGCCACCGCGCGATTGCGCGGACTCAGCCGGCTGCTGCCGCTGCCGTGCACGAATGCGACGATGCCGCGCGCCCATGGCACAAGGGCGAGGTCACCGCGCAGTCGCGTTGCGCCGACCGGGATCCGGATAGCTTCTTCGATGTGCATAGTGCGTCGACACGCGATGCATGCCGCGTTGCGCTGTATTGCAAGGGAGCCGCGATCATGGTCCAGCACGGGCAGCCGCGCCGTGCACCAGATCAACATCGCGGGCTGCGGCGCGGCGACGCCCCACCGCGGCTGCAGCGTCCTGGCTTGCACCGGCCATGCAGGCGGGTCCACGCAGCCCGCAGTGCAACCCCGGTGAACGAGCCTGCCAGAGCCAGGCTCTCGTCCTTCTGGGCGTCGAAGACATCGCCCTGGGTTCCCAGATACGCGTACGCGGCATGCGGATCCACGACCAGAGCAACCCACCACTCGATGAGTTCATAGCCAGCACTCGCCGCCAGCAGCATCGAGACAGTCGCAAAGGCAAGTCGAACGCCGCGCAGATTGCTCGTGCGGAGCAGCACCTCGCGCGTTGGGCAGGCGAACAGCAGGCCGAATGCGAAATGTGCCAGGCGATCGTAGTGGTTGCGCGTGAGTCCGAGCAACTCCGCGGCGGCGAATCCCAACGGCGTGCCGGCGTAGGCATAGTGCGCCCCGACGGCGTGCATCGCCAGGAACGTGAGGATGCACAGGTACGAGGCGTCACTCAGCGGGAATCGTCGGTAGCTGGCGAGCAACGCCGCGATCTGACCGAAGTGGGTCGAGAGGGGCAGCTCGCGGACGAAGGAGCCTGACGCTCGCGGGGTTGATGCTGCGTGCGACCGCTGGCAGTAGCTGAGCAGTCGTAGGGGCAAGCCATGCCCAATGGCCGTTGGCCGACCTCCGGTCGCTGGCCGGATGTCGGCAGCTCGGCCAAGCGAGCTCTGGGCGTATCCAGCGGCGGCGGCCGTAAGGTGCCAGGTAGCGGACGCTGGGATTGATGGAAATCTGAGCGGCAACCACCCCGGCGCCCGCAACGGAAATCGCGCCCGGCTGCCGTTCACGCATCATGCCAGCCTCCCTTGCGGCCGACTGCCACGACATGCAGAATGGCTTCAACCTGACCTTCTTCCCGCAGTTCTTCCTGGGCCTGGGAGGCATGGTGCGACGCTACGCCGACTACCCGGTGCAGTTCACCGACTTCAACCAGTTGTCGTCGGTGGGTGCGTTCATCTTCGGGCTGGCCCAGGCGTATTTCGTGTTCGCGGTGGTGCTGCCGATGCTGCGCCACCAGGGCGAAAAGGCGCCGCAGCGTCCGTGGGACGGTGCCGAGGGCCTGAAATGGGAAGTGCCTTCGCCGCCCCCGTTCCACACCTTCGAGACGCCGCCGCGCCTGAACGAATCGGCCACGCGCGTGCTGCACGACTGAGCCGGCGCGACAGGCCCGCGGGCCTACCTGCCGCTACCCCCGCGCCCTTCGGGCCGCGGGGGTTTTTTGCATCCAGAGCCCCGCGCAAGCGGGCGGGCGCGCGCTACACCAGCGCGAGCAACGCGCGCACCAGTGCGTCCTCGACGGCCCGGATCGGCACGTCGGGTGGCGCCGCCATCAGGCCGCGCAGCACGCCGACGAAGGCGTGGACCACGACATAGGCCTCGGCCTGCGGGATGCGCTGCAGGCCCTGGTCGCGGGTCATGACGCCGCCCGACGTCAGCAGACCGACGACCAGCGCGTGCAGGCGTTCGGCGGACATCGCGCCGGCGCTGGCGCTGTACACGAGTTGAAGCCGCAACGCCGGGCGCGCGCCGAACGCGTGCAGCACCGCGCGTACCAGCAGCCGGATGCGGGCGCCGGGCTCGGAGGGAGCTGCAGTTTGCAGCGACTGCCGGGCCAGCCGGCCTATGGTGTCGAGCTCGCGTTGCACCAGTCCGTCCAGGATGGCCCGGCGATTGGCGAAGTACTGGTACAGGGTACCGATGCTCACTCCGGCCACCTCGGCAATGCGATTGGTGGTCAGCGCCGGCTCGCCCTCGCGGTCGAGTATGCGCAGTGTCGCCTCGAATATGAGTTCGACCTTGTCCCGGCCCCGCCGCTGGCTCGGGATGCGCCGTTGAACCCGTTGATTGGAATGGGATTTTTCGGGCATGACCGAGGCGTGGGAATGCGAGTACCGGAATGTGAGTCAAGCTCATATTCTAACGCTCAGTCACGCATGGGCAAGCCCGCGCAAGGCCGCCTCGACGGCGGCCCTCGCACCCGAGGCGAGCCCCGAGCCTGTCGTCGCCCACCCGAGGAGAGCCGGCCATGGACCAATCGCAGCACGAGGCTTCGCGCATCGGGGCGTCGCCGCCCGGCGCCGTGTCGACGTCCGCACCGGGCGCGGCAACGGGGCTCAGCGCGGCATGGCAGGCTGGCGGGCGCTATTTCGAGTGGGTGTCGCCGCTGCCCGAGAACCACGGGCGCAAGGTCAAGGTCTTCCACACGCGGGCCGGGGACGAGCACAAGCCAGCCATCGTCCTGGTGCATGGGTTCCCGACCAGCAGCTTCGACTTCCGGCCCCTGTTCGAACTGCTGCGCGACGACTTCCACGTCTGCGCGTTGGACTTCCCCGGTTTCGGTCTTTCCGACAAGCCGGTCGACGGCTTCGTCTACTCCCTGTCGCAGGACGCGCAATTGCTGTGGGACTTCATCACCGGGGTCCTGGGCCTGCAGGAATGCATCGTGTTCTCGCACGATCGCGGCGACAGCGTGGTGCTGCGCTTCCTGCAGCTCTACCAGGCCGCCGCGACGAGGCCCTTCGTGCTCCGGCACCATTTTCTGACCAACGCCAACCTGTACCTGCCGCTGGCCAACCTGACGACCTTTCAGAAGGCGATGCTCGACCCCGTCGGCAGCGCCGCAGCCGTCACCAGGGTCACGCCGCAGCTGCTGGCCGAGGGCCTCGGTGAAACCCAGTACTCGCCGGCACTGGCGGCGAGCGACCCGGAGGTGCAGGCGTTGACCGAGCACTTCGCGTTCGGCAACGGCGTACAGGTCCTGCCCGCGACCATCCAGTACCTCAACGAACGCAAGAAGTTCGAGGTCGGATTTCTCGCCTCGCTGGCCGCGAGCGACGTTCCGGCAACGTTGATCTGGGGCGCGCACGACATGGTGTCCCCGCTGCGAGTGGCCCATCACGTCTGGGACCACGCGCTGGCCGGGCGGGCGTCGCCGGCCTCCTACTGGCTGCTGCCGTGCGCCAACCACTACCTCGTGCACGACCAACCCCGGGCATTGGCGCAGCTGGTTCGCGCCGAGCTCGCTGCGCCCCTCGCCGCGCCGGCCAACCTGACGACCGACGCGTGTTCGCCGGTGCTGGTGGACCGGCACTGAGCCGAGGCCGACCCATGGTCGCCATGTACACGCATCCGGAGGCGCCGCGGCCTGACGCCCAGACCCCAAGCGGCGCCGTGTTCGCCCAGCGCAGCGCGGCCTGCTCGACGCCGTCGCAGGCTCGACCATCATGAACATGCTGCTGGCATTCGCCCCGTTCGCTGCGTTCGCCGTGCTGGAACCCCGCACCGGACTGCACGCCGCGCTGGTCGTCGCCACGCTGGTCGCGGCGTTGCTGATGCTGCGCGACCGCGTGATGCGGCATCGCTCGCTGAAGGCGCTCGAGGTCGGCTCGCTGGCGCTGTTCGGCGCCCTGGCGCTGGTCTCGCGAATGCCGTGGTTCGGGTTGTCGATTGTCGGCGTGCGCCTGTGCGTGGACCTGGGGCTGCTGCTGGTCATCGTGTTCGGCCTGCTGATCGGCCAGCCCTTCACGATGCAATACGCCGTCGAGCGGGTGTCGCCCGGGGTCGCGACGACCCCGCAGTTCCGAGCCATCAACGTCATGCTTTCCAGCGCCTGGGCGCTGGTGTTCGTCGTGATCGTCGCGGCCGATCTCGCGATGCTCTACGTGGCCGGGTTCACGCCGCTGCTGGGCACCATCGCCATCGTCGCCGCGCTGGGCGCCGGAGCGCTGCTTTCGGCGTGGATTCCCCGGCGCGTTGCGCGTACCCGGCGCTGATCGAGACCACCCCATGCATGCCCCGACCTTGCGCGAAGCGGCCCGAGCGGCTTTCATCTACGCACTGCCCCTGACCGAGATCGCCAGGGTGCGCGAAACCATGCTGCTTCGCAAGGCCTTGCCCGCGGGGCGCTTTGTCGCGCAGCGAGGCCTCGCCACACCCAGGGATCGGTTCGTCACGACGCCCAACGTCGACACCGTCTACGCCAATGTGTTCATCGACCTCAGTCATGGGCCGGCGACGATCACCCTGCCGCCGCTGGGCAAGCGCTACGCCTCGTTGTCGCTGATGGACATGTTCAGCGACAACATCGCCGTGCTGGGAACCCGCACCACCGGTCAGGACGGCGGCAGCTTCGCGCTCGTCGGCCCGACGGCGGCCGCTCCAGTGGGCGCGATCCGCGCGACGACTTCATGGGTCTGGGGCCTGGCGCGCGTGGTCGTGTACGGTCCGCACGACCTGGACGACGCATTGCAGGTGGTGCATGGCTTCGACTGCCAGGCCGCGCCGATGAGCCGGCCACCGGCGCCGGGTGCCGATCGAAGCGGGCCATGGCAGGACTGGCTCGCCGCCGCCAACGCGCTGATGCTCGAAAGCCCCGCACCCGCGACGGATCGGCGGGTTCTGGCGAGCATGGCGCCGCTGGGGCTGGGCCCCGATTTCGATCCGGCGCGTTTCAGCCCGGTGCAGGGTGCGGACATTGTCGCCGGGATCGCCGACGCGACGGCGATCACCCGTGGCAGCGGCTTCGCCGGCAACCAGGTCGGGCAGTGGATCTACCCCGCCGCCAATACCGGAAACTTCCAGCAGGACTACCTGACGCGCGCGCGGATCGCCGTGTCGGGTCTGGCCGCGTTGCCGCCGCGCGAGGCGTCCTATCTGGCAGCCGTGCCCGAGCAGGGCCGGTTGTTCCACGGGCCGGGGCCGTGGCGTCTGCGCTTCGCCGCCGACGCGCTGCCCCCGGTCGACGCCTTCTGGTCCCTGACCCTGTACGAGGCGCAGCACGACGGGGCGCTGTTCCTCGCCGACAACCCGATCGATCGCTACACCCTCGGCGATCGCACGCCGGGCTTGGTCCATGACGGCGATGGCGGACTGGAGGTCTGGATCTCCCGCAGCGACCCCGGCGCCGCGCGCCGCCCGAACTGGTTGCCGGCCCCGGCCGACAAGCCGTTCACGGTGATCCTGCGCAGCTACTTGCCTCGCGATGCAATCATCGCCCAGACCTACGTTTCGCCGCCGATCGAAGCCGTTTAGCGGTCGAGCAGCACGAGTTGCTGCAGTTGTGTTTCATTGACAAGGAGGCTTGCGACCAGCACTTTGGCACGCAACAAGGCCTGCGTTTGCGCCTCGGGATGTGGATCGAGCAAACCAATGGCGAAGAACGCCAGCTCCTCGAGTTGCTGCTCCAGTTCGTCTCGCTGCTGGCTTGGCGAGGAATCGCGCGGACGCTTCATGGATGTGGATCCGTCGTGGCCGAGCAGCTGATTCTTCCAGACGTACAGCGATGGCCGCGAAACGCCCAGATCCTGGGCCACCGACTGCGCGCTTCCCTCTCGCATGCACAACGCCATGACCGCCGAGCGCTTCATCGCGGCTGACATCTTCTGCGACCGACTAACGACGCTCGGGTAAGCCTCGGGATGCTGCTCCCGAACCCAAGCCGAGAGCAGGGTCCTCGAGGGATAGCCCAACTCCTTGATGGTCATCGACGTGCTGCTTCGTTCAGCTGCCGTCGCGGTGCTTCAATCCAAAGTCAGCGACATGTTGGCGCAGTCGACGCATCCAGGCGCACAGCTGCTTGACGCGTCGCAGTGGTTGGCGGTTTGGATCACCAAACCGCAACCTGCACTTGGCGGACGCACACCATCCGAATTGCTGGATAGCCCAGTTGGAGTTGATGCCGTGCTTCGCGTTCTTGGGGCGATCGAAAGCGGCGTCTTTCTTTGATGTCTTGAGCGGACATTCCGACCAGCCGATGAGGCTTCAGACACCGGGGCAGCGTTGCCGCCGCCCCGGTCGTGCACAACGCTGCGTGCTCAGGTCGCGACGAAGCGCATGTGGCCGCTTACGCGGCAGCTCTGACGGATGCGCCGATGCGCCAGAAGTTGTTGAACCAGGCCGCCCGGCAGCCGGGCAGCTTCGCTGCCGATGCGGATGTTGAAGGCCAGCGGGGCCTCCGATACTTGTTCGATATAGGCGCCGGCGGCGAGCAGTTCCAGCACGGCTTCGAACGGACTTTTCTGCATGATGACCCTCTCTTTCGGGCGCACGAACCCCATGTCGTGCGCCTTAAGGTGAGTCGGCAGGCGTTTGCCCGCTGCAGGTCAAGTCATGCTCGAAGTCTACGTTTGTTTCGTGAGCGCGGCGAGGGTGGCTGACTTTCCTCGCAATTCAGCCACGCCTTGCCCAGATTTGGCTGACCCATATCCGAATGCGGTGCAGGTCTGCCAGGGCCCTGTCAGGATGCTGGCTCAGCACCCTGAGGATGATGAAGATCGACACAACTCCATAAATCACCAGCGGGTTCATCGTCAGATCCAATGCATGCGTCGATCGCACGGAAGTGCATCTTTGTTGCGACCAATTTTCGCCCTTTTGCGTCGAGTCGTCACCATGGCCGGAGCGCGCGAAGCGTCTCCAGAATGCCTTCCTTGGCGCTTGCCCAGATCGCTTGCAACGCCAGACGCCAATGCCTGCGCCCGGCAAGCGCCAGCGCGATGGCGACGAGAAGGGCCAAGAACAAGAGGACCGCGGCCTCGACCGCAAGCAACGCATGCATGCTCGATCAGCCATGTCTGAGAACGAGGTCTGAAAAACTCAGGGCCATCACCACCAGGGTCAGGATGGGGACATATTTCAATTGATGTCTCCCGAGCCGGAAAGAGAGGGGGTGAGCGCGGTGGGTCGCGACTCAGGCAGCGCAAGCTGTGGGCGGACGCGGTAGGGCTTGCGACCCAGGTGGCGGTGATAGAGACCCCAGCCTGCCTTTGGGGGCAGGCAACGCTGCATCAAGTCGTCGGTGCCGGACAATCGATCCGACATCGAAAGCAACTCTGCTTCTGGCGTTTGAGGCTCTCGAAGTCCCATCCAGGCTGGGGCGTGCGCAACGCAGCTCAGGTTGTGCAGCAGAGCCTCGGCATGCCCCTCTGGCAAGCGGATGTTCCAGCGATCGAGCGCCGCCGCGATCCACTCGATGACCGTCACGCGGTGCCCGAGCAGCCGGCCACGATCAGTCAACTCCCAGCCTCCGTCCGGTGCAACGCGGTATTCGGCGGCCTTGCCCGCATCGTGAAGAAGAGCCGATAGGACGGCCAGGTCGCGGTGCACGTAGGGGCGATTCTGGCCAAGCGCGCGCACCTGTTCGGCGACCTCGACGGTATGGCGCAGATTGCCGGACGGCTCGGCATGGTGTCCTTGCATCGACGACGGTCCTGTGCAGAATCCATGGAAGCGCTTGTGGTCCCAGAAGATGGCATCGACCAGTCGCTGGTACGAGTCCGGAAGGATGCTGAGCAGAGCGCTCGCTCGGCGCACCAGATCGCGGTCGCGCACCCATGCAGGAAGAACCGTGTCGAACAGCGCGAAGGACTTTGCGGGGCGCTCGAGGACGACCAGGCGCGCAATGAGGAGACATCCCTCCTCGCTGCGACCCGGCCCCGCCCATCTCGGGCCGACCAGGGCGCCATACTGCAACCGGTCATCGATGCGAGGTCCGGTCCAACGCACTTTCAACTGCGCGCGTTCATGGAACAGGTTGGCGGTGAAGACGAGGTTCCCGCTGCCCTGGTCAGTCATGTGCAGGCTGCTCACGCGAAAGAGGCGGGGCAGCATGGGGAGGTCGGTAGGGTAGGGCAGGGTCGTGTCAGCCATGGTGCTCCGCCTCCTCGGTTGTCGTTTGGCTCATGTCGTTTGCGGGGCGAGCATTTGCGAGGTTGGCCGCGAGAAGACGCTCGAATGCCGAGCCGTCCTGCCGTGTGAGGTTGGGCACGTAGCGGCTATAGACCTTGAACAGCATCTCGGTCGACGTGTGGCCCATCTGGCGCGCAATCCACTCGGGGTTCTCGCCGGCTGCCAGCCAGAGCGTCGCGGCAGTGTGGCGCGTCTGGTATGGGCGGCGACGCTCCAGTCCGAGGTAACGTAGGAGCGGATACCACACGCGCTTGGTCACGTTGTTGTGATCCAGCGGCAGGTGCTCCGCGTTGCAGAACACCCACATGCTGACCTTCCCCGTGCGCTGAAACTGACGCTGCAGAGCGTCGAACACCACTTGGCTCATCCTCACATCGCGACTGGAATCGATGGTTTTGGTGGCTTCCTCCTCTTCGCCTGCGACGATGGTCTCGCGAACCAGAATCAGTCGGCGTGCGAAGTCGACATACTTCCACTTGAGTCCGTCGATCTCGCCGGTTCGCAGTCCGGTGAAAAAGCGCACCGTGTAGTAGTCGCGGTAGTCCCCACGAACCGCGGCGAGGATGCGTTTGACCTCGTCGAGCGTGAAGGGCTGCACGTCGCTCTTGGCGACCTTGAGCGGTTTGATGTTGTAGAAGGGGCACGTAAACTTGTAGCGGTCGGAGGCTTCGTAGAGGATTCCGCGCAGCACGTTCATCACTGCGTTGATCCTCCGCGGGGAGAGTGTTTCCTTCTTGCGGCCCGGAGCTTTGGCGAGTGAGGACCGAAAGACAAGAATCTGTTCGCGCGAGATGCTTCCGACATCCTGCCGATCGAAGTGCGGCGACAGGTGCACGGCGACGATGTCGGCGACCGTGCGCTGATACGACTTTCGCCACTGGACCGAGTTCTCGGCCTGCCACTGCTTGACGAAATCAGCGAAGGTCGGTGTCGAAGGTGCCGCGCTCTGGGTGAGCGAGGCACCAACGTTGCGCCGATCCGATGCAGCCTCAGTGTGACCGTGGGGTGCAGACTTCGGGAAGTACGCGGCCGGATCGAAGGAGCCGAGTTGCATGTCGCGCTGGATCCGGGCGGCCAGCCTCTCGAGCTTCTTCCGGTTCTCCTTCGTGTCGTCCATGGACGTCTGTTCACGGTAGCGTTTGCCGCCGTGCCTGAAATCCAGGAAGAGTTTGCCCGTGTCCGGGCGGACACGGATGTTAGGCATGGCAAACGCTCCCGTCCGCCATGCGGATCGCCGACGACGTGCCGGACAACGCGCCCAGGTCCTCCTCGATGCGCTCCCAGATGTAGAGGATCTTGCGGCGACCGAAGGGGCGCACGTAGTGGATGCCCTCGAGCAGAACGGAATCCTTGAGGCGTTCGCGGATGGTCCGCGTGTCGTACTTGATCCGGGCCGATAGCTCGTCGGTCGTGAGGTAGGTACACATGGTTTGGCTCTCCCTGTAAGATGCCTTGAAGGTCGGAATCACTCCCAGATAGTCGGAATGATCTCCTGAAGGCCATTTTATATCGAAGGAGATCTTTTACAAGTCAAAAAGACCTCCTTGTTGCAAAAATGATTCGCAGGAGGTCAACGTGATCAAGTGCCGGCTCTCATCGCTGCTCGGCGACAGGAAACTCAAGATCGCGGATGTGGCGCGCGACACCGGGATCAATCGCGGGACGTTGACGCGCCTGTATCACGAGACAGCCGAGCGCGTTGAGCTCGATGTGCTCGACAAGCTCTGTGGATACTTCGGGTGCGAGGTGCAGGATCTGCTGAGGTATGAAGCGGATTCCGTTTGAGGCGCAGGTTGCAGCAGGGAGCGCAGGTGCTGATATATCGACCTCACCACCTTCAACCCAGGCTGCGCAGAGGCCTCCGAGGCAAGTCAAGTCAAGTACATGACTGACATGACATCCACAACAAGCAACCATGCTGCACGGAGCGCTACCGCTCGAACTTGCACTTGCGCCTGCTTCGCGATCGGAGGTCGCAGGTGAGTGGGCGTTGGAAGGCGATTTCGCCATCCCAGTTTCCCGGTGTGAACAGGATGTGCTCGACTTTGTGCAGCGCGCGCTGCACAACCGTGAGCCGTTTCGGGCCTACAGCAACTTTGCGTTTGTTGCCGACGACGGGAGCATCAACGAATTCGATTTTCTGATCGTTCCCGCTATAGCATCTTCCTCGTTGACATAAGGAGCGGCCCAGGGGAAGTCTGTGGCGACTCCCTCACCTGGATCCGCCTAAACGGGGCACGCGAATACTTTGATGGCAACCCCTTGCTGCTCGCGAACTGCAAGGCAAAGAAGCTCGCGTCGCTGCTGCGAAGGCAGTTGACCGTTCAGAAGCGTCGCACGCCCTACACGAGTCCCTGGTCTTCCTGTCCGACCCTGCGCAACGATGCAAGCTCACAGGCCCTGCCCGGGAAAATGTGCATCTGCGGGCCGACATTGCCAACAAACTGTTCGACGAGACGGCTCCGGTTGCCAGCGCGCAGCCCATTGACCGTGACCTGGCGAGGTCCCTGAATTAGGCGCTGGAGACCATTAATGTCCGTCCGCCGCAGCAGGGCCGATGCGTCGGTGACTACCAACTCGAGCAAATCCTCGCCGAGACCGACTTTCACCAGGGTTGGCTGGCCAAGTACGTATCGTTGTAAGAACCGTTTAGACTCAGTCAGATACATTTCCCGCAGCGATGTAAGGGGAGGGATACCTTGGTCACCACCGGCGAAAAGGTTGCCCTAGGTGCGTTTGTCGTTGTCGCAGCACAGGCGGCGCGTGGCTTAGGGATCGGAAAAGTCGTCGAGCTGTCGGGCCGCAGTGCAACGGTGGCCTACTTTGACGTGCCAGGCGACGAGTCGGCACTCGAGATCAACGTCCCTGTCGCAGAGGTACGAGTCGTTTCGTTGCCGGAGCAGACTCGTGTCTTCCGCCGCGATGAGGACACCGGGCGCTGGCAGGTCGGTCGAATCGCTGACGGCGATGGCCCGACGTGCTTGGTTGCTTTCCCCAATAAGGTGGTCGCCAACGTGCCCAGAGAAGAACTGCAGGTGCGTTGGCGTAAACCCATTGCCAACCCGACCGAGTTCCTCATCCGCCACGTCACAGAAACACCTCTCTTCGCAGCGGCTCGATCAGAGTTCGTGCGCGCTGTAACTACGCAACGGGCGGCTTGCCGGGGGATCGGCGCACTGCTGTCATCGTCGGTCCAACTGGCTGACTATCAATTCAACGTTGTGCGAAAGGTGCTGCAGGACCCCGTTCAGCGTTATTTGCTGGCTGACGAGGTGGGTTTGGGCAAGACCATCGAGGCCGGCCTGTTGATTCGCCAGTACACCCTGGACGTCGCCGACGCGCGCATTCTGCTGATCGTGCCACCGTCGCTGGTGACGCAGTGGCGCCACGAACTCATCCAGCGCTTCGGATTGCGTGACTGGCTCGATGAGCACATTTGGATTACATCTAGCGATGACTTGAACGGTGTCCATGAGCGTATCCAGAGGGCTGGAATGGTCGTCATCGACGAGGCTCACCACCTTTCTCGCAAGTCCGCCGAGAGCGCTCACCCACTGTACGAACTTCTGCGCAGGCATGCGCCATTTGTGCCTCGGTTGTTTCTGCTGTCCGGCACACCGGTGCTCGCAGACACAGAGGGCTTCTTGCGGATCCTCCATCTTCTCGACCCTGTCGTCTTTCCGCTCGACGACTGGGCAGGGTTCGAGCGGCGCGTGCAATCACGGCAATTGGTGGCGGAGATTGCAGCGTCACTTCAACCTGAGAACGTGTTGGCCATGGAGGACGACCTTGACCGATTGCGTGATACCTTCGGCGACGACTCGACGCTCATGAAGCGAGTTGACGCCCTGCGGCCCATCGTGCAGTCGTTGCCAGAGGAGGATGACGAGCACTTTTTAGCTGCATTGGGCGATCTTCGTGCTCATCTGTCAGAGACCTACAAGTTGCACCGGCGGGTTCTCCGCAACCGCCGCAAGGCGGTTCCTTGGGCCACCCCGCAGCGTAAGGGACTTCAGACGCTGGGCTACGCCAGCCGCTGGCAATCCGAGCGCCACCGGGTGATCGATGACTTGCGTGTCTATCTGTTGAATGCCAACGAAGCGCCTGTTGCAGTTCAGGCGCTTTTCTCAAGCGCCGTGCACGCAGGCAGTTCCGAATCGCTTGAAAAGACGCTCGTGGCCCTGGGCATCAACGACACGCGCGCTCGGGATCTGGCGCAACAGGTTGACGAACTTAAGCGCCGTGCCGACGAAGCCGGCGAACGAGATCAGGTCACCTACGCGGCCATTCGCGACTGCCTATCGACGCCTGGCGTTCAAGTGGTGGTGTTCTGCGACGAGTCCGGCACGGCGGATCGCCTAACAGCCTCTCTCAGCGCAGCACTGAGCGAGACCGTAGAAGTGCTTCGGCACGACTGCACCGCCAACGAAGCCGACACAGATGAGGAAGATGAGGGTGAGGCTTGGCGACGGTTTCTTAGCGAACCTGATCGATGCCGCGTGCTGGTCTGTGATGCACGAGCCGAGGAGGGCCTCAATTTGCATGGTGGCCACAAAGTGGCCTTCCACTACGATCTGCCGCCCGCTCCCAATCGAATCGAGCAACGTCTTGGACGTCTAGATCGATTTGGCGTAGGCAATGCGATCCGATCCTTAGTTCCGGTCTGCAGGGACGATGCAGCCGAAGTGGCGTGGGTCGAGTGTCTAGCGGAAGGCCTGCAGGTCTTCAACGTCTCGATAGCCAGCCTCCAGTACCTGGTCGAAGGTACTCTCAAGACGGCTGTTCAAGACTGGGGCAACGAAGGTGTTGGCGGATTGCTGCGGTGGCGTGACCAGTTGGCGGGTTCCACAGGTTGGGCCGCGCGGGAGCGGCGCCGCATCGACCAGCAAGACAGCCTCGATGCCATGGGTGATCCCCAGAGCGAAGAGTTTGAACACCTTGAAGACGTCGATAGCCAGTGGCGGGACTGGCAATCCGCTTTTGACGGCTTTGCCTTCAATACGCTGCAGTTTCATAGTCGCCCGGAGGCTTGGGCAGGAAAGCTGCCTGAAGGCGAGCGGGTGTTTCGTCTTAACTACACCCGCGACAACAGCCGCCAGACTCTGTTGTCTCTGCCGGACTTTGTCAGTCAATTCCTTGGAACTATTGATACCGAGTCACGCCACAGCACGGCGAGATCGCCCCTCACTTATCCCTACGCCTACAGGCGTCACACCGTGATGTCCAAGCAGGGGCAATCCAGAGGACTCCGATCGCTCCGATACGGCGATCCGCTGGTGGAGTCATTGACGGCGTTCTGTCAGTCTGACGACCGCGGTCGGGCTTTCGCAATGTGGCGCTATCGGCCCACTATCGAAGCACGTGACGCGAGCGGGTGTGATCTTTGGTTTCGATTTGACTTTGTCGTTGAACCAAATCTCACGGAGTCTGACGATGATGCCGCACGTGCTTTGAAGCGTAGAGCGGAGCAGCATTTCGCGCACCAGTTCTATACCGTGTGGGTTAGTGCGGCGGATGGCCCCACATTGCAACCCCCAGATGTTCTCTTGGAGGACTATCGCAAATCGGATCACATGCCCGGTCGTGACTTCCACCTCAATCCCCGGCGGTGGCAGACGTTGCAGCTGCAAATCGACTCGGTGCCCTGGTTGCTAGAGTGGAGGCGCCACTGCCAGCACGCCGCAGCCAGCGCCCTGGCCTATATCAACGGACACGATCTCGTTCACCGGCAAAGGGCCCGAGGCCTGGCTTCGTTGAGGAATCAGCACGCGACGCGCGTCGCACAGATCGAGTCTCGGTTGACGCGGCTCACGGGCGTGGCGCAGATCGCGGAACAGCGCGACCTGGACGATGAAGAGGTGTTGTTCGCACGTCTGAATGATGCGATTCAGGCGCCCTCTGTACGCACAGACGTCGCTGGCGCCATCTTCGTGTCGGCGAACGCACCCTTCGTCCAATGAACTCAGCGGAAAGCGGAGACTTCGGCGTCGCCGAACTGATGAACGTGTGCAGCCAGTGGCCTGCACTCACGGTGCCAACCCTCCCCGCGAGGGACCCGCTGCTTGAGAGACTGCGGCAAGTGCTCCTGGCGCTGGGTCGGCACCCGGCCTCGGTTTCCGGAATCGATTGCATCGCCCTGATTCGGCATGTGCTGCTGCGCGTTGCACCACAGGATGGCCAGGCGCCGTGGTTGCGAGTGCCCCTCAGCGTCGGATGGCCCACCACGGACCAGTGGCGGCGGGCTCAGTTCGAGGTACTGCCCGGTCCCGCCTCGCTCAGTGTGCAGCCGCGATGGCCCCGTCTGAGTTTCCTGGACACGCAGGCTGACCTGTTTGACGATGTCTTTCAGGCCATCCAGTCCCGCCCCCGACACGAGGTCGCCGCCGACCCCGTGCTCTTTGAGTCCATGGGCCTGCCCAACTACACAGGACAAGGACAGCGAGAAGCCGTGCGCGCTTTGCTGCACCTGCCTGAAGGGCACACGCTAATTGCCAACCTGCCGACGGGCAGCGGCAAAAGCTTGCTCGCGCATTTGCCTCCATTGGTCGAGCAGGAAGGTCAGATGACGCTGGCCATCGTGCCCACGGTCGCACTGGCCATGGATCAAGCTGCGCGGATGAGGGAGTTGCTGCGGCAGCGGTTTCCCTACCGGGAGTTCCCGCCACTAGCCTTTCATGGCGGTCTCACCAAGGAGGAGCGGACCCAGGTCCACCAGGCGATCCGTCAAGGCACGCAGCCAATCCTCTTCGCCTCACCCGAGTTCGCTGTCGGCAGCCTGCGAGAGAGCCTGGAGGAGGCCGCATCGCAAGCCCGCCTGCATCGGGTCTTCATTGACGAAGCCCATCTGGTCATTGGTTGGGGCAATGGATTCCGCCCGGCGTTCCAGTTGCTTCCCGCATTGGTCCGCATGCTGCGATCGCGTGCTAGTCACAACGGCATCCGCGTCGTTCTGGCTTCGGCCACTCTCACTGACACCACGCTCAGGGATCTGCGACAGTTGTTCGGCCCTGTGCACCAGGTCCATGTCGTCTCTGCGGTGCACTTGCGCCCGGAGATCCGGTATGCGAGCGTGCCTTGTGCTGATCCGGATCAGGTTGAACGGGTGCTGGAGGCCGTGGAAATGGCACCAAGGCCTTTCATCTTGTATGTCACACGTCCGGACGAAGCCGACGCCTGGCTGCAGCGACTGCGCCAGGCGGGCTTGAAGCGGCTGAGCAAGTTCACGGGGGCAACACCTCCCGATGAACGCAAGCGGCTCCTGGAGGCTTGGGGATCGAACAAACTCGACGGCATGGTGGCCACGTCGGCGTTTGGTCTGGGCGTGGACAAGAGTGACGTTCGGACCATCATCCATGCCACTTTGCCGGAGTCTCTCGATCGGTACTACCAGGAGGTCGGGCGGGCAGGCCGAGACGGTCGGGCGGGGGCTGCGCTGCTGCTTCACACCCACAGCGACGAAGAGCAGGCCAGCAGTCTGGCATTGCCCAAGCTGATCGGCGATGCGAAGGCCTTCGAGCGCTGGAGCAGCATGGTCGATGCAGCCCAACCTCACCTCAAAATCCCGGAGGTGTACTGGGTCGATCTGACGCAACTTCCGTCCCATCTTCAGGTCAAGTCAGAAGCCAGCGTGGATTGGAGTGTTCGAGCCCTGACACTCATGGCCCGAGCCCAACTTATCGAACTGGTGGCGATGCAGTCCAACCAGGCGCTCGAAGACGAGACCCCGCTGAACATCAACGATGCTACCCGTGCGGCGGTGCGGATCCTGAGCGATGGTCATCGCCATCCCGGCGTCTTTGCTAGCGCGATGGCACGTGCGCGTGACGAAGTCCGACGGGCGTCGCTGCGAGGCCTGAATGCCATGCGAGATGTGGCCGCGGGTCGGCTGGAAATCTCCGTGGCCCTCAAACAGATGTACTCGGTCCATGGAGATCCGTGGGTTCCCGTCACGACATGCTGCGGTGGATGTGCCTTCCATTGGGAAAACCGTCGCGAGACCGTTCACTACGCAGCGCCTGTTGCTGCACGCCTGTCCGCGTTCGCTACTCGTTCGCTGCTCGTCCTGGATCGGATGACTCAGATGCGAGCCCTGGGCAGCCTGCTGGTGATCGCCG
>DAHWJK010000197.1:0-8348 GCA_027344185.1 Thiobacillus sp.
TTTCCGTCCATTCAACATCGAAAACATGGGCGGCGAAATCGAAGCCGCCGGCGACACCATGAGCGTGCTCGGCGGCAGCCCGGTCAGCGACAACCGGCATCTGCGCAACGTCGGCCCGAGCTTCCAGTACAAGCTGCGCGACGCGCGCGGACAGGCGCGCGAGTTCACCAACTACATGCTGCCGCTGGAGCTCGAAGGCCGCTGGTTCCTGATGTCGGGCGTGCGCGAAACGCCCACTGAGGCCTTTCGCTACCTGCGCATGCCGCTCGATGCCGACGGCAGCATCGACAGCTACATGCGCCTGCGCGGCGCGCTGTTGAACAAGGAACGGCATCCCGAGATCGCCGCCCGCTTCGCGCGCCAGGCGCTGCCGCAGGAGGCCTGGGGCACCGAAATCGAGGACAAGCTGAAATTCAGCGCGGGCCAGGTGCTGGCCATGTTCGCCGAAGGCGGATTCCAGTCGCTGGGCCGCTTCATCGAGGAGCGTGTGCCCGAGTCCGAAGGCGAACGGGCCGCCGGCACCTATCTGCGCATTCTCGAACTCGCCGCCTTCGAAGCGCTGCAGATTGCCAACCGCGAGGCCGGGTTGCCGCCGCGCGCGCCCGACGACGCCACCGGCTGGCTGGTGCGCGACACGCTCAACAGCGTGAGCGACCTGTTCGTCTACGGCGCGCCGATCTATCTGCAGCTGATGCAGTACGACGAGGTCAAGGCCAGCGGCCTGCAGCTCACCCGCTCGCCCGGCCAGAACATCGTGTACCTGGGTTCGCTTTTGCTGACGCTCGGCGTATTCTTCATGCTGTACGTGCGCGAACGCCGGGTCTGGTTGCGCATCAAGCCGGGGCATGCGCTGCTGGCGATGTCGTCGGCCAAACATACCATCGATTTCGAAAAAGAATTCGTCCAGCATTCGCAGGCGCTCGACACGCTTGCCAGGTAATACGGAGGCTCTACAGATATGGAACTTGCACTCAATCAACCCGCCCCGCTGCTAAAACGACTGACCTGGTTCGACTGGCTGTACGCGCTGGTCGTCGCCGTCGGCGGCCTGTATGGCCTGTCGCAGTACGGCGACTACATGGACATTTACGAGAAGGGCATCCTGCTGACCACGATTCCGGCGCTGGCGGTGTTCGGCTGGTTCTGGAAGCCGTTCCGCCCGCTTTTCCTGGTGGTCGTCGCGATCAGCCTGCTTTCCATCAGCCAGTACCAGGGCAACCTGGCGCGCATGGAAGAGGCCTTCTTCCTCAAGTACCTGATTTCCAGCCAGGCCGCGATCATGTGGATGTGCGCGCTGGTCGGGCTGGCCACGCTCGCCTACTGGGCCGGTCTGCTGGCGCGCTCGGATTTCATGCTGAAAACCGGTTCCGGGCTGACCTGGGCGTCGGTTGCATTCGGCTGGATCGGGCTGATGGTGCGCTGGTACGAGTCCTATCTGGTCGGCGCCGACGTCGGCCACATCCCGGTGTCGAACCTGTACGAAGTCTTCGTGCTGTTCAGCCTCATCACCGCGATGATGTATCTCTATTACGAAGCGCGCTACAAGGCTCGGCAGATGGGCGCCTTCGTGCTGCTGATCATCGCGGCCGCGGTCGGATTCATCCTCTGGTATACCTTCGACCGCGGCGCGCACGAGATCCAGCCGCTGGTGCCGGCGCTGAAATCCTGGTGGATGAAAATCCACGTGCCGGCAAATTTCGTCGGCTATGGCGCATTCTCCATCGCCGCCATGCTCGGCGGCGCCTACCTGCTCGCCTCGCGCGGCATCCTCGCCAGCCGCCTGCCGAAGCTCGACGTGCTCGACGACGTGATGTACAAGACCATTGCGATCGGCTTCGCCTTCTTCACCATCGCCACCATCCTCGGCGCCATGTGGGCGGCCGAGGCCTGGGGCGGCTACTGGTCGTGGGACCCGAAGGAAACCTGGGCGCTGATCGTGTGGCTGAACTACGCCGCCTGGCTGCACATCCGCCTGGTCAAGGGCCTGCGCGGTCCGATGCTCGCCTGGTGGGCGGTGGTCGGCCTGTTCGTCACCACCTTCGCCTTCATCGGCGTCAACATGTTCCTGTCGGGCCTGCATTCCTACGGCGAACTGTAAGCCGCGGCTCCGCCGATCCTGCTCTCCTGAATTCGCCGCCCGCAGGGGCGGCGGATGCTTCCCGGCGAGGATGCATGCTGAAAAAATGGTTGTACCTCATTTCCCTCGCGCTGCTGGCGCTCGCTGCCGGCGCCTGGCTGGCGCAGTCGCGCTATGCCCCGCAACCGCCCGAGACCCGCGCGGTCACCGGACTGTGGCAACTCGCGTATCCTGATCTGCAGGGTCGCACCCAGCCGCTGTCGCAATGGCGCGGCCAGCCGCTGGTACTGAATTTCTGGGCCAGCTGGTGCGCGCCGTGCCGCGAGGAAATGCCTGATTTTGACGCCTTGCGCGCGGCACATCGCCCCCATGGCGTCGAATTTGTCGGCATCGCGATCGACAACGCGGCCAATGTCGCGCAGTTTTTGCGGCAGCGGCCGGTCAGCTATCCGATCCTGATCGGCGAGGGTGCCGCCCACAGCCTCGCACGCGCGTTGGGCAATCCGAGCGGGGCCCTCCCCTTCACCCTCGTGCTTGATCGCGACGGCCAGGTCGTGCTGACCCATCTTGGGCGATTGCCGCGCCCCACGCTCGACGCCGCTTTGCGGAAAATCGGCGCATAGTTGTGATTTAGCGTCAATATCTAGACAATTAACCCCCATTTACGGCAAACTCGCCGCCATGACGACCAAGCGAACCGGCCGCTCCGCGACCAAATCGGCATCCAGTCTGCGCCCGCACGTGCTGGTACTGCACGGCCCCAACCTCAATCTATTGGGGAGCCGCGAACCCAAACACTACGGACTCGCCACGCTCGATGACGTCAACCGCGCGCTCTGCGCCCGCGGCGACGCGGCCGGCGTGCAGATCGACGTTTTCCAGAACAACCACGAAGGCGCTCTGATCGACCGCATCCACCAGGCGGCACACGACCACGTCGACTTCATTCTCATCAATCCGGCGGGTTACACCCACACCAGCGTCGCGCTGCGCGATGCGCTGGCAGGGGTGGCCATCCCGTTTATCGAAGTGCATCTTTCCAATACCCACGCGCGCGAAGCCTTTCGCCATCATTCATATTTCTCGGATCTCGCCGTTGGCGTGATTTCCGGACTCGGCGCCCAGGGCTACGAGCTGGCACTGGAATATGCGCTGCGACACCTCCACGACAGGACCCCCCATGGATCTCAGAAAACTGAAAAAGCTCATTGATCTGGTCGAAGCCTCCGGCATCGCCGAACTGGAAATCACCGAGGGCGAGGAAAAGGTCCGCATCGCCAAGAGCGTTGCCGGCGCCCCGATGATGTTGCAGCACGCGCCGCAGATGATGCATGCGCCCGTCCCGGCGGCGGCAGCGCCGGCGCTGCCTGCCGTGCCGGCGGAAGACGCCATGCCCGAAGGCCATGTCGTGCGCTCGCCGATGGTCGGCACCTTCTACCGCGCGCCGGCGCCCGGCTCGAAGAACTTCGCCGAAGTCGGCCAGAGCGTGAATGCCGGCGACACGCTGTGCATCATCGAGGCGATGAAGCTCCTGAATGAAATCGAATCGGACCAGGGCGGCGTCATCAAGGCCATCCTGGTTGAAAACGGCCAGCCGGTTGAGTACGGCGAGCCGCTGTTTGTGATTGCCTGAGGAACTGTAGGGGTTAGGAGCTAGGATTTAGGGATTAGGGAAGGTCGCGCTTCGCGCGGTATTTTCCCTAGCTCCTAGCCCCTAGTCCCTAGCTCCTAGCCAAAACATGTTCGAAAAAATCCTGATCGCCAACCGCGGCGAGATCGCCTTGAGAATCCAGCGCGCCTGCCGCGAAATGGGCATCAAGACCGTCGCCGTCTATTCCGAGGCCGACCGCGACGCCAAGTACGTCAAGCTGGCCGATGAATCGGTATGCATCGGCCCGGCGCCCTCGGCGCAGAGCTATCTGCACGTGCCGTCGATCATCGCCGCCGCCGAGGTCACCGACGCCGAAGCCATCCACCCCGGCTACGGCTTCCTGTCGGAAAACGCCGACTTTGCCGAGCGGGTGGAATCCTCCGGTTTCACTTTCATCGGCCCGCGCCCCGACAATATCCGCCTGATGGGCGACAAGGTCGCCGCCAAGCAGGCGATGCTCGAAGCCCGCGTGCCGTGCGTGCCCGGTTCCGACGGCGCGTTGTCGGACGACCCCGCGGAAATCATCAGGACCGCCGCGCACGTCGGCTATCCGGTCATCATCAAGGCCGCCGGCGGCGGCGGCGGCCGCGGCATGCGCGTGGTGCACACCGAGGCCGCGCTGCTGAACGCAGTGACCATGACCAAGACCGAAGCCGGCGCTGCGTTCGGCAACCCGATGGTCTACATGGAAAAATTCCTGCAGACGCCGCGCCATATCGAAATCCAGATCCTCGCCGACGAGCACGGTAATGCGGTGCACCTGGGCGAGCGCGACTGCTCGATGCAACGCCGTCATCAAAAAGTCCTGGAAGAAGCGCCCGCACCCGGCCTCGACCCCAAGCTGCGAGACAAGATCGGCGAACGCTGCGCCGAGGCCTGCCGCAAGATCGGCTATCGCGGCGCCGGCACCTTCGAGTTTCTGTACGAGAACGGCGAGTTCTATTTCATCGAGATGAACACCCGCGTGCAGGTCGAGCACCCGGTGACCGAGCTCATCACCGGCATCGACATCGTGCAGACGCAGATCCGCGTTGCCGCCGGCGAAAAACTGCCCTGGAAGCAAAAGGACATCCGCTTCCGCGGCCACGCCATCGAGTGCCGCATCAACGCCGAACACCCGGCCACCTTTGTACCCAGCCCCGGCAAGCTCACCAATTACCACGCTGCGGGCGGCCCCGGTATCCGCGTCGATTCGCACGTCTACCACGGCTATTACGTGCCGCCCCATTACGATTCGATGATCGGCAAGCTGATCGCCTACGGCGACACCCGCGACCAGGCCATCGCCCGCATGCGCGGCGCGTTGATGGAAATGGTGGTCGAAGGCATCCACAGCAACATCCCGCTGCACCAGGACCTGATGCAAGACGCCGCTTTCATCGCCGGCGGCACCAGCATTCATTATCTGGAGCACAAGCTGGCGGGGGAGAAGGTTTGAGGGATCAGGGGTCAGGATTCAGGGGTCAGGGAAAACCCATGGCACACCTTGCCTTGTTCAAAGAAGCCGCGGCGCAGCCGCACAAAACCTCCTGACCCCTAGCCCCTGAATCCTGGCCCCTGACATGCCCTGGCAATCCGTCCGCATCCTCGTCGATTCCAAGCAGGCCGAGCCGCTGTCCGACGCGCTGGTGGAAGCCGGTGCGCTGTCGGTCTCGCTGGAGGATGCCGACGCCGGCACCGTCGATGAAACGCCGCTGTTCGGCGAGCCCGACCACCCGACGGCCGAGCTGTGGCCGCACAGCATCGCGATCGCGCTGCTCAGCGAAGATGCCGACGCGACAGCAACGCTGGCTGCCGCGGCAAAGCTCGCCGGCATCCCGGTGCCTACCGACTACTCGGTCGAAACCGTCGAAGAGCAGGACTGGGTGCGCCTGACCCAGTCGCAGTTTGACCCCATCCCGATCTCGCCGCGGCTGTGGATCGTGCCGACCTGGCACGTCGCGCCCGACCCGCATGCAATCAACCTCAAGCTCGACCCCGGCCTCGCGTTCGGCACCGGCAGCCATCCCACCACGCGGCTGTGCCTGCGCTGGCTCGACGCCCATCTGCAGGGCGGCGAAACCCTGCTCGACTATGGCTGCGGCTCCGGCATCCTCGCCATTGCCGCCGCCAAGCTCGGCGCGGCACGGGTCGACGGGGTCGACATCGACAGCCAGGCCGTCACCGCCTCGCGCGACAACGCCGCGCTGAATGACGTACCGGCGCACTTCTGCCTGCCGGGCGAACTGGCGTCCGGCCAGTACGACCTGGTCGTCGCCAATATCCTCACCAATCCCCTCAAGGGCATGGCGCCCTTGCTGACGGGCCGGTTGCGTCCAGGCGGCCGGCTGGTGCTGTCCGGCATCCTGGCCGAGCAGGCCGACGATGTGATGGCGGTCTACCGTGACCGCATGGACTTCGAGCCGCCCGAAATCGACGAGGGCTGGGTGCGCCTGGCGGGCGTCAAGCGATGAACTACCGCACCACCTGCCCGCACTGCCTCAGCGTGTTCCGCCTCGGCGCGGACCAGCTCGACGCCGCGCAGGGCTGGGTGCAGTGCAGCGTATGCGGCGCGGCGTTCGACGCCCGCCCCGGCCTGCTGCATGCGGACGGCTCGCCGCTGCCGCCGCCCGAGCCCAGCCCGCCTGTACCCGTCGAGGCCGAAGCGGCGTTGACCGCGCCGGTCGACACCTCGCTCGCGCCTGTCGCCGAGGCCGAGGCAACGGCAGAGGCTTTTCCCGCCGACACGGTGCCGGAAGCGGACACCGAAGCGGCGACGCCGGTCGGCATCGCCCAGCGCGAGGCCGCGCCCGAGCTGCCGTCGATCATCCTGATCGACCCCGACCAGCCGCCGGCCGACGACGATCCCGGGCCGCTGCCGCAGATCCCGGGCCCGCCCACGATGCCGCCGGTGTACCCGCCGCCCCAGTGGTCGGGGCCCCTCGCCGAGACCGCGCCGCCGGCCCGACCGGTGAAGGCGCAGATCGAATACGCGCAACCGCAGATGCGCCCCGCCGTGCCAGGCAGCGCAGCCATTCCCTATACGCCGCGGCGTGCCCGAACCGGGCTGTGGCTCACGGCCAGCCTGGTGCTGCTGCTGGTGCTGGCCGCGCAGGCAACCTATTTCCTGCGCGACACCCTGGTCAGCCAGTGGCCGCAGACCCGGCCCGCGCTGGAGCAGGCCTGCGCCGCGCTGGGCTGCACGCTGTCGCTGCCGAAAAAGCTGGCCCAATTGCAGATCATCGGCTCCGACCTGCAAATCGAGCCGAACGGCAATCTGGTGCTCACACTCACCCTCGGCAACCGTGCCGCCCAGGCCCAGGCCTGGCCGGTGCTGGTGCTCACGCTCACCGACCAGCGCAGCCGCCCGCTGGCACGCCGCAGCTTCGCCCCCAGCGAATACCTGGGCGATGCGCCGCGCATCGCCGCCGGCATCCCGCCGCGCAGCGAGCAGCCCTTGAGCCTGCCGCTGACCGTGCGGGATCTGACGCCGATGGGCTTCGATTTACAGCTGGTGTATTGAGCCCAGATTGTCCATTAGCTGATTTGCGGCGCGTAGGGTGGGTGCAACCCACCACAACGCACCCAGCCAGCCGCCACGATTACGCAAACCACGTTCCGCGTGGGCTACGCCCACCCTACCAGGCCGCCTCGCCTGCCCTATTGGACAATCCCGGTTGAATCCCTGCGGCCGGATGAACGGGGCTGGCTGGGCGCGCGCTTCTTCGGTATAGTTCCGGCTCCCGTTGCGGGAGAGCGCGTGCCAGTAAAGTTCAACATGGCCGCCGCCGAAGGCGCAATTCACCCGGAATCGCTCAGGCAAAAGGACCGCAACCCCCAGGCAATCCCTGGAAAAAACTCTGGAGAGCGCGGTCTTCACGATCGCCACCGAAGGGGCAGCGGCCCGCTGGTCAAACAGCCGGCCGTAATCTCTCAGGTACCAAGGACAGAGGGGTGAAGCGAATCCGCGCTTCACCCTTTTTATTTTTGGTACACCCCATGCTCAAGCAGACTCCGCTCAACGCCACCCACCGCGAACTCGGCGCCAAGATGGTCGATTTCGGCGGCTGGGACATGCCGGTCAACTACGGCTCGCAGATCGAGGAACACCACACCGTGCGCAGCGGCTGCGGCCTGTTCGACGTCTCCCACATGCTGCCGCTCGACATCAAGGGCGCCAACGTCCGGGCGTTCCTGCGCCGCCTGGTGGCCAACAACGTCGACAAGCTGCAGACCTCCGGCAAGGCGCTGTATTCCTGCATGCTGAACGAGGCCGGCGGCGTCATCGACGATCTGATCATTTACTTCATGGACGAGAACTGGTTCCGCCTGGTGGTCAACGCCGGCACCGCGGAAAAGGACCTCGCCTGGATGGAAAAAATGAACGCGAACTGGGGCATGGGCCTCACGCTCACCCCGCGCCGCGACCTCGCGATGATCGCGATCCAGGGCCCCAACGCCACCCAGGCGCTGAACGAGGCCCTGCCTGGCGTCGATACGATTACCGCCACCCTCAAACCTTTCAACGCCGCCGCGATGGGCGAGATGTTCATTGCCCGCACCGGCTATACCGGCGAAGACGGCTACGAAGTGATGGTGCTGGCAAAGTCCGCGCCCTTCTTCTGGAAAGCGCTGATGGAA
>DAHWJK010000203.1:0-5537 GCA_027344185.1 Thiobacillus sp.
TCTCCAGTGCCTGCGCGGGCGGTATGCGTCGCACAGTGGCATTTTTCGGATTCGGTATTTATACTGTGTTTGCATACACTGTACATGCATACAGTATTTGGAGGAAGCCCCATGCGAGATTTAACCAGTCGCCAGGAAGAAATCCTGACCCTGATCCGCGAGTGGATCGAGACCACCGGCGTGCCGCCGACGCGCGCGGAGATTGCGCAGCGTTTCGGCTTCAGCTCGCCCAACGCGGCCGAACAGCATTTGAAGGTGCTGGCGAAGAAGGGCGTGCTTGACCTGGTTCCGGGCACCTCGCGCGGCATCCGCTTGAAGGGCGGCGGCGGGCTGCCGCTGGTGGGCCGGGTGGCCGCGGGCAGTCCGATCCTGGCGCAGGAAAACATCGAGCGGCATTACCAGCTCGACGCCGCGATGTTTTCGCCGCGCGCGGACTACCTCCTCAAGGTGCACGGCATGAGCATGAAGGACGCCGGCATCCTCGACGGCGACCTGCTCGCGGTGCATCGCAGCGCCGAGGCCAGGGCCGGGCAGGTGGTGGTGGCGCGGATCGGCGACGAGGTCACGGTCAAGCGCTTCCAGCAGCGCGGCCATACCGTGCAGCTGCTGCCGGAAAACCCCGAGTTCGAGCCCATCGTCGTCGACCTCAAGTGCCAGGAGCTGGTGATCGAAGGTATCGCGGTGGGGGTGATTCGCAGCGGCAAGAGCTTGTGAACGCGCGCTGAGCTGAAACGGCTGTGCCTGGGCAGCGGCTGTACAACCGCAGTTTGAACGGGGAGGCATCACGATGAGCACAGAACTGGGTGAAATCGTTTTGTACCGGGCGGCCGATGGCGGGCCTGCGCTGGATGTGCGGCTGGAGCGGGAGACGGTGTGGTTGGATGCGCACCAGATGGCAGAGCTTTTTGGGCGCGACCGTACGGTTATCGTTCGACACATTCGCAATGTGTATGACAGCGGCGAACTCCCGCGGGAGTCAACCTGTGCAAAAAATGCACAGGTTGCCGCCGATGGGAAAGTCCGCCAGATGGACTTTTACAATCTGGATATGATCATCTCGGTTGGTTACAGGGTGAACTCCCTGCGCGGCACCCAGTTCCGCATCTGGGCCACCAACGTGCTGCGTTAGCATCTGGTGCAGGGCTACACCGTGCACGCGCAGCGGCTGAAGGAGCTCAACCAAGCGGTGCGACTGGTTGCCGACGCGGCGCATCGCCGCACGCTGAGCGGCGACGAGGCGACCGCGCTGCTCGAAGTGGTGGCCGACTATGCCTACGCGCTGGAGGTGCTGGACGACTACGACCACCAGCGGGTGCGGCTGGGCGAGGTGTCGGCCGGCCCGGTGGCGGCGCTGGATCTGGACGAGGCGCGCCAGGTGATCGTCCGCATGGGGGAACGCTTCGGCGCCACCGGTTTGTTCGGCCGGGAAAAGGACGAGGGGCTGGAAGGGTCGCTGGCGGCGGTGATGCAGAGCTTCGGCGGGCAGGAGATGTATCCCAGTCTGGAATAAAAGGCGGCGCACCTGCTGTATTTTCTGGTGAAGAACCACCACTTCGTCGACGGCAACAAGCGCATCGCGGCAGCATTGTTCCTGTGGTTCCTGCAGAAGAACCAGGCGCTCTACCGCGCCGATGGCGGCAAGCGCATCGCAGACAACGCGCTGGTGGCAATGACGCTGCTGATCGCCGAGAGCCGGCCGGACGGGAAGGACGTGCTGACGCGGGTCGTGGTGAACCTGATCAACCGGCAGAACGCGTGACCAAGAGGGATGCCGGCTGTCCGGCCAGGCATGCCGGTGGTGCGGACAGGAATGGACGCGCTGATTGCAGAATGGCATGCTGATGCAGATGGACCGCCGGATAAACACCCTGGAACGCCGCAAGCCGAGCCGCTTTGAAGGCTTGATCAATGTCGCCGGCAGGCTGCCCTGGTGGTTGGGCGTGGCGCTCGCGTTGGGGGTGTATTTCGCGCTGCACGGCATGGTCGGCAGCGAGGTGGCGGCCCCCGTTCCGCAGGACATGTTGGACCCATTCGCCAGGCCGGGCCTTTTCATCACGCTGGCCACGGTCGGCCAGTATCTGTTGCCGTTGATTTTGCTGCTGGTGGCGGGCGTGTCGGCTTATGGCCGCTACAAACGCCGGGCCTTGCACCAGCGGGTGGCGTCGAGTCCGGACCGGCGTGCGCTCAGCAATATCAGCTGGCAGCAGTTCGAGACCCTGGTGAGCGATGCGTTTCGGCGCCGCGGCTATTCGGTGCGTTCGACGGGCAGCGGGATGCCAGATGGCGCAGCAGACCTGACCCTGAAGAAGGACGGCCAAACCTATCTGGTGCAATGCAAGCAATGGCGCGCGTCCCGGGTGGGCGTCAACACGCCGCGCGAACTCTATGACGTGTTGGCATCCCGCGGCGCGGCCGGCGGCTTTGTGCTGACGTCGGGCAGTTTCACCGACGAGGCCCGCGCGTTTGTCCGCGGCAAGAACATCGAACTGATGGACGGCAAGGCGCTGCTGGAACTGATTGGCAAGGTGTACGCGCCGGTGAAGTTTTTTCGCGACCCGCTCAGCATCAATACGACCGGCGCGCCTTTTTGTCCGGAATGCCAAAGCCGGATGGTGATGCGCAAGGCCAAACACGGCCCCAATGTGGGCAAACACTATTGGCGCTGCGCACGCCACCCGGACTGCAGGGGCACGCGGCCGGCCTGAACGGGTGCGTCCGAACCTGATCGAGCGGAGCCCACCCTGAGCGAAGCCAGCCTGCGCGATTTGACCACGCGCTTTCCCCGTCCCGGCCGTATCGAGGCGATCTACCTGCGGCCGCAGCGCCGCGGCGAGGTGGTGGCGGTCGATTCCACGATGGCGATTGCCGGCATGGGGCTGGACGGCGACCACTACGCGCAGCCGTCGCGCAGCCGGGCCGAAGGCGGCAAGCGGCAGGTGACGCTGATCCAGGCCGAGTATCTGCCGGTGCTGGCGGCGCTGACCGGGCAGGGACGGGTGGACGCGGCCGCGCTGCGGCGCAACCTGGTGGTGGCGGGGCTGAATCTGCTGGCGGCGCGCACGCTGTTTGGCGACCGGCCGCTGGTGCTGCGGATTGGCGATGCGGTGATGCTGGAACTGACCGGCGAATGCGATCCCTGCTCGCGGATGGAAGCGGTGCTGGGACCGGGCGGGTATAACGCGATGCGCGGGCATGGCGGCGTCAATGCGCGCATCCTGTCGGGCGGGCTGATCCGGGTGGGCGATGCGGTGAGGTGCGAAGCGGCACCGGCTTAGCACGGCGCATCGATACAGGCGCGCCGCGCGCGCCCAGTCTGGCTATCATGAGAGGGAAGATTCCGGTGCCGGCTGGGCCAGGTACCGCAACGCAAGAGAACCAGGAGGAGGACATATGAAAATCGGACACATTGCATGGCCGTTGTGGGTCATCGCCGGCATGGCGATGGCGCAGGCAGACTACTCGACGACCGCACCGGCCGCAGCAGCGGTGCAGGAGCCTGCTGCGCAGCCGGTGGTGGTGAAGACCACCACCCGGCCGCTCAAGGAAACCGGGCCGGATCTGCGGCGTTGCCTGGATCTGAAGACCAATGCAGCCATTATTCGCTGCGCAGAATCGCGGGGTAAACGCGCCGCGCCCTGACACCCAGCACTGACGACGGCGGATTGACGACGGGGCCTTACTGCACCGGCATTGGCTTGTTGTCGTTGAGGTTGAGCCAGCCCTTGGCGATGCGATAGACATACCAGACGAAGGCCACGCCCCACACCACCCAGCCGATCAGGATCAGGAAGGTGGCCCAGCCGACCACGCACCACAACAGGGTCCACCAGAAGGTGCGGATCTGCCATTTGAAATGACTTTCCAGCCAGGTGCCCTGGACCTCTTCTCGCTTGATGTAATTGAGCACGACGGCGACGATGGCGGAGATGCCGACAAACAGCGCCAGCGCATACAAGGCATAGGTGACCGTGGTCAGGGTCTTGAGGCTGGCGGTCTTGCTGTCAGCCACGGGGATGGTGTCCATGTTCATCGGCGTGCTTTCTGGTAGAGGGGCGTCATTTGCGGCACCAGCGCATTCAGGGCCTGGATGCGGTTGGCGGGCGCGGGGTGGGTGCTGAGGAACACGGGCGGGCCGCCGCCGCTGGCGACAGCCATTTTTTCCCACAGCCGCACTGCGGCATTGGGGTCGTAGCCCGCGCGGGCGGCGAGCTCGATGCCGTAGCGGTCGGCTTCGGTTTCGCCTTCGCGGCTATTGGGGAGGGTCAGTGCAATGTCGGCCACCGGCGCCAGGATGCTGAGATCGCGGCCGGCGACGATGGAGCCGAGCGCCACGCCGCCCTGCATCGCCATGGCGCGGGACATGCGCTCGCGGCCGTGGCCGAGGATGGCGTGCGCGATTTCGTGGCCCATGATCTGGGCGATTTCGTCGTCGCTGAGGTTCAGCTTTTCGACGACGCCGGTGTAGATCGCCATCTTGCCGCCGGGCATGCACCAGGCGTTGAGCGAGGGATCGTCGATCACCACCACCGACCAGTTCCACTCACGACTGGGCGGATACATGTTGCCGGCCTGCACGATCAGCCGGTCGGTGATGCGCTTAACGCGGGCGTTCAGCGCGGCGTCGGTGCTGAGCTTGCCTTTCTTCTGCGCTTCGGAAATCGTCTGCGTGTAAGCCTGCGCTGACGAAGCTTGCGCCTGTTCTTCCGATACCAAAGACAGCTGACTCCTACCCGAAACCGGGTTTTCCTGGCAGGCCGACAGGCTGGCGACGGCGACGACGGCGGTAAGTGCAAGCTTGAATTTCATGACCTCTCCTAAAACGGTTTGGTGCCGAACCCCCGAAAGGGCGTAAAACCGGCGTTTGCCGGGCCCGCACTCCGGGTAAGGCGTCAGATGGGACAATCAACCCACCTTAACGAATCTGGAGTCAAATTCCGCGCAAGAGTTCGTTGATACCCACCTTGGACAAGGTTTTCTCGTCGACCTTCTTCACGATCACCGCGCAATACAGACTATAGCGCCCATCCTTGGACGGCAGGTTGCCGGATACCACCACCGACCCGGCGGGGACGCGGCCGAAATGGACTTCGCCGGTCTCGCGGTCGTAGATCTTGGTCGACTGGCCGATGTAGACGCCCATCGAGATCACGCAGTTGTCCTCGACGATCACGCCTTCGACGACTTCGGAGCGCGCGCCGACGAAGCAGTTGTCGCCGATGATGGTGGGGTTGGCCTGCACCGGCTCGAGCACGCCGCCGATGCCGACGCCGCCGGACAGGTGCACGTTCTTGCCGATCTGCGCACAGGAGCCGACCGTGGCCCAGGTGTCGACCATGGTGCCTTCGTCGACATAGGCGCCGATGTTGACGTAGCTGGGCATCAGCACGACGTTCTTCGCGATGTAGGAACCGCGCCGCGCGGCCGCCGGCGGCACCACGCGGAAACCGCCTTCGCGGAAGTCGCGGCTGTTGTAGTCGGCGAACTTGGACGGCACCTTGTCGAAATAGTTGGTGAAGCCGCCCTTGATAAAGGCGTTG
>DAHWJK010000219.1:0-11276 GCA_027344185.1 Thiobacillus sp.
CGCGGCGCGCGACTTCGTGCTCGGCGTGCGGATGATCGACGGCACCGGCCAGCCGCTGCGCTTCGGCGGCCAGGTGATCAAGAATGTCGCCGGCTATGACGTGTCGCGCCTGATGGTCGGCGCGCTCGGCACGCTCGGCCTCATCACCGAAATCTCGCTCAAGGTGCTGCCGAAATCGGCGGCGGAAAGCACCCTGCAATTCGAACTCGACGAAGCCGCCGCGATCGAAAAAATGAACCGGTGGGCAGGCCAGCCGCTGCCGCTGTCGGCGACCAGCTGGCACGCGGGCCTGTTGAGCGTGCGGCTGTCGGGTGCGGCCTCCGCAGTGCAGGCCGCGCAGGCGAAGCTCGGCGGCGAGCCGGTGAAAGACGCTGCCGCCTTCTGGCTGCGCCTGCGCGACCAGACCACGCCCTTTTTCGATATCCGCTCGTCATCGTCCAACCAGAGCCTGTGGCGGATCGCGGTCCGGCCGACCGCGCCGCCGCTCACTGTCTCCCATCGGCTGGGCGGCGATGCGCAGTGGATCGAGTGGGGCGGCGCGGTGCGCTGGCTGATCAGCGACCGGCCCGCCGCGACGCTGCGCGAAGCGGCCCAGTCCGCCGGCGGCCATGCCACGCTGTTTCGCGGCACGACGCCGCACGACGGCGCGTTCACGCCGCTTGCGCCCGCGCTGCGGGCCGTGCACCGCAACCTCAAGCAGCGCTTCGACCCGCGGGGCATTTTCAACCACGGTCGGCTCTACCCCGATTTCTGACACGCGCACGCCTTCATCCCTATGCAGACCACGCTCGCCGCCGCCTACCGCAACACGCCCGACGGGGACACTGCCGAGCGCATTCTGCGCAGCTGCGTGCATTGCGGCTTTTGCCTCGCCACCTGCCCCACCTACCAGCTTCTCGGCGACGAACTCGATTCGCCGCGCGGCCGCATTTACCTGATGAAGCAGGTGCTCGAAGGCGCGACGCCGACCGCGAAGACCCAGCTCCACCTCGACCGCTGCCTGACCTGCCGCAACTGCGAAACCACCTGCCCGTCGGGCGTCGAATACGGCAAGCTGCTCGACATCGGCCGTCACATCGTCGAGGACGCCGTCGGTCGCGGCGTACGCGACAGCGCCACGCGCGCCGCGCTGAAAACCGGCCTCGGGTCGCCGCTGCTGTTCAACAGTGCGCTGAAACTCGGCCAGGGCGTGCGCGGCCTGATGCCCGCCGCCCTGAAAGCCCGCGTCCCCGCTGCGGAAACCTCGGGCCACTGGCCGCCGCTGCGCCATGCGCGCCGCATGCTGGTGCTGCAGGGCTGCGTGCAGCCCGGTCTCAAGCCCAACATCAACAGCGCCACTGCGCGCGTGCTCGATCGGCTCGGCATTTCGCTGATCGCCGCGGACGAGGCCGGCTGTTGCGGCGCGCTGGCGCATCATCTGAACGACACCGACGCCGGCCTCGCCGCTGCGCGCCGCAACATCGACGCCTGGCTGCCGCACCTCGACGCCGGCACAGAGGCGATCGTGATGACCGCGTCGGGCTGCGGCGTGATGGTGAAGGACTACGGCTGGCTGCTGCGCGGCGACCCGGACTATGCCGACAAAGCCGCGCGCGTGGCCGCCGCGACCCGGGACATTTCCGAAATCCTCGCTGGCGAAGCAGCCGCTCTGAAATCCCTCATCCCTAGCGCCACTCCCCTCACGCCCAAACGCATCGCCTACCACCCGCCCTGTACCCTGCAGCACGGGCAGAAGCTGACGGGCGGCGTCGAGACGCTGCTCGCCGACGCGGGGTTCGAACTCACCCCGGTGGCGGAAAAACACCTGTGCTGCGGTTCGGCCGGCACCTATTCGATCCTGCAGCCCGAGATCGCCGATGCGCTCAAGGCGCGCAAGCTGGACCACTTGCAGGCGGGCCAGCCGGAGCTGATCGCCACCGCCAACATCGGTTGCCTCACCCATCTGCAATCGGGCACGACGATCCCGGTGAAACACTGGGTGGAACTTCTTGACGAGGTGCTTGCCGCATACCAAAGAGATTTCAGGAGGCTCGCATGATTTTCAAACAACTGTTCGAACCCGTTTCCAGCACCTACACCTATCTGCTCGGCTGCGAGGAGACCGGCCAGGCGCTGCTGATCGACCCGGTACTGCCGACCTGGGAGCGCGATCTGGCCGCAGTCAACGCGCTCGGGATGAAGCTCGCGTTCACGGTCGAGACCCATATTCACGCCGACCACATCACCTCGGCGAAGAAGCTGAAAGCCATTGCAGACAGCCGTATCGTCGGTCCCGCGCTCGATGCGCTGCCGTGCACCGATGTCGGCATCGTCGACGGCGTGCCGTTCAGGATGGGCTCGATCGAGCTGGCGCCGATCCACACCCCCGGCCACACCGACAACCACTTCGCCTATGCGCACGCCGGCCGGCTCTATACCGGCGATGCGCTGTTGATCGAAGCCTGCGGCCGCACCGACTTCCAGAGCGGCGACCCGGCGGCGCTCTACCACTCCGTGCGCGGAAAACTTTTCTCGTACGACGACGACACGCTGGTATACCCGGCGCACGACTACGAGCAGCGCCGCATCAGCACCATCGGCCAGGAAAAGGCGCGCAACCCCCGTCTCGGCGGCGACCGCACGCTGGAAGACTTCGTGGTGCTGATGAACAACCTCAAGCTTGCCTATCCCAAGTTCATCGACTACGCGGTGCCCGGCAACCGCGAATGCGGCACCTGCCCGCCGGGCGTGCCCGACCATCTGCAGCAGTATTGCACGCAGATTGCAGAGAGCCGGCAAGGCTGACCGAGCCTGGCGCCGCTCTCCGCCTCGAAGCCGCGATCACACGATGCTGATCCGCCAGGCAGGACAGCGTTGAAGCATTTCAATCCGCCCCAATTCACGGAAGACGCCCATGCAAGTGCAATTCAATACCGATGAGAGCGTTGTCGGACGCGAAGCCCTCGCCCGCCACGCCGAACATGTGGTCCGCAGGGTTCTGGACCGCTTCAGCAACGAGGTCACCCGGGTGGAAATCCACCTCAGCGACAGCAACGGGCAAAAGGCCGGCGAAAACGACAAGCGCTGCCTGATGGAAGCGCGCGTGGCCGGCCGTCAGCCGATCGCGGTCGCCGACGAGGCCAGTACGCTGCACCAGGCGATCGACGGCGCCACCCGGAAAATGAAGCGCTCGCTCGACAGCACGCTCGGCAAGCTGGGGGATCACAAACGCAAGCCAGCGCCTTCCGCCAGCGACGACGAATCGCACCGCCAGGAACCCTGACAGCCGCCGGTTTTGGGGGAAATCCGGAAAACCCCGCCGGACACCGCCGCGCGGAGAGCGGAGTCGTGCCTGACCCGTTACACTGGTGTTGTATCCCGCTTGAAAGGAAAACCCCATGAGCACCAAAGACGAATTTGTCAAAAAAATGCACGCCAAGCTTGACGAATGGAATGCCGATATCGATGCGCTCTCGGCAAAGGCCGATCAGGCTGCCCACAAGGCCGAAGCGGAAGCCCGCGCCGAATACCACAAGCAGATCGAGGCCCTGCGCAGCAAGCGCGACCAGGCGCGCGGCAAGCTGAATGAGGTGGAGTCCGCCAGCGAAAGCGCCTGGCGCGACCTCAAGGCCGGCGTCGAGCTGGCCTGGGAGTCGGTCAGCGAAGCGGTGCGCTCAGCCACCGAACGTTTCAAGTAAACCGTCCGCACTCGCCGGATACTTTATCTGCAATCAAACAAAGGGAACGACACATGTCGAACGAGGGTTATCACGAACCGATCGAAGAACTCAGCGCGGAAACGCGCGACATGCACCGCGCGATCACTTCGCTGATGGAAGAACTCGAAGCGGTGGACTGGTATAACCAGCGGATGGATGCCTGCAAGGATCCGGAATTGCGTGCGATCCTCAGGCACAATCGCGACGAGGAAAAGGAACACGCGGCGATGGTGCTGGAGTGGATCCGCCGCAAGGACCCCCGCTTCGACAAGGAGCTGCGGGACTACCTGTTCACCGACAAGAAAATCGCCCACGAATGATCCGGGACCGGGCGCGGCTCGAGTCCGACGCCCCGCCCGGCTATTTCTTCAGGGAACGGGCTTCCTCGTCCAGATAAATGCGGTAGGCATTGCCACGATTGCTGCCTTCGAAAGCGGGCAGTTTTTCGTAGCGCGACCAGTCGGTGTTGCGGTAAGCCTCGTCGAAGGGCACAAAGTCCCGGACCGCCCGGGCCATCGCCGCGCGCACGTACAGGATGTAATCGCGGGTGGCCGCCACCACCTGGCCGGCGTCATTCGACAGCGCGCCATGGCCGGGGATGATGTAGCGCACCTGATTTTTTAGGCCGGCGATGTAATCCAGACCGGCCAGCCACCGCTCGATGTCGGTTTCGGGACTGTCGAGGAAGGGCACGCGGCCCCCGTACAGCACGTCGCCGCCGAACAGCACGCCGTAGTTTTTCACCAGCATGATGGAATCGCCCGGCGCGTGGGCGGGCCCGAGGTGGCGGATCTCGAACTGGACGCCCCCCAGCTCGAAGCGCTTTTCCTGGTCGAAGACCTCGTCCGGCACCACGATGTAGGTCTTCTCGTCCACCCAGGGAAACAGGGCCTGACGGCGCTGCTCGAGGCGACGCGCGCCATCCTCGCCCTGGCTGTCCGCGGTGCCGCTGGCGTAGCCGAGGGTGCCGCGTTGTGCGAGCACCACTGGAGATTCGCCGTGTTCCTTGAAAGCCTGCAGGCCATAGATGTGGTCGGCATGGTAGTGGCTGACGACGACATATTTGATCGGCTTGTCGGTCACTTCGCGAATGCGCTGCAGCATCCGGTAACCGAGCGCCGGCGTGCCGAGCGCGTCGAACACCACCACCCCGGCATCGGTGACCACGAAGCCGGCATTCGAGGTGTGGCCCTGGTTCACCGAGTCGGGCACGCCTGACAGGCCCTGGATGTAATAGACCGGCGTGCCCGGTACCCGCAGCAGCTCGAACGGCAGGCTGACCGCTGCATACGGCGTTTCCACCGGGGCTGCGGCCGCTGCCGGCATCCCGGCGAGCAGGGCGCAGGCCAGAACCAGCCCGCGTGACTCAGCGCATGTAGGCATAGCCGTCCTCCCGTTGCAGTTTGACAATCTCGGCGTCCGCCATCGGCACCATCTTCACGAAGCCATGGATGTCTGCCGGCTTGAAGCCGCGCGAGCGCGCCGCCACCACGCACATGCGGAATTCGATCGGGCCCGCCTGGGTGAGACTGCGCGCCCGTTCCATCAGTTCGCGGTATTTGCGCAGGTTCCGCGTCGCGAACATCGGGATTTCGTCGCCGTGCAGCACCACCACGATGGCGGAGTCGAACGGGTTGGCCTGGTAGATGTTATTGAGAAAGCTCACGCGGTCGATCACGCCTTCGAGTTCCTCCGTGCTCGACACGGCCACGTCGTAGACCACTTTTTGCGGCATATAGGCCCGCTCTATCAGCGTCGCCTGCCCCCACGGCGCTGCTTTTTCCGCGGCCGCGGCAGGCGCCGCGCACAACAGCACCGCGCCGGCAAGCAAAAGGGAGGGAAGAGCAGTGTTCATGGCATATCTCCTGATTGTGAAATGACGCCGTCGAGCCGGGCGCCGCAACGCAGCACCGTGGTGATTCAATCGGACAGCAGATCGCGCGGCTGATTGATGTTGGCAAAGCAGGCCGCATCGAAACGGACTGCCGTCGAAGCCAGCCCCGCCTGCCAATGACGCACTGCACGCTCGCCGCGTGCCAGATAGTCAGCAAGCCCGTCGCGCTGGTCGGTGCGTACGATGAAGCAGCTGTAATGCACGCGCGCCGCGTCTGCCGCCACCGCCAGCGGCACGCTCTCCACCTGCGCCGCGCCCAGCAGGCGCAAGGCCAGGTCGGCGGGCAGATGCGGCGTATCGCAGGGCACCACCAGCAGCCAGTCGGCCTCCACTGCATCGAGCGCAGCCAGCACCCCCGCCAGCGGGCCCGGATAATCAGGCAGGGTGTCGGGCAACACGCGGTAGCCGTAGGCCGCATAGACATCGAGATTGCGGTTGGCGCTGATCACAAGCTGCCCGACCTGCGGCGCCAGCGCGGCAAGCACCCATTCGATCAGCGGGTGGCCCTGATAGTTCAGCACGCCCTTGTCGACGCCGCCCATGCGCAGGCCCTGGCCGCCGGCCAGAATGACGGCGGCGACGCGCGTTTTGTCGAGCCCCTTAGTGGCGGGCATAAAGATGAAAACGGTCGGAGCGGTCGCCCGGACGGGCGCCCTCCCACCGCTTGATCCAGTCGTCCCCGACATGCGGCTCGGCCTCCCGGCGGCGGGTCTCCACCAGCAGCCAGTCGCAGCCGACATCGGCCGGAACCAGCTGGCGGCCGCTGTGATAGATCAGCAGCAGGCGCTGTTCGCTGCGCACCTGGTACGACTGGATGCAGGCGGCGGCCGGCACCCGTTTCGCCAGCTCGGCCGCCACGCTGACGTAGGACAGGCGACGGTCGAGCGGGGCCAGAAACAGCGCCATCAGCAGCACCCAGACAAAGGTCATGCTGCCGGTCCACACCAGTATGGGGCGCAGCGGCGAGCGCTCGACGCGGCTGAGAAAGGCCACCCAGACCAGCGTGACGGCGAGACCCAACACCAGCGTCCACGGCCGCCACGTGCCGACTTCGGTCATACCCAGCCGGGTGAGCCGTGCCGCCAGCCGTGTCGGCATGCCGAGGTCGTGCGCACTCCAGTAGACCCACAGCACCAGCGCGAGAAAACCGAACAGCATGAGCCCGAACCACAACAGGGCGTTGGCCGCGCCACGCCGCAGCGTGAACAGGCCGGCCGCGCCCAGCAGCGCCAGCGGCAGCAGCAGAACCAGACCCTGCTCCTCGCCGGGCTGCGCATCGAAGGCGTACAGGCCGAGCAGGCCTGCCAGTGCGGCCAGCGGCAGCACAATGCCAGGCGTGCGCCACTGGCGACGACCCCGGTACAGCGCCCACGCCGCCAGCGGCCACGCCGGCCACGCATACCAGCCGAGGATGCTCAGGTAATAGCCGGGGCGGAGGCCGTCGCCCCCCTGCCAGCGCTGCATACTGAACGTGTGCCACGGCCGGTCCTGCACGGCCGAGAACGCCACCCAGGCGGCGCCGGCCAGCAGCGCGCCGGCGAGGCCCCAGACCAGCGCACGGCGGGCGCGCGGGCTGCGGTACTCTCCCAGCACGCCCTGCAGCAACGCGGCAATCACAAGAAACAACCCCGCTTCCGCCGTGCCCCCCGCCAACAGCATCAGCACCGCGCCGCCGCCCAGCGCGGCGGCGCCCGACCACCCGCGGCCATCGCGGGGCAGAGTGGCGATGCCGTAGAGCATGATGGCGGCGGCGGCGAACTGGGCGGTCGCGGCATTGAGCTCATGGCCGCGCACCAGGAGGCCGATACAGCCCAGCAGGGTCAGCGCCGCCGCCCAACCCGTCTCGCTGCCATACAGGACGCGTGCGGTACGCGCGACGAAAAACAGCGCCAGCGTGATGAACAGTCCCGAGGCCAATCGCGCGCCGTCGTGCAGCGCCAGCAGTGGCGAGGTCAGCCATGCGGTGGCGCTCGCCACCCAGTAATACAGCGGCGGCACGGCAGCGTCGGACGACAGCGCGCCGGTGGCGAGCAGCCACAGCTTGACGAAATGGCCGCCGTCGCCACCCTTCCACGGCGCGTGCCCCACCAGACCCGGCAGCAGCCAGGCGGCGCACAGCAGCAGCAGACCCAGCTGCGAAAGGGAGAACGCGCGCTTACTGAACAATTTTGAGGCGCTGACCCGGCTTGGGCTCGCCGCTGGGGTAAAGGGCATTGATCAGCCGCAGCTGGCTTTCGGCTTCGGCCCCCAGCGGGGATTGCTGCGCAAGCCCGGCCATGGTCATGCCGGGCTGGGCGGTAATCAGCTTCAGCACATAGGGCCGGGCCGTCTGCCGTTCCTCGGGCGTGATTGCACGGAAGCTGTTGATCGCGCCCCTGAGCGCGTTGCGCTCGCGCTCGTAGACCGCCTTGTCCCAGGCCATGCCGCCGATCAGGTACTGGGTACCGTCGAACACCACCGCCGCCACCACCACCGGTCGCCCCTGCTGCGCGCCGGCAGCAAAGGCGGCCGGATAGCCGCTGAGGCTGCCGCTGTCGTAGCGCGCGCCGGCGTCGAGCTTGACGCCTCTCTGCAGCGTCTCCAGCGGCTTGTCGTTTTTCGGACCCTGCCGCAGCTCGACTAGCGCGTCGCCTTTGGGGCTCAGCGCAAGCACGCGGTCGGGGCGGTTCTGCACCCGCCAGCCAGGCGGAAACTGGATCGCCAGGCCGAGCTTCGGGTGCAGCAGCATGTTGTTGCGTACAAGGCCCTGATCGGGACTGTCGCCGAAATAGACGCCCGCCATGTTCTGCAGATACGCGGTGCGCCCTTCGCGCGGACGGGCAACGCTGTACTGGTTCGCCTCTGCCACCACCTGCTGCAGACGCGCGTCGTTGCTGGGATGGGTGGCGAAGGTGCCGTGGTAGGTGCGCACCGGGCGACCGTCGCGGCGAGCCTGATCGGCGGCATACAACTCCTGGTTTTTCAGCACGCCAATGACGTCGATCATCGCCTGCGGGCTGTAGCCGCTCTTCGCCAGGTATTCGGCGCCGAGACGGTCGGATTCCAGTTCGTGCTCGCGGCCGTAGCCTGCGGTCCAGGCCTGCGCCAGCGTTTGCAGCAGCGTCGCGCCGCCCTGGTTGTTGAGCCCGGGCACCAGAATCGAGCCGAGCACCGCGCCCACGCCAGCGGCGGTCGCGGCGCTTTGCTGGCGCACGCCGTGCCGCGCAGTGACGTGGCCGATCTCGTGGCCGATCACGCCGGCCAGCTCCGCCTCGGAATTCAGGTAGGCCATCAGGCCGCGCGTGATGTAGACGTAGCCGCCGGGCAGGGCAAAGGCATTGACGTCGGGGCTGTCGACGACGGTGAAATGCCATTTCAGCTGCGGACGATGACTCTGCTGCGCCAGCCGCTGGCCGACGCCATTCACATAGGCCTGCAGCGCCGGGTTCTCGAGCGCCGCGTATTCCTGCAGCACGTCCTGGTGGGCCTGTGCGCCGAGCTGGATTTCCTGCTGCTCGGACATCAGCACGAAGTCCTTGTCCCCGGTGACGGGGTTCTGCGCGCAATGGGTCAGCGCCAGGGCACCCAGTGCAATGGCAGCGATGCGGCGAACAGTCCTGACTGTCACAACGGCTTCCTCCTGATCGGCATGCGCGCAATGATACCGTCGGCGCGCCGCAAAAATGCAAAAAGCGGCCGAAGCCGCTTTTTCACGCCCGCCCGCCAGGCTTCAAGCCGCGGTGGATTTCATGCCGTAGCGCTGGCGGAATTTCTCGACGCGGCCCGCGGTGTCGACGATCTTCTGCTTGCCGGTGTAGAACGGGTGGCAGGACGAACAGACTTCCACATGCAGGGCGGGTTTGCCCAGCGTGGAGCGGGTTACGAACGTGCTGCCGCAGGAACAGGTCACGGTCACTTCGTTGTAATCGGGGTGAATGCCGGCTTTCATGGCAATTCCTTAAAGGGTTGAATTCGGAGAACGCGGGAGTATAGGGGATCTGGCAGGCAGAATCAAGCTGGATGGCGTCCGGACCTTTCGGCGGCCTGCGCCCGCCATCCTGCGAAAAAAGGCTTCGGGGAGTCGTTTATGATTGGAGCACCTCCTACTTAACGGGTTATGTCATGGCCGACAAGCTTTCCTCCGACGCACTGGTTCTGTTCGGCGCCACCGGAGACCTGGCCCGGCGCAAGATCTTTCCCGCGCTGTACGACATGCTGCGGCATGGCCGCACCCTGCCCCCCATCCTGTGCGTCGCGCATTCGCCGGGCTGGGACCTGGAACGCCTGCGCGCCCATGCCCATGCCGGCATCACCGAATTTGGCAGCGCCGGCATGGACGAATCGGTGTTTCGCAACCTCGCCAGCCTGCTCACCTATGTCAACGGCGATTACGAAGACCCCGCCACCTATGACGCATTGCGGCGCGCCCTCGAGCACCGGCAACGGCCGCTGCACTACTTCGCGATTCCGCCGTCGATGTTTCCCGTGGTGGTGCGCGGGCTGGCCGGCGCGGGCTGTGCGGACAATGCGCGCGTGGTGGTCGAAAAACCCTTCGGGCGCGACCTCGAGTCGGCGCGCTCGCTGAACGCCACCTTGCACGAGGCGCTGCCGGAGTCGGGCATCTTCCGCATCGATCACTACCTCGGCAAGGAAGCGGTGCAGAACATCCTCTATTTCCGCTTTGCCAATTCCTTCCTCGAGCCGATCTGGAACCGCAACCATATCCGCCAGATCCAGATCACGATGGCGGAAAACTTCGGCGTCGAGGGACGCGGACGCTTCTACGATTCCGTCGGCGCGATCCGCGACGTGCTGCAGAACCACCTGCTGCAGATTCTGGCGCTGCTGGCCATGGAGCCGCCGCTGGGCACCAGCGCCGAGGCGATCCGCGACGAGCAGGCCAAGCTGCTCAAGGCCATCCGCCCGCTCGAACCCGGCGACATCGTGCGCGGGCAGTACGAGGGTTACCGCAACGAGCAGGGCGTCGCGCGCGGATCGGACACCGAAACCTTCACCGCGGTGCGTTTTTTTGTCGATACCTGGCGCTGGGCGGGCGTGCCCTTCATTGTGCGCACCGGCAAAAAGCTGCCGGTCACCACCACCGAGATCCGCGCCGAATTCCAGCTGCCGCCGCAGCGCGTGTTCGCCCTTTCCGAGTCCGGGCCGCTGGCGCCCAATTACCTGCGCATGCGGCTGTCCCCGACGGTGTCGATCGCGCTGGGCGCCCGCACCAAGAACGCCGGCGACCGGATGGTGGGGCGGCCGGTGGAGCTGTATGTCTGCAACGACCACCCGGACGAGATGAGCGCCTACGAGCGTCTGCTCGGCGATGCGCTGGACGGCGAGGCGATGCTGTTCGCGCGGCAGGACGCGGTGGAGGCGGCGTGGAATGTGGTGGAGCGGGTGCTGTCGCATCGCGACCCGGCCTATGCCTATGAGCCGGGCACCTGGGGGCCGCAGGAGGCCGACCTGCTGCTGGCCGGCGGGCGGGCGCTGGCACAAGCCGCGGCCGGCGCAGAGCTAGCCCGGGCCGTTCATTCAATCAGGGGTTTGCTGGGGCGCAGAAAGGTGAATCCGCAGGCAGCGCCTGCGTGCGCCCGGCCGGCTTTTAGCCGCGCCGCATCGAATCGAAGAAGTCCGCGTTGTTCTTGGCGGCGCGGATCTTGTCGACCAGAAACTCCATCGCTTCCATGTCGTCCATCGGG
>DAHWJK010000264.1:0-6189 GCA_027344185.1 Thiobacillus sp.
CGACCAGGTCGCCGGACCGGTCGGCGAGGCGCTGATCATGACCGCGCTGGGGCTCGCGGTCGCCATTCCTGCCGTGCTCGCCTACAACTTCTTCAACCGCTCGAACCGGATGATCTTGAACGAACTCGACGGCTTTGCGCATGACCTGTTCGCCTTCATGTCGACCGGCGTGCGCAACAACACACGCGTCCGCAAGGACGAGGAACGCATCTACGCCGCGCCCGTGGCCAGGAGCGCGTGATGGCCTTCGGCGGACTTACGAACGAGGCCGGCGAAGGCGACAACGCGGAAATCAACATGATTCCGCTGATCGACGTGATGCTGGTGCTGCTGGTGATTTTCATCATCACCGCGCCCCTGATGACGCACGCGGTCAAGGTCGACCTGCCGCAAGCGTCGAGTCGGTCGAACGAGGTGAAACCGGAAACGATCCAACTGTCGATCCAGGCCGACGGCGCGGTGTACTGGAATGCCGATCCGGTCGATCCGGCCGCCTGGAAGGCGCGCATGGATCTGGCTGCTACGCAGACGCCGCCGCCTGAAATCCATATTCGCGCCGACGGCGAACTTGCCTACAGGCATGTCGCCCAAATCATGGCCGACGCCGCACGTGCCGGACTGACCAAGCTTGGCTTCGTCACCGATCCGGGTGCTTCCGTTCGTTAACCCGCCAGCTTCGAGCTATCCATGACCCTTACTGCCATCGCCCTCGTCGGCAACCCCAATGTCGGTAAATCCGTGCTGTTCCATCGGCTCACCGGGGCGTACGTCAATGTCTCCAACTATCCCGGCACCACGGTCGAGGTGGCGCGCGCAGCGGCGCGATTCGATGCGGCGATCGACCTCGTCGACACCCCCGGGGTACTGACGCTGCCGGCGCGCAGCGACGACGAGCGCGCCACCATGCGCGCCTTGCTGCACGAGCCCCTGCGCGCGGTGATCCAGGTGGGCGACGCCAAGAACCTGCGCCGCACGCTGACGCTCACCACGCTGCTGGCCGAACTCGGCGTGCCCGCCGTGCTGGCGCTCAACATGCACGACGAGGCCGGCGCGCGCGGGGTGACGGTCGATGCCCCGACGCTGTCCGATGCGCTCGGCATCCCGGTCGTCCCCACCGTGGCCACCGGCGGCGAAGGGATCGCGCAGCTCACCCATCAGCTGGCGCAGGCGCGCCTGCTGCAGCCGCTGCTGCATTACGACGCCACCGCCGAAGCCGCGATTGCCGAGCTGGCGGCGTGGATCGCCGCCCGCGCGCCGCACCCGCGGCTGGCCGCGCGCGGACTGGCGATCCTGTATCTGGGGCAGGACAGCGAAGTCGAGGCCTGGCTGCGGGAAACGGCGGGCGACGCCTGCGCCGAACTCGCCGCCATCCGGGATGCCGTCCATGCCCGCGGCACCACGCCCGCGGCGCTGGCGCACGAACGCGGCGAAGCCGCCGGCACGCTCGCCGCACGCGTCACCCAGCGCAGCGCACGATCCAGCCCGCTGCTGGCGCACCGCATCGGCCAGTGGGTGATCCACCGCGTGTGGGCGTGGCCGATCCTGCTCGGCGTGCTGTTTGCCGTGTATGAATTCGTCGGCGTGTTCGGCGCCGGCACACTGGTCGGGCTGATGGAGGAAACCCTGTTCGGCGCGTATCTCAATCCCGCCATCACCGGCTTCGTCCGGCAGCACATCCAGATCGGCTGGCTGGCCGACCTGCTGGTCGGCCAGTACGGCCTGTGGACGATGGGCATGACCTACGCGCTGGCGCTGATCCTGCCCATCGTCACCACCTTCTTCATCGCCTTCGGCCTGCTGGAAGACTCCGGCTATTTCGCGCGGCTGTCGATACTGGCCAACCGCCTGTTCTCGCTCATTGGCCTGAACGGCCGCGCAGTGCTGCCGATGGTGCTGGGGCTCGGCTGCGTGACCATGGCCACGCTCACCACGCGCATCCTGCACAGCCCGCGCGAGCGCCTCATTACCATTTTTCTGATGGCGCTGGCGATTCCCTGCTCGGCGCAGCTGGGGGTGGTGCTCGGCCTGCTCGGCGGGATTTCGTTTTCGGCGCTGTTGATCTGGGTGGTGTCGATGTTTGCCGTGCTGATGCTGGCAGGCTTTCTGGCCGCCAAGCTGATTCCCGGCCGGCGCATCCCGCTGGTCACCGAAATGCCGCCCATCCGGCTGCCGCTGCTGGGCAACGTCGCCAAGAAAACTGTAGGTCGTCTGAAGTGGTATCTGATCGAGGTCATCCCGCTGTTCCTGCTCGGCACCCTCATCATGTTCCTGTTGGATCAGTTCGGTGCGCTGCCCGCCATCATCCGCGCCGGCGAGCCGTTGGTGTCGGGTTGGCTGGGGCTGCCAAAGGAGGCCAGCGCCGCCTTCGTGATGGGCTTTCTGCGGCGCGATTTCGGCGCCACCGGCCTGTTCGCGCTGAGCCACTCGCTCAGCCCCATCCAGGCGGTGGTCGGCATGGTCACCATCACCCTGTTCGTGCCGTGCATCGCCAGCGTGATGATGATCGTCAAGGAGCAGGGACTGAAAATCGCCGCCGCCATGCTGGCGCTCATCATCCCCTTCGCCTTCCTGATCGGCGGGCTGCTCAACCACCTGCTGCGGGCGGTGTGGGCATGAGCGCGCGCGATCACTCCGCCCGCGTGCCGCTCGGCTTTCTGCTGCCCGGCGTCCGGGCGCGCGTCGATGCCCTCGACGAGGCCATCGATCCCACCCAGCGCGAACAGCTGGTGGCCTACGGCCTCGCGCCCGGCCGCCCGCTGGTCGTGCTGCAGCAGCGCCCGATGACCCTCGTGATGATCGACGAAGTCGAACTCGCGCTGGAACACAGCGTGGCGCGTCATGTGTGGGTGATCCGCCGATGACGCGTTCCGCATCGCTCATCCCCGCGTCGCCCGCGCGACGCGGCTTTTCAATACCCCCCTCGCCAGCCAGCGTGTCGCCAGCCAGCTTGATCGGACTTCTCCGTCGAACCGAAAGGAAACACCATGGCCATCAAGCTCACCGCGCGCCTGACTGCGCTCGCCGCCGCCCTCATCGCGCTGCCTGCGGCGGCTGACGAAAACCTGCTGGGCTACGTCGCGGGCGCCGAAACGCTGCCCCAGGGCGCAAGCGACGCCTACTTCACCGCCACCCGCCGCTGGGACAAAGGCCGCGGCGATTACACCGCACACGATTACACGGCCGAGTACGAATACGGCCTGACCCATCGCCTGACGGGCGGCATCGAGCTCAAGGGCCAGTCGATCGACGCAAGCGGGCTCGTGATCGACGGCTACATGCCCGGCGCCGAAAGCTACGGGATCAAGGCATCGGGCGTCGAAGCCAGGCTCAAGTACAACTTCCTCTCGCCCGCCAAGGACGGGCTCGGCCTGTCGACCACGTTCTCGCTCCAGCAGAGCTGGCTCGACCCGCATTCCGGCAAGGACAAGGACGTCACCAAATTCGAACTCGGCCTGCAGTTGCAGAAGCTGCTGCTCGAGGACCAGCTCTCGCTCATGCTGAATACCGGCCTGGAGGGCACCTACGCCAAACGCGCCGCGCTCGACGCCGCCACACAGGCCGGCGCCGACGCCGAAATGCAGGCCCTCACCGGCGACCCCTCGGCGAGCTTCGAGTGGCCGACCGATCCGGAAATGGAAATCGAGTTCAAGCTGGGCGGCGGCGCGGCCTACCGCTTCGCCCCCAACTGGTATGTCGGCGCCGAGGCCCTGTACGAAACCGAATTCGAAACCGAGGTCGGGCAGGAGCGCTGGAGCGTGTTCGCCGGCCCCTCGATCCACTACGGCGGCGAGAAATGGTGGGCCACGCTGACCTGGTTCGAGCAGCTCGCAGGCGGCAAGGAGCAGTACATCAACCAGGCCGACGACAGCCTGCACCTGATCGAGAAAACGAAGCACGAGCTGCGCTTCAAGCTCGGCTACAACTTCTGAGGCGACGGCGATGCGACATTCCCCCGTCTGGCTGATCGCCCCGGCGCTTGCCTCCTTCGTCGCGGCACCGGCCTTTGCGGTGCAGTACCTCGACATCGGGCAGGCGCAGAAGCTGTTCTTCCCGCAGGCCGACAGTTTCGCGCCGATGCCCTTTCTTCTCACCGCCGAGCAGAAGGCCTTCGTCGAAAAGGCCGCCGGCGTGCGCATGCGCTACGCCCGGCAGCCGGTGTGGAAAGTGTCCGAAAACGGCACCCACGTCGGCTGGGTGGTGCAGGACGAGGTGTACGGCAAGCACGAGTTCATCACCTATGCCGTCGCGCTCGACGCCGCCGGCGCGGTGCGCGGGGTGGAAATCCTCGACTACCGCGAAACCCACGGCCGCGAGGTGCGCAACCCCAACTGGCGCGCGCAGTTCAACGGCAAGACGCACGGCGCGCCGCTCAGGCTGGACCAGGACATCCAGAACATCAGCGGCGCCACGCTGTCGTGCAAGCACATCAGCGAGGGGGTGCGGCGCATCCTGGCGCTGCACGCTGCCGCGCTGAAATGAGCTGCGCCGCCCGCGCCCCGTCGACCGCAGCGTACAGCCACGCCCGCACGCGCGCGCGCCCGCTCCTCGGCACGCTGGTCTAGATCGCCGTCCGCGGCGCGCCGGCTGCGGCGCTCGACGACGCCATCGACCGCGCCTTCGCGGCGGTGCAGACGGTCCATGACCGGATGAGCTACCACGATCCCGTCTCCGACGTGTCGCGCCTCAACCGCGCGGGCGCGGACTGCGTCGCGGTGCATCCGCACACCTGGGCGGTGCTCGCGCTCGCCCGCGAGGTGGCCGAGGCGAGCGGCGGCGGCTTCGACGTCAGCGTCGCGCCGGAACTGGTGCGGCACGGCTATCTGCCGCGCCACGCCGGGTTCGCGCAGCCCGCGCCGGAGGCGAACTGGCGGCACATCGAGCTCCTGCCCGGCGACCGCGTGCGGCTGGCCCGACCGCTGCATCTCGACCTGGGCGGCATCGCCAAGGGCTATGCGGTGGACTGCGCGATCCGCGCGCTGCAGGCGGCCGGCGTGGCGACCGGCCGGGTCAACGCCGGCGGCGACCTGCGGCTGTTCGGCGGCGTCGAGGAAGCAATCCACGTGCGCCACCCGCACGCGGCGACCCGCCTGCTGCCGCTGTGCCAATTGGGCGAAGGCGCCGTCGCCACCTCGGCCACCTATTACGCCGCACGCCGGGTGCGCGGCCGCACGGTATCTCCGCTGATCGACGCCGCCACCCGCCAGCCCTGCGCCGGCGGCCGCAGCGTGAGCGTGCTGGCCGGCCGCTGCGCGGTTGCCGACGCGCTCACCAAGGTGGTGTACGCCGACCCCGCAGGGGCGCTCGCCGCGCTGCGGCATTTCGGCGCCCACGCCCTCGTGCTCGACGCCGATCCCGGCGCGCCCGGCCACTGCCGCGCGCGCGCGTCCGGCCCCGACGGCTGGCGCGACCTGCGTTTGCCCGACCCGGAGGCCGCCGCCGCATGACGCATTTCCCCCAGCCTATCCGTCTGGGCACCCGCCACAAGCGCGCGCTGTACGCGATCTTCCTCGCCCTCTGGGGATCGGGCGCGCTGTGGCTGGTGTTTCATTATTTCCTGCGCGTGGCGGGCGAATTCGGCGACGCCGCCCATCCGCTGGAAGCCTGGTGGCTGCGCCTGCACGGACTGGCGGGCTTCGCCGCGCTGGTGGCCGTCGGCTCGGTGCTGCCCGTCCACGCCCGCCGCGCCTGGCAGCTCGGCAGGAACCGCCGCTCCGGGCTGGCGATGAAGGTCTGGCTGCTGTGGCTCGCCGCCACCGGCTATGCGCTGTATTACTTCGTCTCCGAAGCCAGCGAAACCTGGCTACCGCCCGCCCACTGGGTCGCCGGATTGGCGCTGCCGCTGGCCGGGCTGCTCCACGTCCGCCTGGGCCGCCGCCGTCCCGCCCGCACGTCGCAGCGGCAGGGCCGGACACACGTCACCTGATTTTCAACCCGCCAGCCACGGGCACCCGCCCCAGCCAGCCCTTTTTCAAACGAACGAAAGGGAGTCACCATGAAGTACCCATTGATCCGCACCGCGCTCGCCGCGGCCGTCCTGTCGACCCTGAATCCGCCGGCGCTCGCCGATACCGGAATGGAGGCGCGTCTGCAGGCGCTGGAAACACGCCTCAACATGCTCGAAACCGAAAACCAGGCGCTCAAGGGCCAGATCAAGCGCACCGAGCAACAGGTCGCCGCGACCAGCGAGCA